>CAYSFP010000121.1:2701-17907 GCA_964430075.1 uncultured Planctomycetaceae bacterium | reverse complement strand
GGGCGCCCATCACGGTTTCGATCGAGTCGGCGATCAGGTCGCGCGATTGCAGCGAGAAGCACATTCCCTCGGTGCCCATCGAGATGCCGTCGCTGACGCCGATGGTGTTGAACCGCATGCCCACCATGCCGGCGGCGGCGACGCCTTCTTTCACATGCGCGGCGAGCTCCCCCAGGTGCATGTTGCAGGTGTTGCCGTCGTACCACATGGCGGCAATGCCGACCTGCGGCTTCTGCATGTCCTCTTCGGTGAGGCCCGTGCCGTAGAGCATGGCCTGGGAGGCGCCTTGGGATTTGGGTTGGGTAATGTGGGAGGAGTAACGGTTGAGCATGGGAAGGCTGTAGGCTGTAGACCGTAGGCTGTAGGTAAGAGGGGGATCGCTACTTGCGTAGCGAGCGGATGAGTCCGCCGAGGACTTTGGATGTTTCTTGGGCGAGGGCCGCAACGGCGTCGCCAATGGCGTGGCTGAGAAAGCCTAGTCGCGTTGCGAGTGAAATCTGGTATTCAAGCTCGCGTGCCGAACCGAACGCGATGTCTAAGAATCGCAGGTACTCCGTTTCGGTGTGACGCGCACACCCTTCGACGATATTCGACGCGATCGAGACGGCGGCGCGGCGCATTTGCGAGGTCATTCCAAACTGTTCTTCGCGAGGAAACGGCTGCGTCGCGCGGTAAATCTCAATTGCCAAGTTGTCGGCGAGCTCGAATGCGCGGAGGCGGGTGTGGTCTCTCATGGCGTGTCGTCATTGAAGAAGGCTGTAGAAGTACAACCCTACAGCCTACGGTCTACAGCCTACAGCCTCAAACCAGCCGCTCCATAAACACCACGTCCAGCCAGCGGTCGAACTTCCAGCCGATTTGCGGCATCCGGCCCACCTCGGTGAAGCCGTGCCCCGCGTGCAGGGCGATGCTGGCGGCCTGCTCGGAATCGATGACCGCGACGATGGCGTGAAGTCCCAGCCCTCGGGCGCGTTCGATCTGGTCGGCGAGGATCGCCGCGCCCACGCCCTGGCGATGGCAGTCGTGGCGGACGTACACCGAGTTCTCGACCGTAAAGCGATAGCCGCGCCGCGCACGGAACGGGCTCAGGGCGCCGAAGCCGAGGATTTCGCCGTCGCGCTCGGCCACGGTGACGGGATGAACGGCCTCGCGCGCGGCGAACGCCCGCCGGCGCTCGTCGGCGGTCACGGGTTCTTCGTCGTAGGTGGTCGTCGAGACGACGACGTAGTGATTGTAGATGGCGGTGATCGCGTCGAAGTCGTCGGCGGCGGCGAGGCGGACGAGCATGGGCGGAAGGCTGTAGACTTTAGGCTGGAGGCTGTAGGTCAGCGGGGGAGGGAGCTAGCCGCGATCCTACGGATCGCCGGGGAGGTGCGTCAATCGTTGCGTCCGTTACAAGCGGACGTTCGGCCGCTCCGTCCTCGCAAGCCGCGACAACGCGGCGCGGCGGGGGCAAACTACGCTTGAAAAGAGTTTCACACCTGGGAAAGGTTCACGCGCCGACATCGACGCCATGCTTGCGATTTACCCCATGCCGGCCGAGCGGCCGCCGATCGTTCCCCTGCCGACTGAACCGGCGACCGTCATGCTGGCCAGCGGGCAGATGGCGTCGCTCGCCGGGATGGACGAGCGGCAACTGCACGAGCTGCAGTGGGAGCAGGAACAGAAGTTCGCGCGGGCGATTCTGGCCTTTCCCGCGGCGTCGCAGCATCGGGGGCTGATCATCGGGCAGGCGTACGACACGATCTCCACAATTCTCACGGAACGCGCCGGCTTGCGGGCCCGGCAGAGCGGCCAGTCGAGCGCCGCCCCGCTGGCGATGGGATTCAACGCCAAGTACGTGCGGCTGGTGGTGGGCCTGCTCGAAGCCCAGGTCGCCCGCGGCGAAGGCCGACCGCAGTTGTTCGAAATAGGCTACGGCGCGGGGCTGCTGCTGAAAGAGGTGCGCGACCTGGGCTACGAGGTCCAGGGCATCGAGGTGTCGGCCGCGATGCGTGCGCGGGCGGCCGCGATCCTGGGCGAGCGCTACGCGGGCGGGTTGTTGCTGGGCGATCTACGAACCCTGGCGCCGGCCGACTTGCCGGGACCGCCGACGCTCGTCTTCTGGAACGACGTGCTGGAGCACATTCCCACGGACGAGTTAGAGGACTATCTCCTCCATATTCATCGCCTGTTGGCGCCGCGCGGGCAGTTGGTGACGGTGACGCCCAACTGGCTGCAACGCCCTTCGGACGTCACGGGCGATTTCCTGCCGCCGCGCAGCGTGGCGCGCGGACTGCATTTCAAGGAATACCGACTCGCGGAAGTCAACCGGCTGCTGAAGCGCGCCGGATTCCGCCGCGTGGCGACGCCGCTGTTGGCGACGCCCGCCCGCATGTTGCGGTGCGGAGGCGGCGGGCGCCTGACGAAACAACTCATCGAGCCGCTGCTGGACCGGCTGCCGGTGAAGTTGGCGCGACTCGCGAGCCGAGGGTTGGCGATGTCGTGCACGATTGCGACGAAGTGAGGCTGTAGACTGTAGGCTGTAGACTGTAGGTCGGAGCCGGAGCACGCTGCCGCGCGGGAGGGGGCGAGTTTGACGCTGCGATCAGCACCTGGAGAGGGCGTCTTTCCTTCTTTCCTACAGCCTACGGACTACAGCCTACAGCCTCTAATCTACAGCCTCGGTACACCCTCACCGCCGAGCCTTCGGCCCAGAAGGCGCTCGTCGGTTCGGCAGACAAGTACGGCGCGAATTGCTGGCCGTAGAGCGCGGCGACGTCGCAGTCGAATTCGGCGCGGGCGGCGGGGCAGATGCGCCAGGGGGGATGGGCCACGAAATACTCGCTCGCGCGGCCGCGGGACAGCGCGGTGTAGCCCCAATAGTGCTCGGCGATGAACTCTTCGTGCGAGTGCGGCGCGAGCGGCGCCGGTTGGCCGGCCGGCTGCATCAGAATGCGGTTGGTGCGGCCGGCAAACTTCCAACGATACTGCAGCTCGCACGGCGGATCGTTGGGCGTTGCCAGCGGGCCGATCAGCGCGTGGCTCATTGGCACGGTGAGGTAGCGCTCGCCGTAGAGCACGTTGGCTACGACTGTCACGGCACGCCGCGGCACAAGCTCACGGATGAAGGCGACGCCCCGGCGGATTTCGCCGGCCACTTCGCGGCGCACGTAGAACCGTAGATTCACTTCCTCGAAGCGGACGTGCCCGGGGATGTGCAGGCCGAACAGCCGCGTGCGGCGGAACAGGAAGCCGACGATCGAGACGAACGCGCGGCCGTGCCAGAGGTCGAGTTCGGTTTCGGCGGGGACGAGCGGTTCGAGGATGCGAGGGTCCGCTTCGTAGTTGAGCATCGCGAGGTGGCGCCACTCGGCGGCGAGTAGCGGGCGACCCGCGGGCCAGGCGAAGGGCGCGGCGAGCGCCGTTGCCGGCGGCGGAGGCGCAGTTTCAGCGGTGAGACATTGTCCGGTCATGGCGGTTGCGCGGTGAATGACAAGCGGCACTCTACCCGTTGCCAACCGTGAAAGGCAACGCACGTTTAACAGGCGCGTCGAAGCGGGCCGCTTCGACTACGTGGTCGAAGCGGCTCGCTTCGCCGATTGTGCGGCCTGGTACGTCGTGTAGCCGCCGCTGAGGTTGTGCACGTCGAAGCCGCGCTGGGCGAGCAGCCGCGCGGCGAGGTAGCCGCGCTGGCCGACTTTGCAGTAGGCGGCGATCGGGCGATCGCGCGGCAGCTCGTCGAGCCGGCCGCGCAGCTCTTCGATGGGAATGTTCACCGCGCCGGGAACATGGCCGGCGGCGAACTCGGCGGGGGTGCGCACGTCCAGCAAAAACGGTTCGGAAGGGATCCCTTCTGTTTCCTTCCCCATTCCGCCTTCCCCCTTCCCCCCTGAAAAGTGGCTCACCGGGTGATCCCCGCGGAGGACGCCGGCGGCGACGAAGCCGGCCATGTTGATCGGATCCTTGGCCGAGCCGAACTGTGGGGCGTAGGCGAGCTCCATTTCTTCGAGATCGTACACGGTGAGGCCGGCCTGGAGGGCGACGGCGAGCACGTCGATCCGCTTGTCGACGCCGGCGCCGCCGACGGCCTGGGCGCCGAGGATGCGGCCGTCGTCGTCGAACAACAGCTTGAGCGACATGGCCTCGGCGCCGGGGTAGTAGCCGGCGTGGTTCGCCGGGTGAATGTAGATTTTGTGGTATGCTTTGCCGGCGGCGAGCAGGGCCTTCTCGCTGAAGCCCGTCATCGCGGCGGCCATGCCGAAGGCGCCGACGATGGCCGTGCCCTGCGTGCCGCGATACGTGCCGTCGCGGCCGAAGATGTGGTCGGCGGCGATGCGGCCTTGCCGATTGGCGGGGCCGGCGAGCGGAATCTGCGTGGGCGAACCGTCGATGGCGTGATGCGTCTCGACCGCGTCGCCGACGGCGTAAATGTCGGGATCGCTCGTTTGCATGTGCTCGTTGATGCGGATGCCGCCGCGGGCGCCGACATCGAGTCCCGCTTCGACCGCGAGGCGGTTTTCCGGCCGCACGCCGACGCTCAGGGTCACGAGATCGGCGTCGAGCGCGGCGCCGCTTTTGAGCTGGAGGCGCAGGGCGCCGTCGGCCGCTGCAATCGCTTCGGCCGCGTCGCCCAGGAGGATCGCAACGCCGCGCTGCTCAAGTCGCTCGGCGAAGGGCGCGACCATTTCGGCGTCCCAGGGCGGCAGGATCTGCGTGCTGAGCTCGACGACCGTCGTTGCGATGCCGCGGTGGACGAGGTTTTCGGCCATCTCGATCCCGATGAAGCCCGCGCCGACGACGACGGCCCGCTGGGAGCCTTGCACGGCGGCGTGCAGGGCGTCGGCGTCGCGGAGATCGCGCAGCGTGTAGACGCCGGGCAGATCGACGCCGGGGATCGGCGGGCGGATCGGCGCCGCGCCGGGGGAGAGGATCAGCTTGTCGTACGGCTCGTCGTATTCGTCGCCGTTGAGGAGGTAGCGAATGCGGACCGTTTTGGCCGCGCGATTAATCGCCAGCGCTTCGCTGTGCGTGCGCACGTCGAGGCGGAGGCGGTCGACGAGTTGCTGTGCCGGCGCCACGAGCAGCTTCTGGCGGTTCTCGATGACGCCGCCGATGTAATAGGGCAGGCCGCAGTTGGCGAACGAGGGGGCCTCGCCGCGTTCGACGAGGATGATGTCAGCGTCTTCGCTGAGCCGCCGCGCCCGGGCCGCGGCCGAAGCGCCGCCGGCGACGGCGCCGATGATGAGGATTCGCATGAGGGACCTGCCGTCGGTTGAATGGCTCGGGGGAATGGGACGCGGATGAACGCGGATTTTGCGGATTTTCGCGGATCGGACGAAGAATCAGACAGACAAGCAAGAACCGCTGGTAAATGCGAATAGACGCTCATCTGATTTATTAGCGTTCATCAGCGTCCATCAGCGGTTCCTCTTTCCGATCCGCGTGTATCCGTCTAATCCGCGTTCATCCGCGTCCCATTCTCAGTGGGAACTACTCTTAAGTCCGGTTCCACGGCATTTTCGCGAGCACGAGGCCCATGCCGCAGGTGTCGGTGACGCCGGAGAAGACGAGTCCCGCGCCGATGAACGCGCTGAGGCCGACAAAGGCCGGGTGGACCAGCCACGCCAGCGCGACGCCGACGAGGATGAGCGAGCCGGCGGCGATGCGGACCTGGCGTTCCAGCGCCATCGTTGGCTTGCCACGCACGGTCGGCAGGCCCGCGGCGGTCCACGCCGCTGTACCGCCTTGGACGTTGACGACTTGTGGAGCGCCGGCCTCGGCGAGAATGCCGCACGCTTTCTGCGCGCGTGTGCCGCTCTGGCAGATCACGTAGAGGGGCTCGCCCGCCCCGCGGGCGACCAGTTCGCGCAGGCGGGCGTCGCGAAGCTCGTCGAGCGGCACATTCTCGGCGCCCACAGCGTGCTGCGTGCGATACTCGGCGGGCGTGCGCACGTCGATGAGCGCGACGGGCTGGTTCTGACGGCGCAGCTCTTCGAGCTGATCAGGTGCGATGGGGTCGATGGTGACGGACACGGCGAGGCACTCCACGGGACAGGCGGGCCGACGCACCTATTATTGCGTCGTGGCCGGACCGGCGCCTGCCGTGGACGGCTCGGGGGTCGTTTTTCAAGCTACCGCTGGGGGGCGGAGCGCTCCAGGCGGTGGGCGCGGCGCGGGGGGCGCGCTAAGCCGCAAGCGGCGGATGCGTCTACGCAGCGCGGGCGGCGGCGGGGGCGGCGGCTTCGCGGACCTGGCCTTCGGCGTCGATCAGGCGGACGACGCCCATCTTGGCCAGGGCCAGACTCGTGAAATCGCGCGACGTGGCTGGCTGGCCGGGGTCGCGGCGGTCGGGCCAGCGATTGGCCACGGCGCTGGCCACCAGCCCCACGCGAATGCCGAACCGCTGGGCCCGGACGAAGAACTCGATCCGCTCGTCAACGAGCAACTGGGGATCCCAACCGCCCATCGCGCGGACTTTGTCGGTGCGGGCGACGAAGAAGTTGTGCGCGAGGTCCACCGGCAGCCAGTCGCCGACCGCGGGGCGATGCCCCGCGCGGAGCGTGAGCCCGCCCTGGGCGAACTCGAACGTGGCGTGAGCCGGCTCAGGCTTGCGCCGGGTGAAGATTGCAAAGCGACGTTGACAGCTCATGCAGTCGCCCGCCGCGACGTCGACCTTGCCGTCCGCCACCGGCGCCAGCAACTGATCGATGTGGGACTGGCCCGTCAATTCGAGCGTATCTTCCAGCAGCAGGAAGTACGGCGTGCGCACGCGAGCCAGCGCGGCGTTGCGGGCGGCGCCGACGCCGATGTCCGTCGGCAGACGCACCCAATCGACGCCTTTGATCGTCTTGGGCTGCCGGCTGTCGTCGGCCACCACCAGGCGGAGCTGCGGGTGCACGCGCTGCACGCTGCGAATGAGCCGATCGATGCTGGCAGGTCGCTCGCAGGTACGGACGATGGCGGTGAGCCGAGTAAGGTCGACGCTCGACACGGAACTCCTCCTGGGCGCGCTGGCAAGGCGGGGACTCCAGGAGTTATCGCGAGAATTGGTGCGATCGGTGCAGATTCGGCGCCGCCGGCGGCAGGGTCGACGCAGATTAACAAGGTTGCCCGTGGTCCATGGTCCGTGGTCAGTGGTTGGAGCTTCCGCTCCAGGCGTGATGGATGACGATCACCAGGGGCGGACTGGTCGCTTAAGCGACCAGTCCGAAGCGCGGACGCGGATTGGAGGGAGTGGTCCGTGGTCCGTTGCACTGGGAGCGGAAGCTCCAACCACTGACCACGGACAACTGACGACGGACTATTTTTCTAGCACCGCCTGCACCATCCAGTCGCCCTTGAAGTCCGTTTCCTTCGCGTCCTGATCGTTCAGGCCGATGCGCGAGTGCTCGCCGCCGGTGCTCGTGTCGTAGCTGACGTACACGCCCTTGGTGGCTTCGGCGTTGAAGTTCAGCACGATCCAGAAGACGCCGGGGACTTCGACCGAGTCTTCAAAGGGGATCATTTGCCACCGCGACTCGGCTTGGCGCTTGAACAATCGGTAGGGGACCAATTCGGTGTGCACGACGTCGGTCATGTCCTCGTTGAGGATGTTGATTTCGACGTCCTCGTCTGGCGGCTGCGGATAGCCGTAGCGGGCACAATGGATGCGAAGGGCCTTCAGCGGATTGGCCTGCCCCTCGGGCATCGTGAAGCGGATCATCTCGCCGGCGCCGGCGATGCTCTTTTTGCCGTCGGCTTTGTTGTCGCCATATTTCAGGACAAGCACCGGCTTGGCGGGGGGTGCGGGCGCCGTTTGGGCAACCGCGGTAACGGTCGAGTCGTTCGCGGCGGGCAAGACGAGCGCGGCCAGAACAAGCGCCGCGATCACGTACGACGCGGGCGTGCGGCTGAGCAGCGAATCACTCATGGCAAGAATCTCCTTTACGCGGGCGGCGGTCACCTGCACGGGGCGAACGCCAGGGAAACCGACCAGGGGACGGACGCGCAGCTTGGCGTCGAGCACCTCGACGAGCGCTCGCGCGTAACGACGCGGCGGGGACTGCAGCGCGGCCACCGTTTCGGCGTCGCAGCACGATTCGCGGACGCGGCAGATGCGGCGATTCGCCCACCACGCAAGCGGGTGAAACCACCACACGGCCTGCACGAGAAATTGGATCCCGACGGCCAGTTGATCGCCGCGGCGGAGATGCACAAGTTCGTGGGCCACGAGCGGCGGCAGATCCAGCGACGCATCGACGACGCTGCGAGGCAGCACTAGCAACGGGCGCCGCATGCCGCACACCGCGGGGCCGAGGCCGTCGGGACTAATGAGCACGGCCGGAGGGCGCACTCCGATGTGGCGGGCGAGATCCTCGACAAGCGCGACGAGCGGCGTCGCGGCCGGCGCGGCCGCCGCGAGCAGGCGGTTGCGGCACAAACGGATGAACGCGGCGCAGATGATCATGGCCAGAACGCCGCCGAGCCAGGCGAGCGGCCAGATCGTGCGTGCCGGCGCGTTCGCGGGACGTCGGGAAGCCGGCGGCGCGGTTGACGGGGCAGATGGGGTTCGCTCTGCTTGCGGCTGGGGCTCGGATGGCGAATCCTTCGCCGGGGAAGCGGCGGCATCGTCGATCAACCACGCGGGCGGGGCCGGTTGCTGAAGGCGTGCCAAGGCACTGAGATTGCTGCTCCACACCGGCGGCGTGAGCGCCTTCACCAGCACGACCATCCACAGGGCGTAGGCTAGGTGCGGCCGGCGGCGGCCAACCAGCAGCGTCGCGACGCCGACGAACAGGATGACGGCGGTCAGTTGCCAGAATTGCATCCATGCCGCCGCGGCGAAGGCGTGGGAGATGGTCATGGCGGTTCTACGCAGGGAGACAAGGCAACCGGAACGGTTTCAGCGTTTCGCATCGGGCTCCACGTCGTCGAGCAGCTTACGAAGTTCGGCGATGTCGCGGCGGGTGACGCCGTGGGCGCGGACCAGGTGATTCATCATGGCCAGCACCTCGCCGTCGAAGAGCCGGCCGAGCAGATCGCCCACGGCGTCACGAACGACGCGATGGGCCGGGGTCTTGGGGCGATAAATCTTCGTGCGGCCGTCGCGGCGACTGGTGAGGCAGCCCTTGGTTTCCAGGCGCCGCAGATAGGTCTGCACGGTGGCGTAGTCCATCGGCTGGCGCTCTTGGACGTGCTCGTGCACAATGCCGACGGCGCCTTCGCCAAGCTCCCACACAGCACGGGCGACGACGAGCTCGCCGGGGGAAAGTTTGGCAGGCTTGGGCATGGTGCACCGAGACGAGGCCGGCGGGACCGGATGAGTACAGGTGTACGTATTTTAGAGTACAAGTGTACGCAACGCAAGCCGCAGGTGCAGAAATTGCCGAAGTAAAGAGGCAAGCAGGATCGGGGATCGAGCGAGGGGCTCAGCGTGAGCCGGGCAACTCTTGCGCGAAGAGCGGCGCCAGGTCGATGCGAACCAGCGCGTCGTCCGAGGTGGGCGGCGGGCCGATGGCCAGGTGCAGAGCCAACTCTCGCGGTTCGAACACCATCGTCTGCAGCGTCAGGTCGCCTTGATTGGCGGCGTGCAGACGCGCTTGCACGTCGTCGACGCTGAACGTCGACTGGTCCGCGGCTTGGGTGAGCCGTTCGTACCGCCAGCAGTCGTCGTCGACGCACAGCCCGCCCGAGCGGAAGTGGTTCGTGCAGGCCAGGAGGCCCCGCTCGGCGTCGCGGCGGCCGATGTGTTTGGGCGTGATTTCGAACACGGCCGTGCCGTCGCGATCGCAGACGGCGAGGTTCATCCACGTGGTGGGCCGCTCGCTGCGGAGCAGGGCTTCGGCCTCGGCGACGGTCGTGCACTCCTCCAGGATGCGGCGGAACACGAACGCCAGCGGCGTGCCGGCGGCGTTGAAGCCCGGCGAGCCGTCGGCGGACTGGTACACGTCGAGCGTGGCGACGGCGAGGCCGGCGTCGTTCATGCCGCTCACCACGCCGATGGCCGCGGGGAAGGTGACCGACGCGAACGCGCGGCGTCCTTCTGGGCGGGCGACGACCACGAGGCTGTACCGGTCGAGCTCGCCGAGCGTGGGGAAGTCGAAATTACGGCCGAACAGCGGGCCGCCGGTGGCACTGTGCGCGGGGTCGACGAGCAGGGCCGAGCAGCCCATGCGGCGGAGCTCGAGCAGCGTGTTGCCCACGGCGATCTGGCCGAAGTCGAGTTGGCCGCTCTCGGCCAAGACGTTGGCTTCTTGCAGATGGGGCTCGGGGACGTGGGCCATCAGCGAGCGGCCGGCCAGCACCATGAGCGGATAGAACGCCTCGGCGCCCATCTCCTTGGCGAACCGCTTGGGGAAGGTGAGCGCCTGGGCGGCGGGGCCGGCGAGCAGGGCGGCGTGTTGCCGGCCGATTTGCTCGGGCGTGCCGGACAAGATGGCGATGGGCACGTTGTCCTGGTAGAACAGCCGGGCGCCCTGGGCCTCGGCGGGCGTGAAGACGCGCGGCGGGGCCGCGGTTGCACGGCTTGCTGCGACTGCGGCGACGAGCGACAGGGCGAGGGTCCACTGGCGGCGAAGCGGTCGAGACATGCGAAATCTCCGGCGTTGGTGCAATTCTTCCAATCAATCATTACCACAGAGGGCACGGAGGGCACAGAGGAAATGGCGGGGGAGGGGAGAGTTATCCGCAGATGAACGCAGATGCACGCAGATCAATGCAAAAGACGAAATAAGGAGTTCATCTGCGTTAATCTGCGTCCATCTGCGGTTCCTAAACTCTTTCTCTGTGCCCTCTGTGGTAAATCCTGTTCTTGCTTCATGACGACAAGATTTTTGTACTTCGATTTAGGCAATGTGCTGTTGTCGTTTTCGCACGAGCGGATGTGCCAACAGATGGCGGCGGTCGCGAGGATCGAGGCCGAGGCCGTACGGCAGGCGCTGTTCGAACCGGCGGGAACGGAGTCGCTGCAGTGGCGGTTCGAGCGCGGTGAGTTCGACGCCGCGGCGGCTTACGAGCAATTCTGCCAGCAGACGGGAGCGCGGCCCGAGCAGGCGGCGCTGCAGGCGGCCGGGTGCGATATGTTCGGCGAGCTGAAGGACAGCGTCGCCCTGGTGCGGCGGCTCGCGGCGGCGGGCCATCGCCTGGGCGTGCTGTCGAACACGAACGCACTCGACTGGGCGCATGTGAGCGAGCGATTTCCCTTCCTGCGCGAGTGCTTCGAGCTGGCGGTGCTCAGCTTCGAGGCCCGCGAGATGAAGCCGGATGCCGCGATCTTCGAGCACGCGGTGCGCCGCGCGGGCGTGGCGCCTGGCGAAGTCTTCTTCACGGACGACAAGCCGGAGAACGTCGCCGGGGCGCGGGCAGCGGGGCTCGACGCCGTGTTGTTCACGTCGGCCGGTGCGCTTGCGGAGGAGTTACGGGGGCGGGGGGTGCGCGGGGCGTGAAGCCGCGTTTTGGCGGCTTTCCGAGTCTCGGAGAGACTCGGCAACGGTTGGGCTGTTTCTCCGAAACAGCGGCGTTCAAGTTTCGGAGAAACTTGGCAACGCGCTTGCTAGCACGGCAAGCTTCGATTGTTGGCTGACGGACCGGCGGCTATAGTTCGCGCCGCTCGGCGGGGGAGCGATTCTTGTTCGGCTGGCACGTTGGAGATCTCACGGATGCGGTTGGGAGTCTTTTTGCCCAATTGGGTGGGCGACGTGGCGATGGCGACGCCCGCGCTGCGCTCGCTGCGGATGCTCGTTGGAGATGCCCGTGCGGGCGGCGCCCTGGTCGGCGTCATGCGGCCCTACGTGGCCGAGGTGTTGGCGGGCGGCGCGTGGTTCGATGAAGCGATTGTGTACCACAAGGCGGGGCGGACTGGTCGCTTAAGCGACCAGTCCAAAGGGGGAGCGGGGGTCGTGGCGGAGCTGCGCGCGGCGCGGCTCGATGCGGTCGTGCTGCTCACCAACTCGCTGCGCACGGCGTGGATGGCGTACCGCAGCGGGGCGCGCGTGCGCGTGGGGATTGCACGGGAGTTTCGTTCCCTCCTGCTTACGACGCGGGTTTACCCGCCGCGGCGGCGCGGGCATCGCGGCGAAACGCTGCCGACGGTGGCGAGCTATCTGCAGATCGTACAAGCCCTTGGGGCGCCGCCCGTGGCGCCGACGCTCGAGCTGGCCACGACCGCGGCGGATGAGCGATTGGCCGACGCGGTGTGGCAGCGGCTGGGCTGGGATCGCAGCGAGCGCGTCGCCGTGTTCAACACCGGCGGAGCGTTTGGCGCCGCGAAGGATTGGCCGGGCGAGAAGTTCGCGGAGCTGGCGCGGCGGCTGGCCGTCGAGCGAGGGTGGCGAGTGCTCGTCAACTGCGGGCCGAAGGAGCGCGACGCCGCGCGGGCGATCGTCGCCGCCGCGCGCGACGCCCGCGTGGCCAGCCTTGCGGACGAAACAGAATTGCCGATCGGTCTGACAAAAGCGGTGATTCGCCGCGCTGGGTTGCTGGTGTCGACCGATAGCGGGCCGCGGTTCTTCGGCGTGGCGTTCGGCGTTCCCACGGTGACGCTGTTTGGCCCGACGAGCACGGACATGACGCGCACGTTCAGCCCGCACGAAACGAGCGTGTCGCTCGGTCTGCCGTGCCAGCCGTGTATGCAGCGCGCTTGCCCGCTGAAGCACCACCAGTGCATGCGCGACCTGACGGTGGATCGCGTGTACGCGGCGGCGATTGCCGCCATTGATTGCGTTCCGCGGCATGCTGCTGCCGCTTGACTCCAACGGCAGGTTCAGTGAACCGCCGCAATACTTGAGAGCTTCATGACCGACCGCAAGACGCGCGTGCTCTTGATTTCCGCCAACGATCTCCTCGCCGAGGCGCTCGCACGGCGCGGCGATTTGGAGATCCACGCACTCAAAGAACAATACGCAACCGCCGCTGCGTCGCGTGGGGAAAAAAACAAGTGGCATGTGGACGTCGATTACGCGGGCGGTCGGAAGATCAGCCTGCGGGGCGTGCAGGCCGTACGGGAGTCGATTCGTCGCACGCAGGCCGATGTGGTGCACGCGTTCATGTCGCGGTCGCTGGCTCACGCGACGCTCGCCGCGGCGACGCTGCGAAACGCGCCCCGCATTGTGTCTTTCCGCGGCATCCTCGCGACGCCGCATGTCTGGGACCCGGTCCAGTGGATCACGTATCGCTGTCCGCTGGTCGCGGCGCACGCGTGCGAGAGCGAGGCCGTGCGGAACGCGATGATCGCCTCCGGCGTGGACGCGGCGCGGTGCGGCCTGGCGTATAACTGCGTGGCGCGGACGCTTAAGCCGGTCGGACGCAGCGAGGCGCGGCGCGCCTGGGATGTGCCGCAGGGCGCCTTTGTGATTGCGACGGTGGCGAACATTCGGCCCGTCAAGGGCGTGGACCTGCTGCTTCGCTCTGCGATCGAGTGCGTCGATCTGCCCAGCACTTTCTTCGTCGTCATGGGCGAGGTCCTCGATCGCCGCGTGACGAAATTGTCGGCGGATCCGCGGATTGCCCCCCGTGTGCGGATGACGGGACCGTTGACGAATGCGGCTGACCTGGTTGCCGGAGCGGATGTGTTCGTCATGCCGTCGCGGTCCGAAGGGTTGTGTCGGGCGCTGCTCGAAGCGATGTCGCACGGCCTGTGCCCCGTGGTGAGCGACGCGGGCGGGATGAAGGAAGTGGTTCGCCACGGCCAGGACGGGCTGGTGACGCCGCGCGGCGACGTGCCGGCGCTCGCCGCGGCGCTGCGGCGCTTGTATGGCGATCGCGAGTTGCTCGCCGCCTTGGGCAACTCGGCGCAGCGGCGAATGAACGAGTTCACGCCGGCGGCGATGGCCGAGCGGCTGGCGAACCTCTATCACACGGTGATGAACGAGGCGGCGCCGGCGAGATCGCGCGCAGCGTGATGTAGAGACGCCGTGCGGCGGCGCAACGACGTTCGAGCCATCCGCATAAATCCCAAGGGGATTCCATCGCCAAGCCTGGGGTTGGTCGCACACGCGACCTACCTCAGGCGACAGGATGCAACTCCTTGGGAGTTGGGAACAGGGAGCGGCGACGGCTGTGGCGACGGGCGCCTGCGATCGTATGAGGAATGTCCTGGTCATTCAAATTGACTTGTGAAGCGCTTGATCAGCGCCGGTCGGCGACGCGAGTAGGCGCCGTGGGCCAGGTACGTTTCCAGGTGGGCGTAAACCTCCTCCTCCAGCGGCGGACGCGTTCTGCTCAGCTCGAGCGCGTCGCGGACGGCCGGCAGCGCCGAGCCTTCGTCCGGCACGTGCACCATGAGGCGGACCGGCAGCGGAATGAGCATGTCGCGCCGGCGATAGTCGAGCGTCACCACAACCGCGCCGGAGTACAGGGCTTCGTAATGCCGGTACGTCCACGGCACATTGCCGCCCGGCGCGAGGGCGACGCGGCTGCGGCGCATGGCTTGCCAATATGTTGCGAAGCCCGCCTGATTCCGCTCATACCGCAGGTCCGACAGGTCGCCGTAGATCGCTTGCTGGTCGTGGAACTGGGGTTCGTCGCAGCCGGTCAGGCCGCCGGCGAAGCGAAGCTCCGGGGCCTGGCGTTTGATTTCCAGCAGCCACTGAACGCGTTGATCGACTTGCCGCACCGCGCCGTCGACGAAAAAACTCGTGCGATTCGGACGGCCGAAGAAGCAGACGTCGCTGGCGGCCGCGGGGCGCCGGCCCACGCGCCGCGCAGCGCGGTGCAGCATGATCGCGGTCTGGCGGCGGCGGCTGGTTCGCAGCGGCAACAGCCCCATCCGCAGGTTGTACGTCCACGCCGCTTCGAACCAGGGCTTGAAGTAGCGGTCGGTTACGCCGCGCAGCTCCCGCTCCTGGGGCGCCGTCCAGGCCAGCTCGTGGCGGTCGAGATAGTCGAACGGCACAACGAGCCGCGGCTGCGCCTGGTCGATCAGCCGGCGCAGCTCGTCGGGCGCGAGCGAGGACGGCAAGCCGATGAACAGCACTTCCGTGCGCGGAACGGCGCGCTCGCGCAGTTCCGTCGGCGACGCGAGGGCGACGGCCCGGCGGCCGAAGTAAGTGCGCAGAAACCACGCCAGCGCATGCCCGCGGACGCCGCGCCCGCCGGGGCATGAGTCGGCGGTGATGACGAGCCAGGGGAGCAAATGAGGCTGTCGGCTGTCGGCTGTAGGCTGTAGGCTGTAGGAAGACGGCGACAATGCTTCTTCCAGACCTCCGGTCTCCAGCCTCCAGTCTCCTGCCCTATTAAATGTACGTGTT
>CAYSFP010000121.1:2127-2691 GCA_964430075.1 uncultured Planctomycetaceae bacterium | reverse complement strand
CATTTCCTGGCGGCCGCTGCGGGGCGCCGCGGCGTCGCCCTTCTGCAGCATCACTTTTTCGAGCGACGCGAAGGTGTGCTTGCCCGCTTCGATCTCGGCGCCCAGGCCCGAATCCCAGCTCGCGTAGCGCTCCTTGAGCAACTTTTCCAACTGCCCGTCGGCCCGCATCGCGGCGGCGATCTTCAGGCCGCGGGCGAACGCGTCCATGCCGCCGACGTGGGCGTGGAACAGATCGACCGGCTCGAAGCTTTCGCGGCGGACCTTGGCGTCGAAGTTGACGCCGCCGGTGGTAAAGCCGCCATATTTCAGCATGGCGTACATGCACTGCGACGTGAGGTAAACGTCGGTGGGGAACTGATCGGTGTCCCAGCCCAGCAGCATGTCGCCGGTGTTGGCGTCGATCGAGCCCAGGGCGCCCGCGGCGCCGGCGACCTCCATTTCATGGTGCATCGTGTGGCCGGCAAGCGTCGCGTGATTGGTTTCCAAATTCAGCTTGAGGTACGGCAGCAGGTCGTACTCGCGCAGGAAGTTGAGACACGCCGCGGCGTCGCTGTCGTACTGGTG
>CAYSFP010000121.1:0-2117 GCA_964430075.1 uncultured Planctomycetaceae bacterium | reverse complement strand
TGTAGAACTGGCCGGTGAAGCCGATTTCCTTGGCGTAGTCGACCGCCATGTGCAGGAAGCGCGCGAGGTGCTCGAGCTCCCGCTTCATGTTGGTGTTCCACAGGTTCTGGTAGCCTTCGCGCCCGCCCCAGAACGTGTAGCCGACGCCGCCGAGCTCCTTGGTGACCTCGAGGGCCTTTTTCACCTGGGCGGCGGCGAAGGCGAACGACTCGGCGCTGGGGCTCGTGGCGGCGCCGTGCATGTAGCGGCGGTTGCTGAACAGGTTGGCCGTGCCCCACAGCAGCTTGATGCCGGTGCGCTGTTGCTCTTCCTTGAACACCTTCACGATGGCGTCGAGATTCTTGTTCGTTTCGGCCAGCGTGGCGCCCTCGGGGGCGATGTCGCGATCGTGGAACGCGTAGAACGGCGCGCCCAGCTTCTCCATGAACTCGAACGCCACGCGGGCGCGGTTCTGGGCGTTCTCGACCGAGTCGGTCCCGTCCTCCCAGGGCCGCACGGCGCAGCCGGGGCCGAAGGGATCGGCGCCCGTGCCGCGGAACGTGTGCCAGTACACGACGCTGAACCGCAGATGGTCCCGCATCGTTTTGCCTTCGACTTTTTCGTCCGCGTTGTAGTGGCGGAACGACAGGGGGTTCTTCGATTGAGGGCCTTCGTACTTGATTTGGGAAATTTCGGGAAAAGCAGCCATCGTGCGACCTGTTTCATGTGACAAAGCGCCGGCCGATCGGCCGGGAGGGGGAGCAGTTGTTCCGAAGGGTCGGATTCTACCAAGGGCGAGGGCCTCGGGGCGAGGGGCGCAGCGCCCGGTTCGTGGACGCCTTCCGGGGACGCGACTAGGATGAAAGGACCGAGGCAACTGCCCTTTGTCAGACCCAAGGGCGAACGACGGCGGCGCGCGGCGTCTCCTGGCGGGGGGAGCCGGACCGAGCGCCTTTCTTCAGCGGAGATTCACGCGATGGAGTGGGGCGGACAGGCACTGCGCCGGACAAGCCGACTGACGGCGCTGCTTGTCGCGTGGTTGCTGCTGGGGCGGGCGAGCGAAGCGACGATCGTGCGCTTCGTCACGAACCTCGGCAACGTGGACGTGCGGCTGTACGACGCGGCGACGCCCGGGCACGTCGCCAACTTCCTGAACTATGTGACCAGCGATCGGTATGACGGGACCTTCATCCACCGCTCGCCGGACATTGGGAACGAGCCGTTCGTGGTCCAGGGCGGAGGGTACAAGCTGGCGGCGCCGCCGAGCGGCATCTTCGGGGCGACGCACATCCCGACATTCCCCGCCGTCACGAACGAGCCGGGCATCACGAACACGCGCGGCTCGCTTGCCTTGGCCAAAGTGGGGGGCAACCCCAATAGCGGCACGAGCGAGTGGTTCTTCAACATGCGCGACAATGCAGTCGGCGGGCCCGCGCTCGACACGCAGAACGGCGGGTTCACCGTCTTCGGCCGCGTGGTGGGCGGCGGCATGAGCGTCCTCGACGCGATTCAGAATCTTCAGACGATCACCGCGCAGCAATTTTCGGATGTTCCAGTCCTCGATTTCGACAAAGTCGTGGCGCAGCAGAACGTCTTCGCCGAAGACGCGGTGATCTTGAGCGACGTGCGCGTGCTTCACATTCCCGACGGCGACTACAACCGCGACGGCGTCGTCAATGCGGCCGACCTGGCGATCTGGAAGGCGGATTACGGCTCCACGACGAAAGTGGACGCCGACGGCAACGGCAATGGTCGCGTGGACGGCCAGGACTTCCTGGTGTGGCAGCGCACGCTGGGGCAGAACTTCGGGGCGCCGAGCGCGGCCGCCGTGCACGGCGTGCCGGAGCCCGCGACGGCCGGATTGGCCGCGATGGCCTTGTTGGCCGCATCGGCGACGCGTCGGCGCCTGGCCTCCGGCGTGAAGAACCGAGGCTAAGCCGCAAAACGCGTGGAAGCGAGTCAGGGAGGCGCCGCCCCCGCCTGCCGGTGAGGAATCGTTGCCCTCAGGCCCCGGGCAGAGCCCTCGTTGTTCCACACACGTCGATGGTCTCGGAGGGACGACCGCTATGAGCCCAGCGCTTTACAGGATGATGCCTCTGCTATCGACGCACGCGTCTTGGCCCCGGAGGGGCCGCGTC
>CAYSFP010000120.1:0-18669 GCA_964430075.1 uncultured Planctomycetaceae bacterium | reverse complement strand
AGCAACGCAATTCCACAATCAACAAAAAGTGACAGCTTCAAAGGGCTGAGCCTAACTCCTGACCCCTGACTCCTGACTCCTTCTTTCCGTCCCCTCACTGCACGCGACCTTCGGTCACATGCAAAAACACATCTTCCAGGCTCTTCGTCTTGCTGGCAAACTCGACGACGGCAAAGCCCGCCTCGACGACCTGACGCAAGAGTGCTGCCTGTTCCTCGGGCCCGCCGTCGTGGGTCAACGTCATGGCTCCCTGCCGCGCACTTACATCGGCCACGTCACCGCGGGCGGCGAACCACTCGAGCAGCCGGTCGCCGTCGTGCAGCACGCGCAGCCGCACTTCGCTGCGCGTCTCGCGCGAGGAGGCGCTGATCTCCTCGACCGACCCCACCGCTAGCAGCCGGCCCTGCTCGATGATGCCCACCCGGTGGCACATCTCGGCCAGTTCGGTCAAGATATGCGAGCTGACCAGCACCGTCTTGCCCAGCTCGGCAAGCCGGCCAATCATCTCGCGCAGTTCGATTCTCGCCCGCGGATCGAGGCCGGCCGCCGGCTCGTCGAGAATCAACACCGCGGGGTCGTGAATCATCGTGCGGCCCAGGCATAGCCGCTGCTTCATGCCTTTGGACAGCCCTACGATCGGCTTTTCCGCCAGCCGATCGAGCAGCGTGAACTCCATCGCGTAGTCGACAGCCGCTTTCCGCTGGTAGCTTCGCAAACCGTAGGACCGGGCGAAGAAGTCGAGATACTCGACCACGTTCATGTTTTGGTAAGTGCCGAAGTAGTCCGGCATGAACCCCAGCCGCCGCCGCACGCGATCCGGGTCGTCGACCACCGAGAATCCATCGACGAACGCGTCGCCATAGGTCGGCTCGTCCAGCGTGGCGAGGATCCGCATGCTAGTGGTCTTGCCCGCGCCGTTGGGCCCGATGTAGCCGAACACTTCGCCGGCGTACACCTCGAAGCTCATGTCGACCACCGCTTTGGTCGGCCCAAAGTAACGGTGCAACTGGCGCAGCTCGATCAGCGGCCGGCGAACCTGGATCATGGCGTCCACCTTCCCTGGATCACGTGGAAGCTGGCCTCCTCGGCGACATCGTCCAGCCCCAGATCCACCTCCACGCCGCGATCGGTGACGGCCAGGTAGCTGCCGTCGATCCATTTCTCGATCACCGGGGAATTGATGGCCGCGAGCTGCGATTCCATGAGATTGGTCGAAAGCAAGTACCCTGACGGCATCCCATAACCGTAACGGTACGAATGCGTCGCGCCGGGCGGAAACTCCGGCAAGCGGTCCGAAAACAACTGCCGCAATCGGCCGGAAATCTTGAGCGCGTCGGCAATCGGCACGACGGCGCCCTGATCGGGCTTCAGGTTTTCGCTCCAATACAGTTTGCCGTCGTGATCCTGCACGATCAGATGCGTCACCGTCGCCCCCAGCCGATTGACGACGCGCAGCCCCTCGTCGGTGGCGCGCAGGTCGAGCCGCTTCGTCGAGGACCGAGCACTGACGGTCAGGTATTGCGTGCTCGTGCGCGAAGGCAGCCAGCCGCTCAGGAGCCGCTGCCCGTCGCCCCACCGCAACTCCCGCCGCGCGCTCGATCCATCGCCGTAGCGCGAGACCGACCAGTCGGAAAGAATGGGGTAAACGCCGACGTCGCTTGGCAGCGTCAACCCGCCGCGCGGGCTCATGCCGGCATAGTAGGTCGCCCGAGCCCACGTGGAGGCCTCGCCGGCCGCCTGATCGAGCAGCGTCAAGCTGCGCACCCGCGCACGCACGCCCACGCCGTCGGCCAGCACGCCGTAAACCAACAACAGCAGTGTGACGATCGCCGCAGCGGCAGGAACCGTCGCCAAGAGCAGCGGCAGGCGTTTTTTTCGCTTGAGCCACCAGTAATTCAGCGGGCCAATGCCCAACACAAAGAGCGTAATCAGGAACTGAAACTGCCCCACGGGCGCCACGCCCACGCCCGGGATCAGCAGGTTGTTGAACTCCTGATTGGCTTCGTCCGGCTTGTTCCCCTGGCGCGTGCCAAACGACAAACGGGGCATGAGCAGCGAACGCTGAATCGCCAGGAGCGTCGCGTCGCCATCATGCTCCTGAGGAAAAAAACCGGGAAACATCGTGACCGTCCCAAGTCCGTGCCCGCGAACGGCAAAATGACCTTGGGACGTCTCCACGGGCGCGCGGATCGCTTGGGGCGGCGATGCTGCGGCTGCATCCGTGGCGCGATCGGCCTCCGCCTGATCATGAGCTTGCTCGTCGTCATCCTTGTCATCATCGTCGACGGCGAATCCCGAGATCGCCAGCGCGCCTTCCATCGGCACAAGCGCGCGATCGCCCAGTGGAACGAAGTGCCAACCGCGGGCAACGATGCGCTCGTCCGCGGCGACGTCCGCTTCGTTCTCGTCACCTGCTGCACCGCGCCGGCGATCGACGCCGAGGGCGCTCTCGATCGAGCCCGCTTGCTCCCAGTTTTCGCCGCATTCGAACAGCCACAGGTTGCCGCCCGTGCGCACCCACCGCTGCAGCGCCTCAAGCTTGGCGTCAGTCAGCGTCGGCAGTTCATCGGCGGCGAGCACCACGAGGTCGAACGTGCTGAGATTCAGCCACCGCTCGGGAAGTTCCGCGGGGGTGCACGAATGGAGTATGCCGGAGCTGTTGCTCAAGTTGTTGATCGCTGTTTGCAAGTCCCACCCCGCCAGCCGGGGCGAGGCGACAAGCGCCGCCAAAGCATAGTTCTGCTGATGCGAGTAGTTGGTCCAATCCACCGACAGCTCGTCGTCGGTTTGGCGATCTACCGAGACGTCCCAGCCGCACACAGGCCAGCCCTGGTATTGCGGCGCCATGAACGCGGAGGTCGCCGACATTTCGCCCGCCTTGAGCGTCAGCGATTGGGTCACGTTGATCGACCCGCCGCGATGCTGCCAACCTCCCGCATGAAAACGCACCACGACGCTGCGATCCTTGGTCGCCGGTTGCTGACTTCGGACCGTCGCCAGAATGCGCTGGTAGCCGAACTGCGAGGCGGTTGGCACGTCGATCGCCAACTGCAGGCCCGAGGTCCGCGAATAGCCGGCCTGCCATTGCTGACCAATGGGGCCGACGAATTCCGACGACCAGCCATTCTGCCCTGCCTGCTGAATGAACGTCGCCGCGCGACCGACGACGATTTGCTGCGGCGGCATGCTCGGGTAGGACTGCCAGGTTGTCCCTGGCGCCGCCGTGCCGGGCGCTGGCGCTCCGTAGGGAGCCATCACCGGCGGCATCGTCGGTTGTTGGGCGGCGACCCGTCCAACAAGCGTCCACGCACCGACGGCCCACGCAACGACAAGAAGCGCCCGCAGCAGTTGGAAAGCAAGGCAAGCCATGGGTCGTGCGGTGCAGCGATGCATCATGCCGTGGAGTGCGTGGAATCCGAGTCGGTTGCCAACGACGAGGCGGCGGGCGCCACGGCGCCGCTTCGCTCCACCCCGCCGCGACTGGTGTGGGCCACGACGTCCTCCGAGCCGACCACCCGCCCGAACGACGATGCCAGCGTAAAGAACGCGGCATGAACCAAGAGCGCCGCCGGCACGCTGGCGACCGCCACGGTCAAACCCAGCGCCCAGGCGCGTCCCCCCAAAGCCTGGCCGGCAAACAGCGACACGACCGCGACTCCGGTGAGAATCGCCAGCGCCGTGCGAATGGAAAAGCGAGGGAGCAGCATTCCAAGCAATTGTGCAGAAGGCGTTTCGAGACCGCAAGTTCCGGCGGTCAGCGGGCTCGTTGCAGGGCCTTCGTCCGCGACGCCGTGATCTTGGCAAGATGGGGTCCAAGGGTGTTGTCGCCATCGCCAGGCCGTTAGCATTGTAGGCTGCCTGAACGGCCGGGTGTTATCGCGAAGCTCACGCTTCCAACGCCCCATGCCCTGCGAAGGAGTTTCGTCGCGCTATGAATCACCATTTGCGTCTGGCAACAAGGGTCCTCGGCGGGGCGCTGTGCTGCGCTGCGATCGTTGCCGCGACCGACCGGGCCGCGGCGGCTGTCGCCGAAGCGTATGCCGGCGCGCCCTTTGGCGTCGGCCGCGTCGAGCTAAGCGTCGGCGGCGCGGGAGCTGTCGCCCCTCTGGACGACGAACGATTCACCGTCCTCGAAGACGAGGGCCGCGTCCTGTATCCCGTTGTGCGGGTTGACCGTGGCCGTCGCCTGCTGCGGCAGTTGCTGGAGATCGAACGGCCGCGAAACGTCACCGTCTATTTTCTGTTCCGCGGCGATGCACCCTTCGAGATGCGGACCTATTCCCCGCAGGGCCAGCGCGTGCAGGTCGCCCCCCGCGTCGACGCCCGCGGCCACGCCCGCCTGCTGGAGGAATGGTGGGAGCAGTACGTCAATCGTTGGGAGAGCTTGCGACAGAATCCGCAGTTCCCACCCGTGGTGGAGAACTTTCTTGCCGCGAACCTTTCCCGCCGTCTGGGCCTGACCTTGCCCGAGCCCCCGTCGGGGCTGCTCGCCGCGCTGTCTCCGAAGAAGAAGACGCCGCTGGACGACATGATCATCTCGGAGCAGCACCAACTGGCGATCGACCAGCAGTTGGTCTCCGGCGCGACGGCGCCCAACGGCCCCCTCGAACCGCTGCCGCCGCCCATGCCGTGGTACGACCTGTCGGCGACGCCCGAGAGTTTTGCGGGCGTCGAAGTCGAGCCCCTCGCGACGCACGTACCGGTCGAATGCTTTTACGTGCGGTTTGGCAGCTTTCCGAACTACCTGTGGTTTCGCGATCTGAACAAGAAGTGGCAGGGCGACCTGGGCAACATGATCTTCCGCCGCGGCATTCGGCGCGCCGCCGCCGATCGCATCGAACAACAGTTGTCGTTGCGCGAAAACGCGATGGCCAAGATCCTCGGCCCCCAGGTGATCGCCGACGTCGCGATTATCGGGCTCGATCCCTACGTGAACCAGGGCGCCGCGATCGGCGTGTTGTTCCAGGCGCAGGTCACGCCGCTCCTCGCGCGCGACCTGACGGAGCAGCGCCGTGAAGCGCTGGCGAAGTTTCCCGACGCCGTCGAATCGACGGTGAAGATCGGCGAGCGGGACGTGTCGCTCATCGCCACGCCCGGCGGCGAAGTGCGGTCCTACTACGTCGCCGACGGCGACTTCCACCTCGTGACGACGTCGGCTCGGCTCGTTCAGCGGTTCCTGCAAGCCGGCGCCGGAGATCGCTCGCTCGCCGCGTCCGCCGGATTTCTCGGCATGCGACAACAACTGCCGCATGATCGAGACGACGCGGTCTTCGCCTACGTGCCGCCCGAGCTGTTTCGCGAGCTGACCAGTCCGGCGATTTGGATCGAGGCTCAGCGCCGCGCCCGCGTCCAGCGCGAAGCCAAGGTGCTGGAAATGGCGCGTCTTGAAGCCGCCGCCGAAGGCATGGCCGCCCGCACGCCGCAAGAGCTGATCGACGCAGGCGTGTTGCCCAGCGGCTTCGGCGTCCATGCGGACGGCAGCACGCTCGTCGAGGACGATGCCGGCTTGAGCGATTCCGCGCGCGGCCGCCTGGGCTTGTTCACAACCGTCGCCGATAGGGACGTCACGGCCGCCACGGCGGAGGAAGCAGCCGCCTATCGACGCTTCGCCGATCGCTTCCGCCAGGAGATCGGCCAACTGCCGCCGATCGGCGTCGCGGTCCAGCGTTTTCCTCATCCCGACGGCAACTCGGAAACTCTGACTGCGGACGTGATCGCATCGCCGCTTTCCGGCGTGAAGCTCGGCCGCCTGCCGGACATCCTCGGCGATCCTGCGGCCGAACGGGTGACGCCCATCGCCGGCGACGTCATGCGGATGGAAGTCGTGCTGAAGGCTTCGCCGCTACCGCTCTTGGGCGGCGGCGACGAACTGCACCATTTGTTCGTTGGCTTGCGCGACTTCCGGTCGCCGCTGGTTGTGCGGCAAGGCGGGATTCGCCCAGGCGCTCCGCCGGCCGAGCTCGTGCGGATGTATGTCGGCGCCTGGCCCAAGCCCGGCCTCCTGAAGATCTTCTCGGGACCGCAGTTGGCTGAGGGGCTCGAACCGACGCCCGCCGCGCAGGACGCATGGCAAGCCCGGCGCGACGAGTTCCTGCTGATGTCGTTCAAGCCGGACCTGATCCAGGAAGTCCTGCCGCAGCTCGCCGTCGAGCCGGCGCCTCGGCCGGCCCAGGTGTGGCTCAACGTCGACGACCTCACGGGCAAGGAGCTGGCCACGGCCGTGAACGCGCTGGGCTACGCGCGCACCCGCGAGTCCGCCGTCGCGGCCGCGCGGCTCATGAACACGCTGGTGAACCAATTGCACGTGGCGCCGGCGGACGCCCGCACGGTGGCCGAGCGACTGGTCGACGGCACGTTCGAGTGCCCGCTCGGCGGCGAGTACGCGCTCGTCGAATTGGCGGACGGGCAGGCCGCTTGGACGTCGACGGCACTGGCGCCGCAGAACCAGTTTCTGCTGACCGAGGCGCCGGCGGACTTTCAGTTGCCGGCGCTGACGTGGTTCAAGGGACTGAGAGGAGATCTGCGCCTCGTCGACGACGAACTGGCCGCCCACGTGGAAATCAACATGGCCAAGTCGGCGGTCCCCTGATCGTGGCATGCCGTCGTCACGCGGCGGTCGATTCAGAAGCAAACAGAAATAGCACGCGGATGAACGCGGATTAGGCGGATTTTCGCAGATCAGATCCGCGGCAATCCGCTCAATCCGCGTTCATCCGCGTCCCATTCCCCTATGCCATCGGACGGATTCCCCGCCCAGCCGTCAGCCATCGATCGCCCGCGTTACACCGGCGCACCGCTGCCGCCATATTCCTACGTGCCCGGGCACGCCCCGCATCCGGTGAGCGATCCGCGCGGGCACATGTTCGGCCTGCCGCACGAACCGGTGGAGCCGCTGCGGCCGGAGGCCTGGCGCGAGTCGCCGGCGTATCTCTTCGCCGCAGACTTGTTCAACCATGGCTACTACTGGGAAGCTCACGAGGCGTGGGAGTCGCTGTGGCACGCCGCGGGGCGGCGCGGGCAGGTTGGTGCGTGGCTCAAGGCGTTGATCAAGCTGGCCGCCGCGGGAGTGAAGGCGCGCGAGGGCAACTCGACGGGCGTGCGACGCCACGCGGCCCGGGCAGCGGCGCTCTTGGAGGAAGTGCGCGTCACCTTGCCGGCGGCGACGTTGCGATTCGGCGGCGTGCAGCTCGCCGAATTGGACCGGATTGTCAAAGACCTGAGCCGGCGGGAGGAGGAATTCAACGCTGCGCAACCGGCGCTGGTGCTTCCCTACTGGCTGGAGCTTGGCGACTCGTGATCGCCGCATCGTACAATTCGCCAGCCCGATACGAGCTGCGGACCAGCGGCCCGGCGGCCACGCCGAGGAATCCCATCTCGAGCGCGGCGGCCTCCCACGCGGCGAATTGCTCCGGCGGCACGTAGCGCTCCACCGGCAAGAACCGCGTCCCCGGACGGCCCGGCGTGAGATACTGGCCGAGCGTCAACAGTTCGACGCCGGCGGCGCGAAGCTGCGCCAGGGCCTCGTTCACCTCGCCGTCCGTTTCGCCGAGGCCGACCATGAGGCTGCTCTTGGTCGGCACGTCGGGCCGCAGCTCACGGGCGCGGCGCAGCACGTCAACGCTTTGCGCGAACGACGCCCGCGGGTCGCGCACCGCCGCGTCGAGCCGCGGCACGCACTCCACGTTGTGGGCGAAGACGCTCAGCGGAGCGCCGCGCAGCAAATCATCCAGCGCCGTCCAGTTCCCCGCCAGGTCGCTCGACAACAGCTCAAGGCCTGTTCCCGGCAAGCGCCGATGGACGGCGTCGATGCACGCGCGGTAATGTCCCGCGCCGCCGTCGTCCAGGTCGTCGCGGTTCACCACGGTGATCACGACGTAGTCCAGCCGCAACCGCTCGACCGCATCGGCCAGCCGCTCGGGCTCGTCCCCATCCGGGGCGGCCGGCGCTTTGAGCGTTTCCACCGAGCAAAACCGACACCCCCGCGTGCAGCTCTGCCCGGCGATCATGAACGTGGCCGTCCCCTGGGCCCAGCAGTCGTGAATGTTCGGGCAGCGCGCCTCTTCGCAGACGGTGTGCAGCGCATTGTCCGCCACCGCCCCCTGGGTGAGGTTGAATACCCCCTGAGCGCGACCGGCCGGCAGATTGACGCGCAGCCACTCCGGCAGCCGGGGTCGGCCAGGGCGTTCGATGACGTGCAGCGTACTGTCCACCCCTACGTTCGCCAATTGACTAATCGAATCGCTCCGACTTAAGAGGAACGCGGGCCTGTTCGCCAAACGCGACCGACGATGACGACCTTGCTGGTCTCATGGACGATGTAGGTCACTCCCAACGGCCGGATCAAGAGAATACGTTTTTCGCCGTCGCGGGATTCGCCCGCCTGAAGCGGCGCTTCTGCGAGCGTTTGGTCAATTGCATCCGCGGCCGCGGTGACCGCCGCGCGAGAATCCGCATCGAGCCACAACCTGGCAATCTCGGCTTCAGCGTCAGGCAACCAAAGGACGGTGTACTTCACGCGCCGGCAGCCCCGTACTTCTGTTCGAAGTCAGCACGAATTTCGGCCCACGTGCGCCCTCCGCCGGATTGCAATCGCCGCTCCCACTCCTCATCGCTCATCGGCGGCTCGATCAAGGAGTAGAAGTGGTCTTTCTTGACGAAGTAACCGAGCAACTTCCCCGATGCGTCCCGGACTTCGAGCGGCTGGAGGCCTTCGTCAAACTGCTTCTGCAACGCGGCGTCTACTGTGACATGTTTCATAGTCATCCTCGCGCATTTCGAGCGAGCCTTGCGGGCCAGGGGACATGTCCATTGTAGTCCGCATCGCCGCAAAGGACCAAAACGCCGCAACTCAGCCCGTCAGCCCTTCAAACAGCGGCGTCGACAAATACCGCTCGCCCAGGCTCGGCATGATCGTCACGATCTGCTTGCCGGCGAACTCCGGCCGTGCGGCCACCTTGGCGGCGGCGCACATGTTCGCGCCGCTGGAGATGCCGCCCATGATGCCCTCTTCTTTCGCCAGCCGGCGGGCCCACTGAAACGCTTCTTCGTTGCTCACGGTGACCGTCTCGTCGACCAGCGTCGTGTCGAGGTTCTTGGGAATGAAGCCGGCGCCGATGCCCTGAATCTTGTGCGGGCCCGGCTTGCCGCCGCTGATGACGGGCGAATCGACCGGCTCCACGGCAATCACCTTGAAATTCGGATTCTTCGGTTTGATAAACCGGGCCACGCCGGTAATCGTCCCGCCGGTGCCGACGCCGGCGACGATCGCGTCGATGTTGTGGCCCGAATCTTCCCAGATTTCCGCACCGGTCGTCTTCTCGTGGATCGCGGGATTCGCCGGGTTGTCGAACTGTTGCGGCATCCAGCCGTTCTTGTCGGCGGCGGCCAACTCGCCGGCCTTGGCGATGGCGCCCTTCATGCCTTCGCTGGCCGGGGTGAGCACCAGCTCGGCGCCCATCGCCCGCAGCAACGCCCGCCGTTCGACGGACATCGATTCCGGCATCGTGAGGGTCAGGCGGTAACCCTTGGCTGCGCAGACGAACGCCAAGGCGACGCCGGTATTGCCGCTGGTCGGCTCGATGATGTGCGTGTCCTTGGTGACCTTCCCGTCGCGTTCGCCGGCTTCGATCATCGCGGCGCCGATGCGATCCTTCACGCTGTTGAGCGGGTTGAAGAATTCGCACTTGGCAAACACCGTGGCCTGGCCCGACGGGACGAGGCGGTTGATGCGGATCATCGGCGTGTCGCCAATGGCGGCGGCGGCGTGGTCGAAGGTGCGATTGCGGGGCATAGCGGTGTACCTCAAATTCCTTGCGAGGAGCGGCCCGTACGAGACGGCGTTTGGCCGCGGGACATGGACAGTATCGATCGCGCGACTGCCCAGGCGGGCTCATCCGGGGCATACGGCCCCGTTTGGGAGCCCGTGATTATTGGCTTTTGGGGCGAATGGGAAAAGGGGGGAACGGCGTCCCGCGATCACCGCCGGCCGGGCGTCCTACTTATTATCGCGAATCACCAGATTCGACGCGCCGCGTCGCAGTGGGCGCGCGTCTCGTTCATGCGTAAGGCCGCACTGGACGTTTGCTGACCAGGCTGGGGCGGAAGTGGCCGGCTACTTTCGCTGGCGATGCTTGGAGAGATGCTTGCCTGAGACTTCTGCCAAAGAAGGGGCCGGTGGCGCCATCTTTGCGACGCTCGAAGTTACGCAAGAGTTCCCAAGCCCCCCACAGTTTCCCTCAGCACGCCTGATCACGGAGTTTGACGAGGTCCGAAAACCTGAAATCTTGCCGCGTTGCCATCCTGGTGACCGACGGCTTCGAACAAGTAGAAATGACCGAGCCGCGCAAGGCCCTTCAGGAAGCCGGCGCCCAGGCGGACCTGATTGCCCCCGAGAAGGCGCGGGTGCAAGGCTTCAATCATGACACCCCGGGCGACGAATTTCCCGTCGACGCGAAGCTCGACCAGGCGAGCGCCGAGGACTACGACGCCCTGGTCCTCCCCGGCGGCGTGGCGAATCCCGATCGGCTGCGGACGATCAAAGAGGCCGTGGCGTTCGTCCAGGCATTCGTCGACGCCGGCAAGCCGGTCGCCGCCATTTGCCATGGCCCGTGGACGCTCATAGAAACGGGCGTTGTCAAAGGCCGACGCATGACGAGCTGGCCGTCACTCAAGACCGATCTCACGAACGCCGGCGCCCAGTGGGTCGACGAAGAGGTGGTCGTCGATCGCGGGCTGGTGACCAGTCGCAACCCCGACGACATCCCGGCGTTCAACCGGAAGATGATAGAGGAGTTTGCCGAGGGGAACCATGGAAAGGGGTTGAGCAAGAACGCGCGGGAGACCGCCACGGCCAAATAAGTGGCGACCTACGAGCTCAAATTGGGGTGGCCGACTTCGAACTCTAGGCCAAGCACCGCCGCGAGATGAGTTCCCGCGGTGAGGACCTCGCAGAACGTTGGCGAGTCCTTTGGCAATTGATGAATCGTTGTCTGCAAATGTACGGATGCGAGCCTGTGCTTAGTCTCGTTTCGGCTTTCCCTGATCGACAAAGTCAGCGTTAACCAACCACCGAACTTCCATTGCGACAGCGCAACTGCAGCAATCTCCTCCGCACAAAAGTACAATGTGCGCCGTCGCGGACGTCGCAGTTCAAATGATGGTTCGCCGAGGCTGCGGAAAATGCGAACAGGCTGCAACGCATCAATGAGCAAAAAGGGAGCCAGGGTGCCCATGAGCAACAAGCAAAGCACTAGAAGCTGAACCAAAACGACGCCTTGAAATCCTTGTCGCCATAGCACTATCTCAATCCAACCGGCCGCCGCTGCGAGGATGAAGGAAAACAACGCAAGGAACACGTAACGCCCCTTTTCTTTCTCCTGGTAGGCAATCGTCGCACAGACACCGGGGATTTCGTCCTGGGAGCATTCTTCAATGGTCAGGGCCTTGTCGCCAAAAGTCTGGAACATCTTTGGACCTGGTCAACCAACGGTAGAATGGACAGATGACTCCCATCATTTACCATATCCTCCACCAGCAGGCGTGCGGATTTCAAGTATATCGCCGGGATAGACGGTGCGTTCGGCAATGCCGGGGAGCTGTTCGATGGCGCTGTCCGCGCGGTGCAGCCAATTCTCGCCTGAGGCCCCGCTTTCGCCGCCGGCAAGCCCGAACGGCGGGTGGGCGCCGCGGCGTTGGGTGATGAGCGAGAGTTCCAGGGGCGCCAAAAACTCGATGCGGCGCACGGCCCCGTCGCCGCCGCGCGTGCGGCCCGCGCCGCCCGAGCCGCGGCGGATGCTGAACTCCCACAACCGCACCGGCAAGCGGCGCTCGAGCACTTCCGGATCGGTGGAGCGCGTGTTGGTCATGTGCACTTGCACCGCGCTTGCGCCGTCGGCTTCAGGCGTCGCGCCGCTGCCGCCGCACACGGTTTCGTAGAAGCCGAACTCCTCGTTCCCGAACAGCACGTTGTTCATCGTGCCCTGGCTGGCCGCGGCGAGGCCGAGGGCGCCCAGCAGCACATCGACGATGCGCAGCGAGGTTTCCACGTTGCCGGCGGCCACTGCGGGAGCATTGTCGCGGTCGACGCCTACGGGCGGGTTCAGCAGGCACGGCGGTAGGACGATCTCGACGGCGCGGAGGGCGCCCTCGTTTAGCGGAATATCTTCGTCCACCAGCAGGCGCAACGCGTAGAGCACCGCGGCGCTCGTGATCGCCGCGTTCGCATTGAGGTTGCCGGGCACGGCCGGCGCCGTGCCGGTGAAATCGATCGTCGCCGCCGGTCCTGCGCTTGACGCCCCGGCGTCTTCCGGGGGAATCGCAATCGCCACGGCGATCGGCACGCTTGAGCCGTCGGCCAAATCCAGAGAGTCGGTGAACCGGCGCTCGCCGGGCGGCAGCCTGGCGAGCGCCGCGCGCACTTTCGCCTCCGACGCGGCGAGAATCGCCTGCATTTGCTGTTCGACCACGTCGCAGCCGCAGCGCTCGACGAGCTGCCGCAGTTGAGCGGCCCCTTGCTGCACTGCCGCCAACTGGGCGGCGACATCGGCGAGGTTTTCTTCGACGGCGCGCGAGGGATAGGGGCCGGCGGTGAGCAGCTCGCGCAGCTCTGCCTCTCGAACAACGCCGTGGCGCACCAGCAGGAAGTTGCTGATGACGACGCCCTCCTCCGCCAGCCGCGTCGCCCGCGGCGGCATCGAACCCGGACGCGCGCCGCCGATTTCCGGGTGGTGGGCGCGGCAGGCGGTGAAGAACGCAGGCGTTCGGAAGGGCGTCGCCGGCGGGAGGTCGGAATCTCCGGGGGCCACTGGCGCTTCGCCGCCAGTGGGCGCCGCAGACTCGGTCCGCGCTTCATCACTGGCGGGACGCCAGTGGCACTCCGTCGGACTCGCGTGATTGAGATACACCGGGAGCACGACCGTGACGTCCGGCAGGTGCGAGCCGCCGCGGTAGGGATCGTTCGTCACGTACGCGTCGCCGGGACGCATGTCGGCGTTCTCGGCAACGATCGCGCGGACGGTCGCCCCCATGGCGCCCAGATGCACGGGAATGTGGGCGGCGCTGGCCGCCAGCTCGCCGTCGGCGGTGAACACGGCACAACTGTAGTCGAGCCGCTCCTTCACGTTGACGCTGAGCGCCGTGCGGCGGAGCATGTGGCCCATCTGCTCGGCAATGCCCGCCAAGAGGTTGTTGAAGACTTCGAGCCTCACCGCCTGGGGCGCCGTTGCGACGACGGACGGCGACAAGTCGGGCTCGAGGCCGCCAGCGCGCGGAGCGGCGGCGGCGTGCGTGAGCAGCAACTGCCCCGTCGGCAGCAATTCCGCGGACCAGCGGGGGTCGATCACCGTCGTCGTGTGCGGCTCCGCGATCAGGGCAGGGCCGACAATTGCCGCGCCCGGATGCAAGGCGCCGCGATCGAACACCGGCGTGGCGGCGCGGACGCCGCGAAACACCGCCTCGGCGGTCGTTGCCGGCTCAGGAACGTACGGCGTCCCACGGTGCGCCGGCTCGTCGCGATGCGGGAGACGGCCGATCACTTCGACGCGCACAGCGGCAATCTCGATGGCGCGATCGGCATGAGCGTACCCGAATTGGCGGCGGTGGGCACGTTCAAACTCTTTGGCGAGGGCCAGCGGATTCTCGAGCGACACCGCAATCGCCGCGTCGACGCCGCGGTAGCGCACGTCGGCCGTCGCAACGACTTCGATGAGCTGTCGGTCGATGCCTTCCGCCGCGACTTCGTCGACCAACGGGGCCGCAAGGTAGTCAATCGCGGCGGTCAAATCGTCTCCGCCGAACTCCTCGGCGAGCCGGTAGATTCCCGCGGCGCCATGCCGAGTGACGTCGGCAAGGCCGATGCCTCGCGCGCTCAGCAAGCTCGCGTCCGCGTCGTGGAGGATTTCGGCGATGCCCAAATCGCTCGCCACCGCGCACGCATGCTGCCCCGCGGCGCCGCCGAACGCGGCCATGGCATAGTCGCGCGGATCGTCACCGCGAGCGACGGTGACATTGTGGATCGCGCGGGCCATATTGGCATTGGCAATCGCCAGCAGACCTTCGGCCAAGGCGACTGGCGTCATCGGTTCCCCTGTCGCGGCGGCCACTTGCGCCCGAAGCTCATCGAGTCGCCGCTCGACCGCACGGCGATCCGTGGGAAAGGGAAACCGCTCCGCGACCAGTCGACCCAGATACAAGTTGAGGTCGGTCACGCACAACGGCCCGCCGCGACCGTAGCAGGCCGGGCCCGGATTGGCGCCGGCGCTTGCCGGGCCGACGGTCAATTTCACGCCGTCAAACGCGCAGATCGACCCGCCGCCCGCGGCCACCGTTTCGATCGCGAGCGTCGGCGCCACCAGCCGCACGCCGGCCTTTTGCGTTTCATATTCATACTCGAACTGTCCGTCGAACCGCGACACGTCGGTGCTCGTCCCGCCCATGTCGAAGCCGATGGCCCGCGGCCGTCCCGCCGCCTGCGCGGCACGCGCGTAGCCCACCACGCCTCCCGCCGGGCCGGACAGGACGCTTTCAAATCCGCGGAACGCGCAAGCGCTCTTGAGTCCGCCGGCCGACGTCATCAACCGAACCTGGCTCCCCGGCAGGTCGCGTTCCAGCCGCCCGACGTAGTCGCGCAGCACCGGGTTGAGATACGCATCGACGACGGTCGTGTCGCCGCGGGCAACGATCTTCACCAACGGCGCAACGCCGCTCGACCGGCTGATCTCCGCGAAGCCCACGTCGCGGGCAATCCGCTCGAACAGCATCTCATGCGCAGGATACAGGTCGGCGTGCAGCAGGCAGATGGCGAGCGACTCGATGCCCGCGGCGCGCAGCTCTGCGAACTGGCCACGAACGGTGCGCTCGTCGGGAGCGATCATGACTCTACCGTCCGCAGCGACGCGCTCCGCGATCTCGATCGAGCGCTCCGCCAGCGGTCGCGATTTGCGGATCGCCAGGTCGAACAGCCGCGGGCGATCCTGATAGCCGATCTCCAGCAGATCTCCAAAGCCGCGAGTCACGGCCAGAGCGGTGCGAGCGCCGGTGCGCGTTAGCAGCGCGTTGGTGCCCCGCGTCGTGCCTAGTCGCAGACGAACCGGCGGCGTGGGGACGCCCGGCGGCGTAGCCAACACGTAGCGAATGCAAAGCACGGGGGCTTCGTAGCCTGCGTCGAGTTCATACGGCTGCTCTTCTGCAAGGCTCGGCAACGGCGAGACCACCTCGAGCGAGCAATCGGCAGCGTCGAAGGCGGCAACGCGCGTCGACGCGATTGCTCGGCCTGCCGCATCCAGCAGCGATAGCGTGGCGCCGATCCAAAAGCCCGCCGGATCGGTGCCGCGGAGCGGATCGAGAATCCGCGTTGGCGTACTGCCCGCCCCGACGCGGCCCTTGACCAAGCCCGAACTGAGCGTCTTGTGGCGTCGCGTCTCGCCGGCGGGCGTGGTCGCCAGGCAGTCGGTGAACGTGCCCCCAACGTCAATCGCGAAATCCCACAGCGCGCCCATGCGGCCATGATAACGGGGCAGTCGGAGCTTGGCGGGCGCCCCCGCGGTTTGTTGCCTGGAAATGGGAGACGGTGGACAGTGGACGGGAGACGGCCAGAAGCAAAGTCTTTCTCCCGCCTCCCGCCGTCGGCAACTCAATCCCGTCGCCGCGAATCGCCAGCGTACGACCGCACTCGACGCCTTCCTACCGGCTCCAGATCGACTTGAACATCCGGCTCACCGACGGCTGCTGCTCGCCGCCGCCCGCGCCGCGCGTGAGGTTCGCGATCGTCTGGCCCTCCGGCGGAATCACATAGACGGCTGGGTCGTCGATCACCCACGGCGTCGACCACGTGCGGCCGTTGTCCAGATTGGCGATGTTGACAAAGAATGCATCGACGAACTGCGCCTTGTTGCCATAGGGGTAGCTGGAGAACAGCCGGTCCTGCGCCGTCAGGTCCTCGATGCCCGGGTGCGCGTATTGGTGGACCATGCCATCGGGCGTGAACGTCATGCCAAAAGTCCACCACCCCGGCTCTTCGATCAGCGGACCGGGCACGTCCTGGCCGCTTGCCTTCGCGCGGACAGAGATCTGTGCAAAGTCGTGATCATATTTCTGCGTCGAAGAGCTACGGAACAAGATGAACTGCCCCGGCCAATAGGGTTCGATCTTGCCCTCGGGCGTGCGCCCGCGCACGTCGCAACGCAGGCCGAACGACGACCCGTTGCGTTTCTCCCAGCGTTCGAACTCCGGCAAGTACACGCGGACCACCACGCTGGGCGTCCAGGCGACGGGAATCGCGCGGCCCAGGCGCGATTGAATGCCCATGAGCAAGTCGTCCTGCATCTGCTGGCCGCTGAGTTTGCCCGGCACGCCGGAGAACTTGGTCGCGAGATACAAGCTGCCCGTACTGCCCGGCAATCCGCCCGGCGGCGTCGGGATGCGGCGGATCACGTCGGGCTGGCCGCGCATGGCGCTTTCGTACCAGCGATCGTTTTTCGACTTGCCGCCCGGCGGGCGCTGGGTTTCATCCTGCTCGTAGCTGGCCTTGGCGCCGTTGGGGATGTAGCCCCAATCGCGCGCCTCGAAGTCGTCGCCCACCATCGTCAGCTTCACGCCCGTGCCGGGGACCACCGGGCGCACGTTTTGTTCGGTGACCGCCAGCGAGGACGTCGGCTGACCCGCGGCCGATTGCGCCTGACGCGTCGTGGACGGCGTGGTCGTCGGCGTGGAACGCATGGCGACGCGGGGCGCCGCGCCGTTCTGCGCGGGCGCACTACGGACTGAGGAGGTTCGCGCGCCTGACGGTCGCGCTGCCGAGGGGCTCGCCGCGGACGTCCTGCCGCCCGTGGAGCGCGAGTTTTGTCCGTGCACGTTGCTGCTCGTCGCGATGAGCGCAGCGATCATTCCGACACACAACGCACGGCGATGTCCCATGGCCAACGTCCCCCTGGCTCGAACCTCCCCGCGGCGCGCGATCGAACCCGCGCATACGGCGAGAGTGCTTCTCCTCTAGCGCTATCGGCAAAATCGCTACAGAAGTTAAGGGGCGCCTAGCCGTTCGCCCCACGCCCGGCCATTTCGCCGGCCCGCTTGCGGTTGTACGGAACGTGCCCGGCAACGCGCCTCAGCCCTCGTGCTGGCGCCCGAGCGCTTCGGCGATGCGATCGTCAAGAATCCGCATCATCAGCGGGTGAATCCCCAGCGGCGGCGCCACCACGTGCCGGACGCCCGGATGCCGTGCCGCAGCCTCCGCCGCCAACCGCGGAATGTCCTCGCTCCAGTGCTTCCCCGGCGCCAGGAAATAGGGCATCACGACGACCAGCGCCGCCCCCTGCTGGATGCACCGTGCAAACGCCGTCGCGATCGACGGCTCGGCCAGCTCCATGTGCGCCGGCTCGACGATCTGCGCGCCGCAATGCCGTCGATAAGCGGCCGCGACCTCGACGAGCAAGTCGTTGCTCGCGTCCCGCCGCGACCCATGGTCGACCAGAATAATCGCCGTCGACTCGTGAGGGGCGTCCATTCCCCCATTGTAACGGAGTTCCCCGGCTCGGATCGTAGCAGACGAGCATGCAGGGACGGTCTCAACGTCATGAGCGCCGATCGGCGTCCATCAGCGGTTTCCTTGCCCCTCCCGATTGACCTGCCTTGTGGCAATTCTTCCTCCGACCTTGGCGCTCTTGGCGTCCTTAGCGGTTTCTCCCCTCCGCTCCGCACGAAATCGGCAAAACGCTGGCCCTGCCGTCGCGTTGTGGTATCTTTACGGTACCGGTCAATGCGAGGACCGGCGCCGCGGCTCACCGAGCGCGGCTGGCGAGCGCCTTCCCGCTCAAGCTGTCGAAGGCATGCGACCCCCGACGCTGCGCTACTACAAGCGGTTTCAAATGGAGGTCGACCTGCGCCGTTGGCGCCGGCCGCCGCTGGCCGTGCGCCCCGGCTACCGCCTTCTCTCCTGGTCGCCGGACCTCATGTGCGATCACGCCGATGTGAAGTACATCAGCTTCCGCGACGAGTTGGATGCCGTGGTGTTTCCTTGCCTCGGCGACCACGAAGGCTGCCAGCGGCTGATGCAGGAGATCAGCGAGCGCGACGGCTTCGTGCCCGAGGCGACGTGGCTGGCGTTGTACTCGCCCGCGGGGGCGCGCTACTCCGAACCGTGCGGCACAATCCAGGCCATCCGCGTGCATCGCAGCCGGGCGAACATCCAGAACATCGGCGTGACGCCGCACCATCGCGGCGGCGGCGTGGGAGCGGCGCTGCTCTGCGCATCGCTCGCCGGGCTGCAACAGATCGGGGTGACCAAAGTGGCGCTGGAAGTCACCGCCGAAAACGACGTCGCCGTCCGGCTCTACCGCCGCCTGGGCTTCCGCATCGTCAAGACGCTGTACAAGACGGCGGACGAAGCGCCCCAGGACTGTGCGGTCGCGGCGCGGTGAATTGCGGCAATTCCCTCTTGCCGCCGCCGCGAGGCGAGCCTGCCGTGGGGCGTCCGCAGGCCTGCTATCGATTCTCGCTTGGGACCAACGTCCCATTTTGCCTCGATCGCCTGCACCGCCTTCGTGCTCATTGATGAATGCCGAGTCTTCAATCAGAATTAATGGGAAAGATAATCGACGCGCGTGTTTTCCTTCTGTTAGTACGACAGCGCTAAGTTGTTTTTCCAGACTCACTCGAAGGTCTTTGGCGTGTGCC
>CAYSFP010000119.1:0-18772 GCA_964430075.1 uncultured Planctomycetaceae bacterium | reverse complement strand
CACCGTGTAGCAGCGGGTTTTGGTTTCCCACACCGGCTTGCACACCGTGTAGCAGGCAGTCTTGGTCTCCCACACCGGCTTGCACACCGTGTAGCAAACGTCTTTCGTCTTGGTTTCCCAGACCGGCTTGCACACCGTGTAGCAGCGGGTCTTGGTTTCCCACACCGGCTTGCAGACGGTGTAGCAGCGTTCGCGGGTCTCGTACACCGGCTTGCACACGGTGTAGCAGACTTCCTTCGTACGGGTTTCCGGAACCATCCGCGTAACGTTGATCACTCGATCTTCGCAGACGCGGTCGTAGACCGTGCGAGTGCACGTGATTTCTTTCTGTTCGTAGACTTTGCAACGAACAGTCTTCATGACGGTGTGCGTGCAGCAATCGGCGCTACACGGTACCACGCCGCCATAGCGCGCCGCTCCGCAGTACCCCGCCCCTGCCGGCGACGCCAGCAGAGCCAAGGCGAACACTGCCAGTGCAGCGCTGGCGAACTTCGCTCTCATTGCCCTTGCCTCCTTACGGTTGAGTCTTTTTGAGCGACTCAGTGTTGAAATAGACAGACTGGTCAAGACGGGCAGCCCCCCGTCCCTAATTGATTCGGAAGTTACAGCCTCGCCCCCTTAGCCAGAGCACGCTGTTTTCACAGGGCCCGCATGGCTCCCTGCTAGCGCAATCGCTACCACCCATTCGCGCGACTCTTCGCGATGTGTAAGGTCGCGCGCGATGCGTGCGGAATGGGGCAATCCTCCCTCGAAGACCGGATGCGCTGCCCGCATCGCTGAGCGAATCTGCGGAGGGGAATCCGGCCAAAGCGATTGGCGGCGCTGCCCGATCTAGGGCGACGCCGAAAGGTTGCCCGTGGTCGTTACGATCGGCTCCCGGGCGAGGCGGGGACGGGCAAGGCCTTCCCCGTCGATCCGACGCAACTCATTGCGCAGTAGGCAGCTTGGGCAAGCTGTGCGACGTTGCGATTGCTTGCTGGGCGGTCGTATTTTCCGTAGAGTGACCCTAGTGCTTCGTCCATCATGTTTTGACAGGTGCTAGCCCGCGTTTCTCCAACCAATTTAAGAGGGAAACGCGGGCGAGCACCTGTCAGTTCAACGCGGTCGAAGCACGAGGCTCGCCTGCTCCGAGTGTGTTGGCCGACTGCTATGAGCTCCTCGAAACCATCCAATTCGCGAACCGAAGGCCCCGGCGTGCCCCCGGCGGTCGTGAGCCGGCTGAGCCGCTACCTTCGTGAGCTGCAACACCTGGTTGCCGAGGGAACTCAAACCACGAGCAGCAACCAACTTGGCGTTCGGCTCGGATTTACCGACGCCCAGGTGCGGAAGGATCTGGCCCACTTCGGCCAGTTTGGGCATCCGGGCGTCGGTTACCGTTGCGACGATCTCATCGCCCAGATTCGCAAGATCCTCGGGACCGACCGCAAATGGCTGGTCGCCCTGATGGGGGTGGGCAACCTCGGTCGGGCGCTCTTGGGCTACCGCGGGTTCGAGTCCCAAGGGTTCCACATCGCCGCGGCCTTCGACGCCGACCCCGCCAAGGCCGGCGCCTCGGTCGACGGCGTCGAGATTTTCGACGTGGCCCGATTGGCCGAGATGATTGCCCGGCTACGCATCGAGCTCGGGATGGTGGCCGCCCCCGCGGCCCAGGCTCAGACCGCGGCGGACCAATTGGTGGCCGCCGGCGTCAGCGGCATCCTGAACTTTGCCCCCGTGACGCTGTCCGTTCCTGAGGGAGTGAGCATGGTCAGCGTCGACCTCGCCCGCGAATTGGAGCAAGTCACGTTCGCCGTCGCCAGCCGACTGCGGTCGGAAGCGTCGTAGCGCCGCCTCGGCAGGACTATCGGCAAGAGAAGTACGGCCTTAGTATTGACATCAAGCACGTTGCATCATCGGAGGCGAACCGGGTCGTCCTCGACCCCGGCCGCCGTTGAAATCTGCCGGGGTCGACGCCCCGGCTCGTGGACGCTACCCCGTAGTGTAATGGTAACACTAGGGATTTTGATTCCCTCATTCCAGGTTCGAGTCCTGGCGGGGTAATTGTTGGCCGCCGAATTCCCGAGGAATATCGCAATTCTCGGGGTTTTCGGCAGCCGGGGAACCGCTCGAAACGTCCGGAAACGAGTTGAACGGAGTTTGATGCACCGGGAGTGGTGCAGCCCCGCTTGCCCTGGTTGCCAAGTCGAAGTGCTCGGCGGTGACCTGCAGGTAATGCTTCTGGGCGACTTTCGGACTGTTGCCGAGCCACGCGCAAACGACGTGGAGCGGGAAGCCTTGGTCGACGAGCTCCGTCTCGCGCGTGCTCCGCAGGTTTTGGAATCGCTTGGGCCATGGGTTGAGGCCCGCGCGGCGGATCGCTCGGTCGAGCTCGGTCCGCAAGTTGGCGTTCTCGCCTCGGTACCGCGTGATCACCGGTGCGCTAAACGGCACGTCGAAGCCTGGTCGCGCTGTGGCCTCAACGGCGCGCAGGAACGGCAGGAGCTCGGGGAACAGGGGCACGACGCGCCATTCTTTGCCGTCGTGATGCTCGGTCTTCGGCGAGTGCACGACAAACCGCCCGGCGGCAAAATCGACGTCGCACTATCGCAGGCGCAGAAGCTCGGACGGGACGCGGATGCCGCCGAACCGAGCGAGCGCGAAAATCAGCCGCCACTCGTCGTCGATGCACGCGTCGAGCACCTGGGCGGCCATCTCGCGCGTGACCTGGAAGTCACGCGCTTTGTTGGCCTTTACCGTGATGTCCGCCATGTCGGCGAACGGGCTGTCCACGATGAGCTGCTTGCGGGCCGCGTGGCGAAAGAACTGCTTGGCCCGGCCGCACACCCGCCGAATCGTGTTGTCCTCAAGACCCTTGCGCGTCTTCTCCTTTCCGGTGCGTTTGTCGATGGCTTTCTTGTCGCGTGCCAGCCAGCGACGAAACTCGTCGGCGTCGCCGGCGGTGATTGAGTCGAGGCGGCGCGATGCGCCGAAATAGGCAACCAGGTCGTTGCGGACCCGTCGCAGGTGGTCTCGCGTTCTCTCCTTTGCGTCGTCGCGGCCGGCGATGTACGCGTCGAGAAACGCTGCGAGCGTCTCTGGCGGACCGGACTTTTTGCGGGGCGGCACCAGTTCGGCCGCGGCGAGCTTATCGTAGAGTGTTGGCCCGAGCTTCTTCACCCACCGCGCGAGAGTCGGCGGCCACGGCCGGCGAGCGATCGCCGCCTCGTTCAACGCATCGATGTTGGCCTGGTAGCGATCGGCCTCCGCGCGGCTGAGTCTGCCGAGGCGGATGCTCTTGCGCTGTCGGAACGAATTGAAGAATTGAATGCGGACGTTGCCATTCTTAGTTGAGACGCTCGACATGGTGATCCTTTCAGCACGCATCGCGGACGCGGCGCCGCGGGGAGTAAAGACCCGCCGACGCCAATGGCACGGCGAAGGTTTGATGACTTTAGCGGCGACGTCGCGTGTCAGGTAGCGGGCCCACGACTAACAAACGTGCTTTTCCATCTGCGGAGCGTCGGGCACTTCAGCAAGCCGCGCTTCGATCCACCGCTGCAGCTCGGCGGGACTGTAGCGCAGGAACCGCGAACCGAATTTGATCGCGCGAATCGAGCCGCGCGGCGCCGTGTGCTCCCACAGCGTCTTGCGGCTGACGCGCATGAGCTTCGCCGCCTCGGCGCCAGTCAACAGCAGCGGGGGCAGCTCGCCGACTTCGATTTCAACGCGGCCGCGTTTCATCGCGGGGGCGCCTCCTCGCCGTACCAGACGGGGAAGCCGAGGAATCGTCCGCAGCGGGCGCAGTCGCGGGCCCGCGATTGGCCGCCGTGGATCGTCCGGACGCGGACGCGATCGCAGAGGCATTTGTCGCAGCGCGTGAGCGGCCGCGCGTCGGCGAAGGGGTTCGCCGGCGGTGTGTGCGGCTCAGCGGCGTCGAGGAAGGTGGCTTGGTGCATGGTCACCGCACCGCCTTTCGGTGAGGCCAGCCCCAGTCATGGCGTTCGCCAGGCCGCGCATCGCGAAGCCCGTTGTGCAGGGCCCCCGGGCGATGCTCGGGCGGCCAGGCCAGCACATTCGCGGCGAACCAGGCGACGCGGTCGACGAGCTGTTCGCCGCTGCAGCCGGCGGCGAGCGCGTGCTCCAGCGCGGCTCGGAGTTTGCGGGGCGGCTCGATCTTCGCTCGCTCCAGCATCGCCCGGATCCTCGCCTCCACCGCCTCGGCCGTGGTGGAGGTGGTTTCTGTTCTGGTTTGGTTGGTTTCGGAGGATTCAGAGGATTTATTCCTCTGATGGTGGCTGTCAGGTGACTGCCACGTGACTGTCACGTGACTGTCACTCGGCGCGGCAACGGCGGGCGGGGACAGCCTCACGAGCTCGCGGATCCGATCGTGGCAGATGGCCCGTTCACTCGGCGCTCCGCCGTTTGCGCCGCGCTGCTGTTCGCCGTTCACGATGCCGATGTCGACGGCCTTGCGCCACAGCCGGTGCCAGGTGCTCTCGCTGCGGATGAGCGGCGGCGAGCTGTTGCGGTTGGCGCACGTGATCAGCGCGGCGACCTTCGCCCTGCAGCCGTCGTTGCGGCCGCAGATGTGGACCGCCATCGCGACTTCCCGCAGTTGCCGCCATTGATGCTGGTTGGCTGCGCCGGCGATGCGCCAGTTGATTCTGGCCAGGTCGGTGCGCAGCTCGCGGACGTCCGAGGCTTCGGACGGCAGCACGAGCTGCTGATCTTCGACGCGGTTGCGTCGACGGCGGCCGCGGTGGTGTTTGGCCGCATCGAGTCGCATCGCCTCGATGAGTTTCAGACGCTGGTCGCGGGAAAGCGGCAGCTCCTGCTGTTCCGGCGGAGAACTCGCCGGCGGCGGCGTGGTTGTGGTAAGATTCGCGGCCAAGAGATTCCTTCCGTTGGCGTGGCAGTTGGCGGGAGGGTTCACGAGCGAGCGGCGGCGGACCCCTCAGCCAGCCGCCGCTCGTTTTGTTTCAGCGCGTTTGCGCAGCGCGGCCTCGACGACAGCGGAGTCGAACAGCACGGGCCGCTGGCCCGCGCGAAGACAGGGAATCCAACCGCGGCGATGCCACGCGTGCACCGTCGCGACCGTGACGCGGAAGCGTTCGGCGATCTCGGGGGCGGTGCAGAGCTTGGCGTCCATGCCCGCGATTGTGCGCGTGCGAGGACTTTAGTTCGTGGGCGAAGAGATAGGAATTTGTAGGTGAACTACGCCTACAAGATGCGGTACCCACCCTGCCGCGCCTTTCCAGGCGTAACGACAACTTCATTCCATCGATCGAGCTTTTTGAGTTCGGCGACGTGTTTGTAGCTGTCTGCTGAGTCGTCGCACTGCCTGTCGAGCTGGTCCTTGGTGAGGCCGGTTTGGCCTGCCTTCAAAAGTTCCAGCACTACGCGATATTTCGCTTTCGTCAGCGTTTTCACTTTTTGGCCGTCAACAACGGGGTTTTCCTCCCACTCGAACAACTGCACACGTCCGCTGGGGCTTCTTGCAACGCACGCGGAGGCAGCCTCGCTCCCGTTGCCGCGTTTCGATGACGGTTCCGCTGGATCCTCGCTCGCGACTTGGGCCAAGACCTTCGGAGCGGCCGGCGAATTCTCTCGCCAGCGCTCGAGGCCGGTGACCAGCCGCGCGGAGAAGATCGGCCAACTATCGCCGCCGGCGGACAGATAGTCTTCGGGCAACTCGCCGACGCCCAACGTCTCGCACATACCGGTGGTTTCGAGGAACTGCTCGAGACGCTTTTCGGAGAACCCGGCGCGAGTCAAAACGACAGTCCATTCGGCGGCATTTTTCGGCGGCCAGTCGAAGCCGCTCAATTTGCGGAACCGGTCGCTCCAGGCTTGCTCGGCCTCAGGATTATCGACGATGCGAATGCGGTCGGCGAACGCTCTGCGCGCTGCCTTTTCTTTGCCAGAAGTTTCGCTCGTCGAAGCGGAGGTTTGTTGGGATTCCTTCTCGACGTCTTCGGCGCGATCCTGGAACCAATTCGAGTAGTGGAGCAATCTATCCACGCAACGCCGACAGCCCGGCGATTCGTCCAGGACGGGCCAGAGATACTTTGGCGAGCGCCGAATCACGCGCCACTCGATAGGTTCGCCCTCGAGGAGCAGCTCCTTTGGGCGTGCGGAGTCGAAGGGTCTGCGAGCTCGTTCGAGCGCCACGATGGCCAGGGTGTCACGCTGCAATCGGTTCTCGAAATCATCGCGCAAGAATCTATCGACAAGGCTCCGCGGATCGACCTCGGCAGCGAGCTTTGCCGCGTCGCGCTCGTGCGCCTCAAGAATGGTCGAGTTGCTCATGACCTCAAACAAGTCCGGCCGAACTTCGATAAGCTGGCGGAGTTCGTCGTCGTCAGACATGAAGGGGGCCCACCAAGCTTCAGTTTTCCCACAGCGCCAAATGAGGCCGTCGCCGGGGGAGACCGTTCCGCCGCACACCTTTTTCTCGATCGCTTGGAGGAGACCTTCGACGGCATGCGCTTTTCTTGCCATCTCGGCGCTGGTCGCCCAACCGTCGAATTCGGGTGCCGAAAGTAATGGCTCTCCGACGTCGGAATCACTCGTTTGCACGAGCTGAAAGAGGGCGTTGCAGAACTCACGGATTGTGGACTCACCGCTTGGCGTGGTGACCTCGTTCGCAGGCTTCCCGCCGAGGACCAAGTCGAACCGCATCACCGCAGCGGCGAGCTCGCCAAGCTTGTTCGAGAAACGATCGACGGTCGCCACGCACGGGGACCGGGCACCGCCGCTCAAATGCTCCAGCGGAGAAACGCTCCAGCGGGAGCCCAAGGGCGCAGGAATTGTGGATACAGGCGGGGCGCCGTCATCGCGATCAGACATAGAAGTGCTCCAGGCCGCTGGGATAGGCCGGCCGACGAATCGCGGCCTGGAGCGGCGCGAAACGTCGGCCGGCCGATGCGGTAGCTACTCCGCACCCCCGGCAAGAATTAAGACCATTGACGGTACCACGGGGGCCCGGGTTCCCGTCAAGGCGACTCACGCGATCAACGCCGATTGCGCGCCCTCTCAACGCGGCGCTTACGTTGCTGGGCGCCGCTCAATCGCTTCTTTGATGCCGACGCAGTGCTCGGTGGAATCGCGGCAATTGCATCACTCAGCTGGTCTCGTCGATCTGCAATAGCCATCGCGATCCGATCCAGTTCACCGACGTCGGCAATCTCGTAGATCGCGGTAATCAAAAGGTCGATGCAAGACTCTCGCACTTCACAATCAGGCGCGGGGCCCTCCGTAGGAAATGGCTCGTGTCCGCCAGTTTCGGGGATTGGAGCGAAGAGAACAGGGGAATCGGATTTCACTTCTGTGATGGGCCTAGCAACAGCAGAACGAGCGAAGCCCGTCACCGCGTTTTTCGGGCGCATCTCCGTCGGGGTCCAGGGGCCCTCCTCGGCAACGAGCTGAACATTGCGTGCGAAGTCGGCCGCCTGGCGCCACGCCCACGGCTTTTCCTGCATGTCACGCTCAACTCGCTCGAACACCTCGGGACGGTCCACAAAGGGGACCAGGTGCAGCGCATTCTTGTACGAGACCGTCTTCTCGACGATTCGCGTTTGCCAACTCTCCGGCAACTTCAGTAGCTGGAGGTGAGCAGAGACGTGTGCTTGGCTGCGCCCAATCAGCTTCGCGACTTCCGTGGGGGACTTGCCCACGCCGCCTTCCCCTTCCGGACGGCAGAGCTGATCAAACCCGCGGGCGATCTCGACGGCGTTGAGGTCTTTACGCTGCACGTTCTCGATGAGCAGCATCGCGAGAACTTCAGCGTCGGTCGCCTCTCTCACGATCACGGGGATGTGAGTCCAGCCGGCAAGCGCGGCAGCGCGCAGTCGTCGCTCGCCGGCGATTAGCTCGAAGAGATTCTTGTTTTCGAGGCGTCGCACGAGGATGGGCTGCAGCAACCCATGTTGAAGCATCGAATCGGCCAGCTCCTGGAGCTCGGCCTCGTTGAAGTCTCGGCGCGGATTCCCCGGGTGCGGCTTGATTCGATCGACGCGGATTTTGTGCGGGATGTTCCGCTTGTCGACGGGCGAATCGTACTTTTTGGTCCCGGGCTTCGTCGACGTTTTGTCGGCAGTACTCATAACGCGTTTCTCCTGTCCGAGGGTTAGGGGGAACTGATAAAGAACTGGGCAACGACTTGCAGCAGCTCGGCGACGGCGGTCGCGTCGACGGGTCGGCCGTGCGCGGCAGAATTGGCCGTCCGCGCAGCACGGCAGAGCAGGCGACTTTCGTCTGCAGTGACGAGGCCGCCTCGGGCGAGCAGTTTCACCTTCGCCACGATGCCTGGCGGCTTCGTGCCAGCGACGTCGCGGCAGCGGGCGGCGATCTGCCGCTCGAGCGGGATGCGGGCGGCCATGGCGGCAAGCTCGCGGTTGCCGTCGGCCAGTAGCCTCCGAGCTTCGCCGAGCATCGCATCGCTGGGGCCCTCGCGGGCGCCGACGACAGGCATGTTGAGCGCCGTGCGTTTGTCAGGAAGCTGCGATTCGTCGATGTAGAGTTTGGTGACGTATTCCGCAGAGTGGCCCAGCAGCTCGCACGCGTCGACCATGCCGCCAGCGATCCGCGCGTGCGTGGCGGCGGTGCGGCGAATCTTGTGCGAGTGTCCGGCACGGTGGACGCTCCGGGCGAGGCCGGTACTGTCGAAGACGCCGCGAAGCTGGCGCGTGAGCCACGGGGGCGACAGCGGGAAGAGCCGCTCGCGCGGCGGCTCCCAAATTGCGCGGACGGCCTCGACGGCAACGGGCGGCAACACAAAGCGTTTGCCGGTCCGGTTCTTCATGGCCGAACCGCGCGCGGTCAACCGGCCGCTGGTCAAGTCGACATCAGCGCGGAGAAGCTCGCACACTGCCCGCCGGCGAAGGGCGGTGTAATACATCACGAGGATGATGGCGCGCAACAGGGCCCCGGCGGGGATCCCTTTGATAAAGCGGCCGCGGCGATGGCGCTCGGCGGCTGCAATGACGATCTCGAGTTCGCCGACGGTGAAGGCGTCGGGCGCGTTGCGCGTGATCCGCAGCTTGCGGACGGTAGGCGGCTTCGCAACGAGGCCGCGTTCCGCGGCGTCGCGCCACAGGACGAACAAGTGCTGGCGATGGCGATTGATGGACCAAGCTGTGAGCCCGGCCTTCAGCAGCGCCCCGAAGTACTCCGCGACGAGGGCGTCAGTGAGCTCACCGAGCTCGATGTCGCGTTCGGCCCACTTGTACAGCGCGATGAGTGCAGATCGATAGGAATCGTGCGTCGACCGAGGACTCTGCAAGAGCCGCTCGGGGCGATAGATCGCGTCGTAGAAGTGGCGGAGCGTGCCTGGCGCCGCCGGCGGCATGAGAATCCGTCTGCCGGGTGTCCATTCCGCGACGCGGGCCAGCTCAAGGGGCCCCGGGCGTTGTTTTCGTCGTCGCGGCGGATCTGGCGTTGGCCCCTCGGGCGCCAACCCCGTTCGCCAGGCGAATTCCCACAGGCACTGGAACGCATGGCGGTAGGCGGAATGGCGGCTCGTCTTCTGACCTTCGAGGGCCGCGCGAAACGTCGCGTAATTCTCCGACGTCAGGTCATCAACCGATGCACTTCGGCCGAGAACTCGAGTGAAGAGTTCGACAGCGTCGACAAGACGACGACGGGCGGCCGCATCGTGTTTGCGCCGCGCAATCGGCCAATAGGACCGACGGAGAAAGTCAGCCAGACGGGGTCCCATGGGAATCTCCTCCCATGGCGCGGCGATGAAAAGCGAGCGGCGCGGCCTCCGGTCCGCGCCGCCGTCGATCTTCTCAGCGCAAGCACCATGCAACAAAAACAGGCCGCGTACGCGGTTGGAAAGGGCGTGGAGCCCCGCCTGCGCCTCGCTCCCCGCCTGCGCGGATCAACGCTTGTGCGCAAGCCCACGTACGCGGCCTGCAATGGGTGATGCTCACCGAGAAGTCTCCACGTTGACCGGGTTTCCACGCCCGGGCCGACAGTGCGTCGGCGGCGCTCAACTTACGCGAGCGGGGCCCGCGGCGTCAACTGTTTTTCGCGCAAGATCGCGCGGCGGCGCGTTCGGCGCCAAAGCGCGCCGACGTCGGCCGCCTGGCGACGACGTTCAAGTCGCTGCGCGGATGACACTCTCGGCAGTCTTCAATCACGCGGGCCCCGCAGGAGGGGCAGCGGCTCGTCATGGCGCGATGCATTTGCCGGGGATGTTCGCCGCGGCGGATCTTCTGCAACGTCTTCAAATCGAGGCCGGTCATCGCGGACAGCTTCCGCAGGCTGTAGAGGGGCAGCAGGCGCTCGGCCTCCTCGACCTGGCGGAGCGTCACGACGCGGACGGGCGGCCGCGGATTGGCGGCCCGAATGAGCCGGGCGGCGGCCCACACATGCCGCGCGAGGGTCGCCTCCTCGCGCGCGGTGAGGATCCCGCGGCCGGCCTCATCGTGCACGGCCTCGTCGAGCTCGGCGAGCTCGGCCAGCGAATCGGGAAGGGCGACGCCGAGGTCCGCGCAGTCGGTGGCGAGTTTCATGCCCCGAGCATGGGCGAGCGCGCGCCGTTTTCCGGGGGCGGCCGCCTTACAGGCCCGCGCGACGGAGCTCGCACAACAGGCAGTCGCCTTGCACCAGGCCGCCGCACCCCGGGCAGCGCCGGTAGCGGTCCGCATCGATGAGCGGCTGCAGAAAATGCTCCCCCGCGCGGATCTTCGCGACCGTATCGCGGCTCAGCGCGAGCCGCCGGGCGACGTCGGTCACGTTGCCGCCGGCCTCGAGCAAACGCTCGGCCTCGATGACGAACTGCCGCGAGATCCCATCCCGCCCGCTCCCCGGTCCGCCCATGGCTTGCTGCTCCTCGCCGTGAGAGCGCGCAAAAATAGGGCCGGCCGCTCGTTGATCGCGAGGCCAGCCTGTCACGGGCATCGGCGCGCGTCCTCCGCGCAGGATAGCAAAACCTTGCCGGGCGAGGGTTTAGGGAGAGCTTGCGGGCGTGGGCACTCACGGCGCCTGGTCGATCGGCAACAACCGCCACACGCGGCCGACGGCCTCGGCGAGCTTCGTCAGGTTCCGGATGCCGGGCTCCTTGCGGCCGTTGAGGTAGGCGGCCACCAGCGGCTGGGTCCATCCACAGCGGTCGGCCACGTCTTGCTGAGTGAGCCCTTGCTCGGCCATCCGCACGCGCACGTCGGCAATCATCTCGGCGGCTCGCGCCTCCATGCCCAAGTCAAGATTGCGAGCGACCGCCGCGCGCTCGCGTTCGATGCGTTCCGCGATCGCCGCGGCGGCCGGGTCGGCGGCGGCGGCGGCGAGCAACTCGTCGAGCTCGGCCGCGGTCCCTTCGCCGCCGCGATCCTTCAGGAAGCGTTTGGCGTTGCGCCGCGGCTCGTGCCGCGCTTTGTAGAGCAGGGTCCCCAGCTCGTCGGGCGAGAACGTCAGACGCTTCATGGTTCAAGCTTCCTCGGGCGTCACGATCGACGTCTGCCGCGGATTCATTTCCGTGGCGACAATCACTTTGGCGCCACCGGCCAGGCGGTAGACGCTGCAGATCAGGCCGGCGCCGCCAGCCAGAGCCGTCCAGTTCGCGGCGCGCTCCTCGTCGTCGACTTCGCCCCAGTCGCCGGCGGCATGGCGGGCGAGCAGCTCAAAGACGGTTTGCTGCGGCGCGCCCATCGCCGCGGCGGCGGCAGGACTCATCGTCACCGGTCCCAAATACAACGGCAGGCGGGCGAAATCGACCATTGCTCATTCCTCCCGGCCGCGCCGGATCATCGGGGAGCCAACAAGAGCATTATCACCGATCGGTGATTGTCCGTCAAGAAGATCGCGAGCGGGCAGCTGTGGTGCGGGGTTCGCCGATCCGGAAGTTCCCCGCAAAGCCACGGCTTTGTTCCCAATCAGGCGACTCGCCGGCCGCGCTGAAGCCGACGGGCGCCAGCTCGCCGGTGGCCTTTTCGGCCGCGTCGACTCGCACTTCAAGGGCGAAGAGACGGTCATTTCGTGCTTGCACGTCGGCTGCCGCGGCCTCGCGCAGCTCCCGCGCAAAGCGAACTTCCGCGTCCTCCCACGACACGCCGTCGGCAAGCCATACCAGCCCGCGATCGCCGAACGCCTCCCGCCAGCGCCGCACCTCGCTGCGATCGACAACGCCGTCGCGTAGCTGGCGGGCGTGGCGGGCCTGGGCGTCGTCCCACGACACCCCGTCGGCAAACCACGCCAGGCCCGGGTCGCCGAACGCCTCGCGCCAGCGCCGCGTTTCGCTGCGGTCGTCGGGCGTCGCCTGGCCGGCGTCGGCGGACGGCTGGTTGGTGGCCGTGTTCACGGGAGATTCAGGCGTCGTAGGCGTCGTCGAGGGCCCGTGTTTCGAGCCGGCGGCGCAGCTCATGGACGAGCGCCGGAATCGCCAGGTGTTGAAATGTGCGGGGCGGAATCTGATCGAGACTGTCGTTTCGCGCGATGTGATCGATAACCGTCAAAAGCTGTCGATCGGTGAGCGCGTCGAGCTGCTTGCGGACAATTTGCGCAAGGGCGTTGCCGGTCTGCTCGATGACGCAGCGTGCCTCCGGCGGAAGTTCGTCTTCGATCATGGTCAGCTCGCTCGTAGACTGCCGGTTTTCTTCTCGATGCGGGCGAGCATCCCGGTCTGCGTTTGCAGCTCGCTGAGCATTTGCTCATCGAGGCCCGACAGCAGCAGCGCGGACGAGGCGGCGCCGAAGGAGTCGCTAGTCCGCTGGACGTGCGTCATGCCAGCCATCGCCTTTGCGGCAGCGGCCCGCATCGAAGGACTTGGATCAGTGAGCGGAGCGACGGCTGGCGGGGGCGCCGCGGCCGCCGACATACCGACGAGGGCCCCCAGGGGCTTCGCATCGGCGATGATCTTCTCCGTGCGCTCAAGCTCTTCGCGCATCTTTGCGAGCTGCTCGGCGCGTTGTCTCAGCTCCGCGGCGTCGCCGCCCTCGGCAATGCGCGTATTCCGCGCCAATTCCGCGTGGCCGATGGCTTGGATCTGCGCCAACACAGACCGGCCGCCCTGGGCGGCGCCGAGCTGGGCTTTGGCCTTGTCAAAGCCGACGATGGCGCCCGTCGCGTGGTCGACGTGCGTCTCCAGCTTTCCGTACTCGAGGCGCAGCCGCCGGATGACGTCGCGGGCCTCGGTCTGCTCGTCATTGGTGAGCTTCGACTTCGCGGCGAGCTGGTCGTACCGGGTCACCAGCGCCCGCAGCTCGTCAGGGTCGGCGTCCGTGCGTTTGCCGCTCAGCTCGTTCAGCGCCTCGTCGAAGACCGTAACGGCGTCATGGGCTTTGTAGAACTCGTTGACCAGGTACGCGATCGTCGCCGTAATGGCCCCCACGCCGGCGATGACCGGATGAGCGACGAAGGCGCCCATCGCCGCGGAAGCGAAGTTCACCGCCGTCGTGACGCCGCCGATCGCGGTCCCCGCGGCGTACATAGTCGCGCCGATGCCGGCGACGGCGGCGGCGACTTCGGCCGCGAGCACGACGAGATTCTGGTTCTCGTGAATCCAGTGGATGGTCTTGGCGAGGATCTCGCTGAATTTGCCTACAAAATCTGTCAGCGGCCCCGCGATCGCGGCGCCGATCTGGACGAACATGCCTTTGAACTGCGACGTCAGCGTCGCGATCGCGTCATCAAGCTTCGCGGCCGCGGCGACGTCGTCCTCGCCCATCGTGACGCCAAGTCGGTCCGCTTCGGCACGCAACGCCGCGATTCCCTCGGGCCCCTCGACGAACAGCGGCAGCAAGTCGCTGCCGGCCGTGCCGAAGGCTTTCATCGCGTAGGCCGCACGCATCGAGGGGTCTCGCACCGCCGCCACCGCGGCCGAGAGCACTTCAAACTGCTGCTCGGGAGCCAGGCCCTGCAGTTGCTCGATCGTCAGCCCCAATGCGTCGAGCGTCTCGGTCACTTCCGCGGCGCCGCGCGACGCCGCGAAGAGAAACTTCTCCATGCCGCGAGCCCCGCGTTCAATGGCGCCCAGGTCGGCGCCACTTTGCTCGGCGGCATACTGCAATTCTGAGAGGGCCTTCGCGCTGAAGCCAGTTTTTTTGGACATGTCGTCCCAGGCGGCGCCGGTGGACGCGAACACTTTTGCGGCGCCCGAGAAGGCGCCAAGCATCGAGCCGCCGATGGCCGTGGCAACCGAGCCGAATTTCTGGAAAGCGGCGCCGACGGCGGCCATGCGTTGCTCAAGGGTTTGGAGGCCCTTGCGGAGCTGGCCATCGTTGAGCGTCATCTCGATGAACGCGCGGCCGGCTCGAATTGCATTGGTGTTGCCCATCGTAGTTACTGCTCAGGTCGCACGAGCAGTTCCGTAAGCAGATCGCGCGTTTCGCTCCGCACCTGGTCGAGCCACTGTTGTTCCCGCAGCAAGCTTTTGCGGCCCTTGCGGCGGCGACGAAGCCGTTGCTTCAGCCGGAGGATGTCGAGCTTTTCGCGCAGCCGGGCGTTCTCGATCGCCAGCTCAAGGGATTGGTCTCTCAATTCGGCCAGGCGGAGCATCGCTCGCAGTCGCAGCTCGATCTCGATGATGTCGGCAGGGCTCATCAGTCGATCGTCTCTCCGGCGGATTTCCTCGCCTCCCGCGCCGCCGACATCTTGAGCTTGATGTAGCTGGCGAAACCGTTGCGCGTCGCCGTCGCCTTCCGCTTTTGGAACAACTTCTGACTTTGGAACGTCGGCGATGCGCCGATCTTCGCCGCGAACCCCCGCCGCTGCTTTTGCGGCGCGCGGTCGTCGCTGCTGGTCGACGCCGCGTCGAACTCGGCGCGTGCCTGGTCGTAGGTCAGCTCGCGCTCAACGAACTCATTGGCCTTCACCAGGCCAAACTCTGCAATGAGGCACGCAACCCACCCGCGCGAGCCGACGGGGGCGGTTTTCGAAGGTGCGGTCTTCAGGGGCGGGGCGAGTTTTGTTGGCGGTGCGGACATCGCGTTCTCGTGGAGCGGGTGGATGGCAAACGTTTGATTCTTATCCCGAGCGAACGTGCTGGAGGTGTTCATATCCGCGCCGTAGGGACAAACGGCGACGCCGCGCAGCCACCACTCGCGGATCACGATGCCGGGGCCCTCGAACCGATAGCCGTTCACCTCGGCGACCTGGTCCTCGCCGATGAACTCCGCCTTCATCTCCTCGCCGAAGTAGATCGACGACTCGAACGGCACGCCGCCGGCGTTCAGCTCAACGAGCGACTTCACACGGTCGTTGGGGGAGCTGGTCGGCACGAGCGCCCCTTCGACGAAAAGTCCTTCGTTCGTCGCGTCGAACTTGTTGAGAAACCCGATCGGCTCATCGTGGCAGTAATCGCAGGGCAGCACGTCCTTGTGCAGCTTCATGCCGGCCATGTCGTGCACGACGCGACCCCAGAACCAATGCTCGATCGGCTGCGCGGACCGCGCATGCATCCGGATCGGAATCGTCTTGCCGCCGTCGGCGCTCGCGGCGAATTTCACGGGGCCGCCGGAGAGACGGCAGGCGTCGGCCGGCGCTTTGTCTTTGACGAGGTCGGGCGCGGCCATCGTAGTGGTCATGGTCAGTTTCTCAGGCGGGAAAACAACGGTGGAGGAAGGAATCAGCCGAGCCGCCGCCGGCCCCCGCATCAGTTTGTCCGCGGCGGCGGGCTCGGCGACTCTGTTAGTTGGCGACAGCGGCAGCCGCGTAGTTCCGCAGCGCCTGGATGGCCGCGCGGGCGCCGTCTTGCGCGCGATAGATCTCCTGTATCGCATGGACAGACGCCTGGTGGGCATCTTTTGCCGCGGCGATCGCCGCCGCGGCGTGCACGTTCTGCCGCGCGAAGAAGTCGAACTGCCGTTGGCCCGCAGATTCGGCGTGCCCCATCACGTGATAAGCCGTCGTCGCCTCGATGCCGGACCCGATCTCCGTCAACTGCGCCTTCACACGCTCGACGGTCTCTTTCGCCTTCGCCTCCAGCTTCTCCGGAAGGCCGTGCAGCTCCGCCTCTTTGCGTTGCTGCAGCTCGACCTTGTTGTTCCACGCCTTCACGATCCGCTGCAGCAGCGCCGGCTTGTCGACGCGAAACTCTTCGATCGCCGCAAAGATCGCGGACGGATCGTCACTCGTAGCGATGCCGACCAGGACCTCGCGCAGTGCGTCGACAGTGGCGTCGACGTCGGCGAGCAGCTTCCCGACGGCTTCGTTGTGGGCCGCGCAGTCGGCGGCGAACTCTTTGGAGTTGCCTTCGGCAGCCGACGCCTCGACGTGCAGTAGCAGCTCCCGCGCTTTGGCAGGGAAGCTGGATCGCAGGGCCGTTTCACGTTCGGCCTGGCGGCGGTTCTCCTCGACGAGGCGTTGCTGAAGCTCTTGCTCGGTTTCCTCGCGCTGTCGGAGCGACTTTTGACGGGGCGTTTCCGGGGCCGGGGACGGGGCGGTTTGCGGGGGCATCTGCGGGGTCGCTTATGGGGGCAAAAACGGGGTGGAAGTGGGGCTTGGGGCTTGCGCCCCTGTGGTCGTCGCGCGCAAGAAAGTTTGTGTGGAAATGCCGCTCTTCTGTGAAGTCAGTCGGAAACGAATCCGAAAAAAGGACCCGCCGATATGCTTTTTGCGTGCCGGCCGCCAAAATGGCAGTGCAATTTTGCAACACCCGCCGCGCAACGCGGTGGGCCCTACGTGGGTGTGAGCTGGCGCTCGGGGCGTGAACATCGAGGCGCGAACGGCGGCTCGGCGCCGATGCGATTGAGCTCGCGCTGGGCCGCGGCTCGCAAACGATTGCGAGCCCACGCGCTGCGCGACATGCCGGCGGCCTTCGCGGCGTCGTCGAAGCCGGCCTTCTCGGCGGGAGTGACGCGAAAGACGAATCGACTCGGATCTGCAAAGGTGGCGCTCATGGCGCCGATTGTTGCAACAGAGCGCGGGATAGCGCGGTGATCGCCGGCTGGCCCGGGTTTCCAGCCCGTGTGCAAGGCGTCCGGCGACGTCTCTGGGGCGTCGAGACGGCTCGACGCCTCACCAAGGGCGCCTTCCGACGTCAGCGGCCGCCTGGCGTCGTCGTACGCGTTCCATGGTCAGCGCTTGAAGAAGGGCCAGCTCCTCATCGGTCATGGCCTCCAATTCAGACCGCACCACCTGTGCACCACCCTGATCGTCCGTTATAAGAAACCCTGGTAATTCCAGCCTTTTTTGATCCAGGTTCGACTCCTGGCGGGGTAACTCGCAGCGGTGATGAGCATCGTCGATTCTGCAGAAGCTCAGTTCGCCGCGGCGGCCGTGCGCGAGGCCGCCCAACTTGTGCGTCGCGTGCAACAGCGGATGGTCGGCGGTCCGCTCACCAAGGACGATCTGTCGCCGGTGACCGTGGCGGACTTTGCCGCCCAAGCATTGGTTGGCCGCCGCCTAGCAGATACGTTTCCTGGCGCGGTCCTCATCGGCGAAGAGGACGCTGCCGCACTGCGTTTACCCGAGGGGCGCGACGCACTCGAGCAGATCACACGGTTCGTCGCCGAGGCGTTCCCGGACGCGACGCCGCAGCTCGTTTGCGACTGGATCGACCACGGCGCGGGCGAACCGCCGGCGAAGTTTTGGACGCTCGACCCGGTCGACGGCACCAAGGGGTTTCTGCGAAACGACCAGTATGCGGTCGCGCTCGCCCTGATCGACAACGGCGAGGTAACCGTGGGCGCCCTCGGCTGTCCCGAGTTGAAGGACGCCAACGAAGCCGTGCCCGGCGGCGACGGGTCGCTCGTGCTCGCCGTCCGCGGCGCCGGGGCGTGGACTCAGCCCATCGCGGGCGAACCTACCGCCTGGAAGCAACTGCACGTTTCCGAAATCAGCGAACCCGCCTACGCTCGCCTGCTTCGCTCGGTGGAGAAATCCCACACCGACACGGGCGGAATCGGCGCATTAGTAACCGAGTTCAGCATCGGCGCCGATCCCGTTCCTATGGACAGCCAAGCGAAATACGCCGTGCTCGCCGCCGGCGGGGGGGATATCCTGCTACGGCTGCTCTCGCCCAGCCGGCCGGACTACCGCGAGAAGATCTGGGACCAAGCGGCCGGCTCGATCGTCGTCGAAGAAGCGGGCGGCCGCGTAAGCGACCTCGACGGCAAGCCGCTCGACTTCTCGCGCGGCCGCACGCTCGCCGCCAACCGCGGCGTGCTGGCCACCAATGGCCTGCTCCACGAGGCGGTTCTCAACGGCCTTCGCGCGATCGGCGCGTAAGGAAAGCCACCGGCTCTGCCGGTGGACCGTCAACCAAGGACCCGGCGTCCTGGAGTCCACCGGCAGAGCCGGTGGCTTTCATGCAACTCGTTCGCACGCATCGCCTTAGCGCCGATTGACGCTCCTCGACGCGAGCGATAAACTGCAGGGCTCCACTCGGCTCGCTCGGCCTGGGCCGACGGTGGTCAACCATTCCAACAATTGGCCGAATTGAACGCCGGACTGTCGCTCCGCGCGACGCTGGGCCGGTGTGCCCGCATCAGGAGTATTGAGCACATGTCGACGACTCTCGTCAAACAACTCGTGGAATCCGGCGTTCACTTCGGGCACCGCTCGAGCCGCTGGAATCCCAAAATGCGGCCGTACATTTACGCCCGCCGCAACACGATCCACATCATCGACGTGCGGGAAACTATCCGCGGCCTCCTGCGGGCCAAGAAATATCTGGCCGACGTCGCTTCGCACGGCAGCCTCATTTTGTTCGTCGGCACCAAACGGCAGGCCCGCGAGACGATTCAGAAAGAGGCCGAGCGCTGCAACATGCCGTATGTGGCCGACCGCTGGCTCGGCGACACGCTCACCAACTTCCGCACGATTCGCGACCGGCTGGCCCGGCTCGAGG
>CAYSFP010000118.1:0-18873 GCA_964430075.1 uncultured Planctomycetaceae bacterium | reverse complement strand
TGTAGGCCTGCACCGGGGCGTCGCCGTAGCCCTTCGCGATCTGCGGGTTGCCGCCAGAGAGGAGTTTCACCGGCCTCGTGCCCTGGCTGGCCGCCTGCGCGGCGACCTGCTGGCCGTTGGCTTTCTTTGCCGCCGGCTTTTTCGCGGGCGCCTTCTTCGGGGGCGGCTGCCTGGCGGGGTTCGCGGGCTTCTTGGGCGCCTTGGCCATGGGGTTCGCTCCAGCACTGCGGAGAATTCGGACGGACGGTCGAGTCGATGACACGGGGCCAATCCCGCGGGATCGATTCTGTCGGTCCCAGTTTAGCGGGGAGCGCCGACTTGAAAAACGCACGAGAAGTTTGGCCGATCCGTCTGCGCGCCGTCCCGCGCCGCGGAGTACAATCCCCGTGGCGCGCAGGCCGATGCCGAAAGCCAACGGGCGCGCAGGACCCTCCCTCCGCGAGACGGCGAACTCGATGACACGCTTCCGTAGCACGTCGAACTGGGGCGCCCGACGAAGCGCGCGCCTCGGTTTTACCCTCGTTGAGCTGCTGGTCGTGATCGCCATCATCGGCGTCCTGGTCGCCCTGCTGTTGCCCGCCGTGCAGGCAGCGCGTGAAGCGGGCCGCCGCATGAGCTGCCAGAACAACGTTAAGCAATGGGCCCTGGCGATGCAGACCATGCACGGCGCCACCGGGGCGCTGCCGGAAGCGAATCGGGAAAATCCACGCCGTACGTGGGTCGTCTACACGTGGCCGTACATCGAGCAAGGGGGGCTGGCCGCGGCGTTCGACGAAACGAAGCATTTCTACGAGCCGCCTAACACGATCGCGCGAACCTTCGAGGGTTCCTACTCCCGCACCTCGCCGCTGTACTACTGCCCGAGCGATCGACCCGGGGCCATGTGGACCGGTGACGATGCGTATCGCGCCCGCGGCAACTACGCCGTCAATTGGGGCAACATGGACATGCCGCTGCGGCCCAAAGTGGAGAACGGCGTCAATATCGCCGACCCCGTGCTCGGCATCGGCCCCTTCGGCCTCAAGGATTTTCGGTCGCGGAGCATGCCGCGGACGTTCAGCTTCCGCGAGTTCACCGACGGCGTTTCTAACACGATGCTGCTCTCCGAGGTCGTGTTTCCCGACGCCGACAGCGATTACGACATCCGCGGCGACATGATGAACGACGACGTCGGCTGCACGATGTACATGACGCTTGAGACGCCCAATTCGTCGGCGCCGGACTACTCGCCGTTCACGCCCGCGACGCCGGACCCCAACGATCCGCCGTACGTTCGCAACTCGTTCGGCCAGAAGGCGGCCCGCAGCCGCCATTCCGGCGGCGTGAACGTCGCCTTCGGCGACGGCTCGGTGCGCTACGTGCAGGACGGCGTCGCCCTGGCCGTGTGGCGGGCCGTCGGCACGATCAACGGCGAGGAATCGCTGTCGCTGGAGAATTGACGCCATGCTGCGGCCAGGGAATCGTTCGTTGCTCGTCGCGGCGGCGCTGGCCGCGTGCGCCGTGGGTTGCTCGCAAGGGCCCAGCGAGTTCACCGTTAATGGCCGCGTCACGCTCGACGGCGCCCCGCTCAAGTCGGGCCAGATTCGCTTCGTGTCGGCCGACGGCCAAGGCCCCACCGCCGGCGGCGTCATCGCCGACGGGCAGTACGCCGCCGAGATGCTGCCTGGCGACAAGGTGGTCGAGATTCGCGCCTCGGCCGACGCGCCCGCGCGGCCGATGTACAGCGACGCTCCGACGACATTGCCCGCGGGGGGCGGCGAGCTGATCCCCGCGAAGTACAACGACACGACCGAGCTCAAGGCCCAAGTCGACGCCGGGCGCCTCGAACACAACTTCGACCTGTCGAGCAAATGATCGCGGCACGGGCTGCTTGTCACAGCACGGGTCAGTCGAGGTACACGAACTCGTTGACGTTGAGCACCGCGCGGCACAGCTCCGGCAGGCTGCGGACCGCGAGCAAGCGCCGGCAGGCAACCCGCTCGCTCTCGGCGGGCGGCCGTTGCAGCGCCAGCTCGAAGATCCGCACGATCTGCCGATCGGCGTCCGCACCGGCTTCCGCTTCAATGCGGGCCGCCATCGCGCGGGCCGCGTCGATCGTCAGCGCGTTGTTCAACAGCATGAGCCCCTGCGGCGCGGTCGTCGACGTTTCCCGCCGCGCACAGGGCGTCGAGTTGTCCGGCAGGTCGAACGATTCCAACAGCGGCAGCCGCGTGGTTCGCTTTTGCACGAGAAATAAGCTGCGGCACGACTGCTCTGCCTTGGGCGAGGGATACCAGCCCTTGGTGCGCTGCGGATTATCGTCGAGAAACGCGGGATTGGTCGTGAGCACTTCCGGCGGCAAATCCGGCCAGACGGGCGGCCCGTCCGCTTTGTCGGTCAGCAGTCCGCTGGCGTGGAGCACCGCGTCGCGTAGTTGCTCGGCCGTCAAACGGCGCGGCCCGCGGAGGCCGACGTGCTGCCGATCGAATGTGGGCGCCTGCCGATAAACGGCGCTCGTGGCAATGACTCGCACGAGCCGTTTGACGCTCCAACCGCCGGCGACAAATTCATCGGCCAGCCAATCGAGCGTTTCGAGACTCTCCGGCGCCGCGCCCGCCAGGCCGAAATCGTTCGCCGTCGGCACGAGCGCCCGGCCCATGAGTTGCTGCCACACCCGATTGACAAGCACGCGCGCCGTCAGCGGGTTGTCCGGCGAGGCGATCCAGTCGGCAAGCGTCAGCCGCCGGCCTGTTGTGCGGCTGCCGTCTGGCTGGGGGATCGAAGCAGATTGCGGGTCGAACACCGAAGGGAAGCCGGGCTGCACCGCCTCGAGCGGCGTCTTGTGGTCGCCCTGGAACAGGACGTGCAGGGCCGGCACGTTGGTCGGGTCGTCGGTCATCAACAGGCCCGTCGTGAACGACCGCCGCCGCGCTTCAACCTCGGCGATCTCTACTTCGAGCTGATTGCGGGCCTTGGAATCCTCTTCAGGGAGCGCTTCAAGCTTGTCGCGCAGCGGCCTCGCCTCGGCATCGACGTGTGCGTTGTTAGCGGAGATCGCCTGCCACTCGTCCGCCAGGTCGAGCGGCACATCATCGGCAAATTTCACCGCCGCGAAGAACGCGCGGAGCCGAAAGTGGTCCGCCTGCGAAAGAGGGTCGTACTTGTGGTCGTGGCACCGGCAGCAACTGAACGTGAGCCCCAGAAACGCCGCGGCGGTCGTCTCCGTGACGTCGGCCAGCAGCTCGGCGCGGCTGCGGTCTTGCTCGTCGAACAAGGCCGCCGCGTTGTCGTGCGGACCCAACCGCAGATAGCCCGTCGCGATGAGGCGGTCCTGCTCGTCGCTGCAGTCGGGCGGACCGTCGACCAGCTCGTCGCCGGCAAGCTGCTCGCGAATGAACTCGTCGAACGGCTTGTCGGCGTTGAACGACCGCACCACGTAGTCGCGAAACCGCCAGGCCTGCGGCCGAAACTCGTCCCAGTCAAAACCGTTGCTGTCGCTGTAGCGCACGACGTCGAGCCACATGCGGGCGAAGTGCTCGCCGAAGCGCGGGCTGGCGAGCAGCTCGTCGACCAGGGCGGCAATCGCTTCGTCGGCGCCGGCAGACTCGACGCGCTGGGCGAAGGCGGCCACTTGATCGGGCGTCGGCGGCAGGCCGGTCAGATCGAAATACAAACGCCGCGCGATCGTCCTCGCGTCCGCCGTCGGCGGCAGCGCGACGCCGTCGCGCTCCATTTGCGCAGCGAGAAACCGATCGAGATTGCCCTTGGCCCACGATGCGTCATGCGTTGCCGGCACAACCGGCCGCACGACAGGCCGCAGCGACCAGAGGTCGAGCCGCTGGCCGCCCCAGAGTTGCACGATCGGGTTCCGCGGATCGCTCCACGCGTCGCCGATCGGCTCGCCGCCGTCCGCAGTCATGCCCTCAAGCTCTGCTTGCGGCTTAGCGGGCCACGGCGCTCCCATTTCAATCCACCGCGCGAGCGCCGCGACCTGCTCGGGGTCGAGCTTCTCCTGCGGCGGCATCTCGAGCGCCGCATGCGTCCCCGCCACCGCCATCACGACAAGCGAACGCTCGGGTTCGCCCAGCGCCACGGCCGGCCCCGACTCGCCGCCGGCCAGCAGGGCCTCGCGCGAATCCAGCCGCAGCCCCCCTTCGGCCAGGTCGCCGTTGTGGCAGCTCGCACAGCGCGAACGGAGAAGCGGTTCGATGGTCTCGACGAAGAGACGCTCACCGTCGCTCGGCGTCGCGTCCGCGGCGGCGTCATGGGCCCGGGCGGTCGACGGCCATCCCCCAATGGCGCCGACCGCCATTGCTGCGACAACAAGAGCGTTTTTCACGTTTGTGTGCCACTGGCGCGTCGCCAGTGCTGAAGTGCCGAGCGAGTACCCGCTTCTCACTGGCGACGCGCCAGTGGCACACACGGCGACACGCCAATGTGAAAATCGCTCCAACATTGCAACTCGAGTTGCGCGTTGCCATGTCGCCCCTGCGGACCTCATGCGAGCACCCCCGGGATGATCTTCGCGCTGCCGGCGACGCCCGTGAGCCGCTCGTCGCGGCCGCTGGCGTGGAAGGCCAGCGCGTCGTTGTTGAGTCCTAGCGCCGCGAGAATCGTCGCGTGCAGATCGCGAAACGAGGTGGGTCTCTCGACGGCGACATAGCCCAGGTCGTCGGTGGCGCCGATGCGTTGCCCCGGCCGTACGCCGCCGCCGGCGAGCCAGATCGTGAAGCCCGCGGAATTGTGGTTTCGCCCGTTGTCGGCGCCTTGCGCGAGCGGCGTGCGGCCGAACTCGCTCGCCCAAATCACAAGCGTGTCCTCCAGCAGGCCCCGCTCTTTCAGGTCGGCCAAGAGCGCCGCCGTCGGCTGGTCGGTCCACCGGGCGCGCGGCGTGTGGTTGTCGGTCAGCTTGGAATGTGCATCCCACCCGTCCTTATCCGGCATGTCGTAGATCTGCACGAAGCGTACGCCGCGCTCCACCAACCGCCGCGCGAGCAGGCATTTGCGCCCGTAGCTGCGCGTGCGCTCGTCGCGATGCTCCAGCCCGTAGCGCTGCTGCGTCGCCTGCGTCTCGGCCGCCAGGTCGCCCACTTCGAGCGCGCTGGACTGCATGCGGTAGCCCAGTTCGTAGCTGGCCAGCCGGGCGTCGAGTTCCGTCGATCCCGCGCGGGTCGCGCGGTGCAGCTCATTCATCTCGCGAATCAGGTCGAGCGTGTCTCGCTGCCCCGCGGCGAATTCCTCCGGCGGCAGCAGGTCGAGCACCGGCGTTCCCTGGTCGCGCAGCCGCGTCGGCTGAAACGCCGGAGGGAGAAAGCCGTTCGAGTAGTTTCCGGCCCCGCCGAGCGGCCCGGCGTCGAACAGCACGACGTACCCCGGCAGGTCTTGATTCTCCGAACCCAGGCCGTAAGTGGTCCACGAGCCCAGGCTGGCTTTGCCCGCGCGGACGTCGCCGGTGTGAAGCTGGTAGCTCGCGGGGGCGTGGTTGTTCGACTCGGCCTGCATCGAATGGATGAAGCAGAGGTCGTCCACGTGCTGGGCCATGTGGGGAAACAGCTCGCTGACCCACATGCCGCTGTTGCCGTACTGGCCCCACGTGTAGGGACTGCCGAGCAGTCGATCTTCGCAGCCAAAGGTGACGTTGGCGAACTTCGACCCATCGAGCTGCTTGCGCAGCGAGGCGGGCAGCGGCTGGCCGTCGAGCCGCTGAAGCAGGGGTTTGTAGTCGAACGCGTCGACTTGCGAGGGGCCGCCGACCTGGAACAGAAAGATCACGCGCCTGGCGCGCGGCGCGAAGTGCGGCGGCCGGGGCGCGAAGGGATGAACGGGATCGATCGCCGGCGGCCGGATGGGCGCGGCCGCCGGCGCCTCCTGCCGCAGCAGCGCGTCGAGCGCCAACACCCCGAACCCGCCGCCCAGTTGCGACAGGAATCCGCGTCGTGAACAGCAGCCGGGAGCGTGGGGCATCGTTTGGGGCCGTTATCCGCGACAAGGGACCAACCGGCGACCGAAGAGTCCCTTGAATATATCATGCGGGACACTTCCTCCCACATGCGCCGTTGGCGCTCCGTTCGGTTTGAGCCCGTGACAGCCCGCACAAGGCGGCGGCGTTGCCGGCGCGTCATCGACAGCAATCCCGGGATTAACAGCGTCTGGACGGCGGGTTCTGGTACGGCGGCTTGGGAGGCGACAGCATTTCCCAGCCCGAGCTGACGTTGCCAGACGAGGAAGTCGGCCCCGTCGGAATCTCCGTCGCCGTCGCCGTCAGCGTCGGCGTTCAGGCCAAAGGCCGCCCGCCACAGCGTGAGGTCAGCCGCGTCGACGTGGCCATCGCGATTGAAGTCGCCATCCAGGAACCCCGGCGCGGCCCAACCACGGGCGACGAGCTCGTCGAGGGCATGCAACACATCGAGCTTGCCGTAGCCCCATTGCAGGTTCGGCGTCTCTCCCGTTTCGGCGTCGGCGATCGCGGTCGTGTGCAGAAGATCGCGAATTTGATCTGCGGTGAGGTCGGGCGCGGCTTCGAGCAGCAGGGCAATCGCGCCAACGACCAGCGGCGCCGAGCCGCTCGTGGCGCCTCCGCGACCATACCAACCGTCGCCGCCATCCGCGAGATTGAATCGAAACGTGGACCAATAGGATTCCTGTGCGAAGGCCGCGAAGGCGTTGTGGCCTGGCGCCGTCACATCGACGCCGAAGTCGCGCCCATCGCGCGTCGGCCCGCCCGACGACCCCGGCCACAGCTCACCGGGCGCGCCCTCGTCGACGATTTCACGGGGGATGCCATCGACGTCGGCATAGTGGGTCTGCAACACATGGGCGCCGACGACGATGGCCGAGTGCGTCGAAGCAAAGTCAGAAAGTCGCCCAGGCGTCAGGTGATCGCGGAACGGCATCGGACTGGTCAGCGTTCCGTCGATCGACGTGTAGAGGTCGATGACGCCGGGTTCGGGCGACAAACCGCGGATGCGCACGCGGCCGGACGTTTCGTGGCCCACGACATCGACGTACACGAAGTGATCGCCGTTGCTGGTGTTCAGAAACTCGCCGAGGTTGGCGTGGGGCGCGTAGTGGAACACTCTCACGCCCTGCTCGGCGAGGAACTCGTCGGGGCCGAGAGGTCCGAGCACCGTACCGTCGTCGAACTCGACGGTAATCTCGGCTGGCGCGTTGCCGGGGTACCACATCTGCATAAACGCCAGCTCGGGGCGAATCTTGGTAAGTTCCACCACGGCGTCCGCGGCGTCGTCAAACGCGGCGCGGGCGTGATTAGCCGCGGCCCCTTCGTCGCCCGACGCAGCGACGTAGACGCGCCCCGGGCGATCGGATCCGAAGACTTCATCGATTTTTCGGCTAACGGCCGACGTACCGTCGATGGGGCCCCATTGGGTTCCGCTGTTGAAAATAGCGACGGCCGGTTGGCCGAGCGTGTTGAGCTTCGCGTCCAACCAGGTGAGCGCGGCGATGTAGCTGGCGTTGAAGGCGGCTTCCGAGGGTTGATCGTCGTGCGCGGGCGCGCCCTCGGAAGTCACCTTGATGATGATCAGATCCGCGCCGGGCGCCATGCCGCGAAAGTCGCTTCCGGCAACGGCGGCGCCGTTGCCCGCGGCCAGGCCCGCGGTGACCGTTCCGTGTCCGACGGCGTCTCGCGAATTGATCGGCGGGCCGCCGCTCAGGGCGGCGTTGATCTGGGCTTCCGAGTATTCGACGGGCGCGGGATGCTCCGGGCTCATATCGTAGAGCCACTTAATGCGCGTCGTTCCATCGGGCTTGATGAAGTCCGGATGGTCCCAATCGATGCCGCGGTCCATGATGACAACCGTGGCGCCGGCCCCGGTGGCGCCATACTTCGCCTCGGCCGCGTTGGCGCCCGTCTCGTCGCGGAAGGAGAGCGGCTGCGCCTGGGCATGGCCCCGGATTGCGCCGCCTAGTCCGATAGCCAGAATCGCGGTCGAAACGTGAACGGCCCAGGGACGCATCATGACATCCGATTGTAGGCTGGGCTCCGTGCAACTGCATCTGCCTTGAACGATTCCGCGAAAACTCGGCATAATTTTGGCGCGCACCGTAGAGATCGGTCGCTTTACCTGCCCACGCCGCTCGTCACCGCTGCGTCGCGACTTGGCTCCGCATTCGCCGCCTTGAATCGTTCGGCCGACGCGCGCGACGCCTGGCCAGAAAGCATCCCTACTTCATCGAACCAAACAGAGTAGAGGCGTTTGGCGACGGGACCTTCGGTGATCAAGTCCGCGATTCTGTGCGAAGCCGCGCGCGACGCCAGGACTTCGATGCGAACGCAGGCGTTCGCATCGTCTGACGCGCCAAATGCGGCTCGGCAGGGGGTCGACACGTACTGAGAAGCGCCGGCGCCCAACAGTTCAGCCTCCAGCGGTGCTTCAGCGCTTTCGTCGACGATGATCGTCATGCGACGCAGCGATGCCGGACTTTTTTTGCGAGCCGAGTACGGATGATTGGACAACTGCCGATGCCCCTCGAGGCCGATGACCTCGAACCGCAGGCCGGCTTGCTCGAACTCCATTTCCATTTCGTGCAGCTTTTCCATCACGCTGTGGTCGACCAGTTTAGTGCCCGACAGGTCGACGACGACGTTATTGCGCTCGGCAAGACCCAGTTGCTCGATCTCGCGCTTGAACGGCAGCCAGTTCGTAAACACCGCGGATCCGCGGGCCGTGATCACCACGGCGTCCTCGCCCTGCGGCTGAACTTCGAGGTACGGCTTCAGCATCGAGCTGAGCGGCAGGCCGTTCACCAGGTGGATGAACGCCTTCACGGCGATGCCGATGCCGATGCCTACGAGCAAATCCGTAGCCAGCACGGCGATGATCGTCGTCGTGAAAATCACGAATTGCTCGGGGCCGATCTTGAACACGTTGATGAACTCGCGCGGCGAGGCGAGGCGGAAGCCCGTGTACACGAGCATCGCCGCGAGCGCCGCCAGCGGAATCCGGTGGATCATGCCCGGCACCAGCGCCACAAAGCCCAGCAGCAGCACCCCGTGCCACATGTCGGAGAAGCGCGTGCGGGCTCCGGCGTCGATGTTGGCCTTGCTGCGCACGATTTCGGAGATCATCGGCAGCCCTCCGATGCAGGCCACGGCCGTGTTGGCGACGCCCACGGCGACAAGGTCGCGGTTGAGGTTCGTCTTGCGCTTCCACGGGTCGATCATGTCGATCGCCTTCGCGCTGAGCATGGATTCCAGGCTGCCGATCAGCGCGAACATGATCACCCACTTGATGGCATCCATCCGGAATTCCGAGTTGGTAAACGCCGAAAAGTCGGGGCGTGCCATGGCCGAGACCAGATTGCTCGGCACGGTGACGAGAAACTGCTCGCCGACGTTGTACGTCGATTGGCCCCAAGTGTAGGTGTGCTCGTGGGAAAGGTCGAAGTAGGCGCCCAGCGGAACCGCGACCAGCAGCACAAGCAGTGGCGCCGGAAGCATCTGGAAGAAGTTGTTCTTGATCCGCTTCTTCAACACCGGCAGGCCAAACAGAATCACCAGGCTCGCGATGCCGATGATCGCGATTTCGGGGTTGGCGTGGAGCAGCTTATCGGGAATCTCACGTAAGATTTCCAGCGGTTCGCCCTTGGCCGATTGGCCGACGGCCACGGGAATCTGCTTCAGCATGATGATCACGCCGATGGCGGCGAGCATGCCATGCACGGTCGAAGTGGGAAAAAAGTCTCCCAGCACCCCTGCACGAAACAGGCCGAAGCCAATCTGCACGACGCCCGCGACAACGCCCACGGCCAGTGCCATGCGGTACGCCTGGAAGTCGGCCGCCGCATCCTGGCCGCCGGTGTAGCCGAACGAGGTCACGGCGCCGACCGCGATGACGATGAGGCCCGCGGCGGGACCTTTGATCGTCAGTTCCGAATTGCTCAAGACGGTCGTCAGCACCGAGCCGACGATGGCCGTGAACACGCCCGCGATCGCCGGGTAACCCGATGCGATGGAAATGCCCAGGCACAAGGGCAGGGCGATCAAAAACACCAAGAAGCCGGAGAGCAGGTCGTGGCGCAGGTAGTTTGTGAAGCCTGAGAGGTTGCCGCGGGGCGCGTTCTCGACGGCGGGTGACAGCGTGGACATGACAGGGTCTCCAGTGTGTGCGTTCGCGCCGAGGCGGGGGGCAGATGCGTAAGGCATCGCGGCGCGTGTTCAAGGAACTAACTCCCGCTGCGCGACGTCGGTCGGTTCGTCGCGCTCGCCGGCGAACCACGGGGTCGATTTGCCGCCGCCTGATTCCGCGTCGGCCGCTTGGGCCACGCTTCGCCGTGAATTGATGATCTGCGTCGCCGCCAGCCGGCGCGAGGTTAGCCCGGGTTGGGGCACGAGCCCGCCGCCGACGATCAGCGTTGCGAGCGTCAGCACGCCCGCTCGCTCTTGCCAGCGGCAGCTCAGCGAGACGGAAGCCAGGTAGCGTCGTCCGGTAAAGATGCGGAAATACGCTTGCAGCACCGCGATGCCATTGAGAGCCGCGGCCGCCACGACGGCGAACCCTACCCACGGATAGACGTCAACGACCCCCTCGACCAACAGCTCGCCGCCGACGAAACCAATGGTGCCGGGGAATCCGATGCTGGCCAGACCCGTCAGCAGGAAGAACGCGCCCAACATCGGGGCGTGCTCGTACAGTCCGTGATATTCGGCGAGCGACACGCGGCCGATGCGGCTCTCGATCGAGCGCAGCGTCAGGCCGAACCCCGTCAGCGCCAGCCCGACCGAAATCCACAAGCACAGCGCGCCGGTCAGTCCAATCGGCGTTGCGAGCTCCAAGCCGACCAGCACGAGCGACGCATGGCTGAGAAACACATAACAAAAGAACCGCCGCGCCTCGCGCTGCACCAGGGCCATGCCCGCCGCGTACACGGCGGTTGCGAGCGACAACAGCGCCATGCTTTGCAGCGCCCAGGCCGGCGCGATCGGCAGCACCAGCCGCACCGCCGCGTAGACGCCGATCATCGGCGTGACGAACAACAGCGCCGACCCAAAGGCGGCATGCTCGAACAGGTCGGTCAACCAACAGTGGGCGGGGCACACGCCGCTGCGCACCAGCACGGCGGCCAGGAGGAACAGAATGCCGACGATCGACGGCGCGTCGTTCCCGGCGCGCCCATAGGCCATCCCACCTCCCGCAAACAGCAGCGCCACGAACAATCCCATATGGACGACGAAGACGCGGGTGGGCTTGCCGCGCTCTCGCAGCTCCGCCAGCGGCGGCAGCACGCCGATGGCCAACAGCGGGATCAACGTCCACGGGTCTCGGCAACTGAGCGTCGCCAGGACAATGGCCTCCGACGCGAGCGTCCACACGAACGAGAACCGCCGTACTTTGGTGCGCAGCGTGGCCAGCGCCGTGACGAAGTAAACAAGCGCCGTCATGGGAAACAGCGGCGCGCTGATCCGGTCGATCGCAAAGGGTTCGAATCCGAAGATCCACGCGGCGAGCGACCAGCGGTCGTGGTCTTGCTCGGCGCCGATCCAATCGAAATCGAGCCACGCGCCCACGGCGCACGCGAACGTCAGGGCGCTCGCGACAAGCGTGCGGCGCTGTGACTCTTCGGCGTTGGGCGCCAGCATCGTCCAGAGCGCCCCCAAAAGCGGGACACAGATCGCCACCTCGAGCCAGGGCAGGTGCAGTTCGGTCACGCCAGTTCGTCAGCGACGCCCCCGCTCACCTTGATCTGATCGGACTGCCGCGAATTGCCCCCGGCGAGCCAGTCGGTCCACCGGCGCTCCAGGGCGTCGCAGCGGCGGAACAGCGACATGAACGGTCCCGCGATGTAGTCGTTCAGCACCGTGTCCAGATAGCCGCGCTCGGCGGCAAAGTGGTAGGCGCGGCGGCGCCACGGGTCGGAGACCAGCCGCTGCCACGCCGTCGGCTTTTGCGGCAGCCGCCCGCCGATGGCGTTCTCCAGCAGGCTGTAGTCGGCCAACAGCATGGGCGCTCTAAGCAGCTGCAGAGTTCGCATACAGGCATGACCGATCATGTGCACGAGGGCCAGGTAGTAGAATCCGCAGCCGATCTCGGCGACGATGATCCCAACCTGGGTGAGCGAAGCGAACGCCAGCGCGCTTTTAATGTCGGTTTGCACCCGCGCGGCCAGCGCCGCGTAAATCGCCGTGGCCAAGCCCCACACGACGACGATCACGCTGAGCGTCGTCGACAGCTCGAGAATCGGGCTGACCCGCAGCAGCAAGTAGGCGCCGAGATGGACCGACAGCGCGCCGTAGAAGACGGCGCTGGACGGCGTGGGTCCCTCCATCGCCCTCGGCAGCCAACCGGAGAAGGGAATCAACGCGCTCTTGCCCGCCGCCGCGATCATCAGCAACAGTCCCACGAACAGGGCCTGTTGCGACGTGAGCGACGCCTGGCCCGCCGGCCACGGCGCCGCTCCGATCAGCTTGTCGAAGTCGCCGGCCCCCGCCACGTGGTGCAGCGCCACCGCCGCGACCAGGAACGCGGCGTCGGCAATGCGGTATACGCTCCACACGCGCAAACCATTGCGAACCGGCGCCGTGCGTTCCTGCAGGTAGGCCACCAGCAACGCGGACGAGAGGCCCACCAGCTCCCACCCCGCGTACAGCGACTCGATCGTCCCGGCCACCGACGCCAGCACCATGCCCAGCAGAAAAAATGAGTAGCAGATGAAGAATCGCGCAAAACCGCCGTCGCGATGCAGGTACGAATTGGCGAACGCGCCGATCGTGCCGCACAGCACGTAGCTCAGGATGACGAACGGCACGCTCAGGCGGTCGAAAACGAATTTGAGCGTGAAGTGGAAATGCTCGGTTTCCAGGCTCACCCAGTTGCCCGCCTGGATCGCCACGTGCCGCGTCCCGGTGGCGAGCATAATGCCCAGGATGGCGATCGACGCGAGCAGCCCCGCGTACACGGCGGCGCGCGTCGTTTGGCTGATCGAGAATTCCGAAAGCGGTTGCCCCACGAGCGGCGGCAGCGCCAGCGCCGCCAGCAGCAGCGCCGGGGCCAGCACGGTGACCAGGCCCAGGATGTTCAGCACAGCATCGATGGTCATGGCCTGCGCGGCGAGCCGCCGCGCGAACTCCCGTTCCAACTACGAGGTGACGACGGCATACCCCAAATGGTCGCGCCACCCCCGATACCAGTCGGCCGACGACGCGACTTCCGGCAGGTCGTCCGCGGCGGGCGAGTAAGGTTCGAGCTTGCCGCCGCGCAGCAAGTGCATGTCGGACGAATGCGGATCGAGCGTCGCCAATTGCACCCATTCGTTGCGGCACAACATGGCCAGCGGCGGATTGCGGTCGAGGATGCGTTCCATCGCCGCGGGCGTCGTTTCAATGAGGAACAGCAGCCGCACGGGCTCATGAATCTCGACCATCTGCCACGGCAGCCCGGGGCGCAAGTCGCTCGACGCCCCGTCCATGACTCCCAAGAGCGAGGTGATGTTGTGCGACAACTTCGTGCTGCAACCGAGGCGCACGGGGTCGGTGTACGAGAAGTAGTATTCGAGGTTGATGCCCGCGCAAACCGGGATCGCGGCGCCAAGAACGCGCGTGAGGATCGTGCTCTCCACGTCGTCCTGGTCGGGATCGTACGAGGTGAGAAACCATCGGCGATCGAGAAACATGCCGCGCGTGCGCCGCCGCCGGCCCACCATGCACACCGCGTTGGTGGCGTGGCCGCACTCGGGCCGAACCTGCGCCATGTCTTCCGATCGGCCTTCGACGTGCCGCAGCGCCGCCTCGGGCGTCAGCGACAGGGGCGCCGATTCGAATCGCCGGCACCGCTCGTGGGCGTTGCGCTGGCGAGCGACGTCGATGGCTTGCTTCGCTTGCCGGAACAATCCCGTCAACGCGGGCGGCAATTGATCCAGGTCCAGATACGTGACGCTATCGTCGCACGTATTGTGAAGGGCGCCGACGAAGTACACGTCGCCCGGCAGGACGAGCCCGCGCTCGCGCAGCAACGCGCGGACCCGTGGATCGTTCGCCATCTGCGCGAACGCCCGCGCGTTCGGACCGCCGCGCCCTCCGCCGCACGCGCCGCAATCGTAAGCCGAGCCGTGCGGGTTGTTCAGACTGCTCGAGCCGTGCCCGCAGACGATCACCAGCCGCGAATAGTTTCTGGTCAGGCCCATGTCGCGGAGCATCCGCTCCACAATGGCCGCCATCTCGGGGACGCTATAGCCAATGTGCCCGGCGTCTGGGCCGGGATCGGGCGCCGATCGTTCCAACGCCAGTTGCGTCACCGGCGGCGGCTGCACGAAACGCCCCAGCAAGCGGCGAATTTGTGCCGAAGCGCGGGGGAACAGAATGCGCATCACCAGCGGAATCGACGCGACCGAGCCCGCGAGCGCCGTCAGCACGCCGACCACCAGCGAACGGCTGCCGCGATGAACGGTGTGGGATGCCGAACCCAGCACGCGCCGCGTGCGGGCGCGGCGTTGGTGGGCCTCGGCGAACGTCAATGCGGGCAGTTCCTGCACGTAGTGTTGTGGTTTCACCACGACCGGGCACAACGGACGCGAGTTGGCTTCGGCCACGCCTTGGTAGTACATGGCGACGCCGAAAAAGCCCGCACAGGCGAGCGTCTCGCAGCGCGGTTCGACTTCCTCCAGATGACGCCGGAACGATTCCTCGCGATCGTCAAGGCACGTGATGAGCTGAAACAACGGCGGCTCGCCGTCATCAACCCTCAACGGGTTCCCCTGACGGCCAAACGCTGCCATGGCGCCGAGCGACTGCTCCCGGTAGCACCGTTCATAGGCCAGGTGGAACACGCGGCGGCGCTCGACGCTGGCGAAGGCGTCGACCTCCGTCAGCAGCATCCGCCACATGGCGGGCGTCAGATGGGAGAGCTCTTCGGGCTTCCAACCTCGCGCTTGGGCGAGCTGGAAGATCAGGAACGCCCGTTGGACGCCCGCGTCGGCGGCCCCTGACGCCGTCGAGCCGTTGACCGTCGCCGCAAGGTCCTCCAGCGGGCCGCGAAAGTCCAGGTGCTTGCGCGCCACATGGGCCACGGCCAACCGATCGAGCACCAGACGGACGGCCAGAAACTCCACCAAGCTATTGGCCGGAGCCGGATGAACTGCCCACTCGGCATTGGTCTCCATCTGCCAGATCATCCCGGCCCATCCACGCAGCGCCAGCAGCGTTTGGGTGATGAAGTCTTTGTACTGGTCCTGGTGCACGCCGAGGATGGCCAGCGACTCCTGGATCGATTCCAGCGGCGCGATCCGTTCCGCCGCCAAACGTTCGGCTTCGCGGTGCAGCTCGCGGCGCCACGCCGGCAGGATGCCGCGTGTCGTGCCGCCGGTTTGCAGAAACGCGGAGTAGAATCCGAGGCTTCGATCGGGCAGCGGCCATTGGCTGAGCCCCTGATCGAGAAACGCCGCGCAGTACCGGATCAGCACCTCATGGACGAGGTCGTCGCTGTCTTGGCCCGTTGCTGCGAGGAGCAAGTCGCGCGGTCGCTGGAGGCAGGGTGAAGCCGGCGACGGCTGGTCGTGCTGGGCGGCGCCCCAGCAGCAAACTCGCCACAAAAGTTCCAGCGTGAAGGATTCCCACGCGTCAATGCGCCAGCTCTCCAATTCTCTGCGGCCACGGCTGTCTAAGAGCTCGCGAACAATGCGCACCACCTCGGGGGCGGCGCCGCGATCGCCCGTTTCCGCATGACCCTTGCGGAAGTCGCGCATCACCCAACGTCGCGTGCCGTCGATCGTGCGTTCGCGAAATGCCGCGGGCGTGTCCGCGCGGAACCGCCGCAGGGCCTCGGTTTCGGCGACGACCCACCGCAGCTCGTTGGTCGGGGCCGAGTACAGCGGCGTCTGGAGCATGGCCAGCCGGAGATTGAATCGCGCACCCAGCGGGCCGATCAGCTCATCGGCGCGCTCGCCCAGGTCGTCTTGGAGCACGGCGACCAGGTCTTCGCTGCGAATGCGGCCCCGGGCCAGTTTCTGACGGTACCGCTGTTCGGACAGGTAGATTTCACAGCCATAGACCCTGGCCGCCTCGACGAGCGCGTCGGCAAAGGGCAAGTGCTCGAACGCGTGCAGCGTGTTGTGGTGCACGAAGACAGAGAGCGGTCCTTGCGACGGCAGAAAGTGCGCCGCATGCTCGATCAGGCGGCGCAACCGGTCGGCAGCGTGCAACCTGGGCGAGGGCACGGTGCTGCGCTGCGGTGCAGCAGTTTCGGACACGGGCGGCGTGCCTTGAGCGGAGAGATTTCAGGCGGGGCGGGGCAGGGGGGCAGGGCGCCAACCGAGGCGGACGGCGAAGGTGCGGGTGTGGCGGCTCGAGTCAACGACTTGCTCCTTGCTGGTATACGTTTTGGGAAAACGACCGGCCAGCGGAGCGAGATTACAATTTAGCAAGGATGTCGCCAGGGAGCTTCTCCTGCCGTGCCGCGCCTTCCCAGTACGGCTGCAGCCAGAGATGATGAAAGAGGAGCAAGGTGAACACTGCAAACGCGAGCTGACGTGCTCAATGGACGTACTTGTTGTCGAAGACGACGAGGTGCTGGGCAAGGCGATACGCCGCGGCCTCGAAGACGCGGGGCACGCCTGCACGTGGGCCAAGAATGGTCACAAGGCGCTCCAGGCCGCCACAGCGCAGAAGTGCGATGCGATCTTGCTCGACCTCATGCTGCCGGACGAGCACGGGCTCGACGTTTTGCAGGAAGTGCGCGCGCGCGGCATTCACACGCCCGTGCTCATCCTGACCGCGTTAGGCTCCGTGGAGCAGCGCGTCGCCGGGCTGAATGCGGGAGCCGACGATTACATCATCAAGCCGTTCGCTTTTCCCGAGCTGCTGGCACGCTTGTCCGCGGTGTCGCGACGTTCGCTAAGCCGCCAGGCGCAGCAGCTCAAAGCCGGCCCGCTGACGCTCGATCTCTCGACGCGGCGCGTGACGCGCGAAAACATCGAGATCGATTTGACGCCCACCGAGTTCAGCCTCCTGGAATTTCTCATGCGGAACGCGGGGCAAGTGCTCACGCGCAAAATGCTGAGCGAGCATCTCTGGGATTCGGATTGGGAAGGCGTGACCAATGTGATCGAGGTGCATATTACGCGCCTCCGAGGTAAAATCGATCGCGACTTCACGCCAGCGCTGTTGCATACGGTGCGCGGCCGCGGGTATGTGCTGCGGACGCAATAGCGGCATCGGCCGCCGCGGCGTTCGAACTGTTGCGGCCGTCGCCTGAGCCGATTTATGCCCGACCAGCCTCCAGTCCGTTGGAAACGCTCTGCGCGCAGCTTGTGGCGAACGCTGCGTTTCCGCCTGGCGGTTTGGAACGCGGCGGTCGTCGTCGTTACGGCGCTCGTCACGCTCATGGTGCTGCACCAGGGCGTGCGCTGGGCGCTCGTGCACGAGCTGGATCAAGAATTGATCGACGATGCCCGCGGCATTAGCCTGGAGCTTGCCAGTACGCCGGCGGCCGACCCGCAGTTTCTCACGGAGGTGCTCGAGCGCTGGGCTCGCGGCCACGAGCGGCGCGGGTGGTACGTCAAACTCTTTGATGCTGGCGGGAAGTTGATCGGCAAGAGCGCGGAAGCGCAAGCGGAGAATCCAACGAGCGGCGTCGCCGGTGAACGGCGGCCGTTCACATTGAACAACTATCGCGTCGTCCAGATCCGCTCGTCAGCTTCGGTGTCGGCGGTTCGAGCCATTCGCGTTGGCGCGACGCTCGATCGCATTGCCGAGGACATGACGCGGATCGATCGTGGCGTGATGATGGCCGTCGGCGCCGTCCTGCTGATCGCGCCCCTGTGCGGCTATTTCCTGGCCGCCCGGGCAGCGCGCACCATCGGCGACATCATCGAGACCGCCTCGCGCCTGCGCCCCAGCCATCTCGATGAACGACTTCCCATCCGCGGCGCAGGCGACGAGTTGGATCATCTCGCCGAGACGGTGAATCGGTTGCTCGACCGCATCGCGGCGTATTTCGACATGAAGCGCGACTTCCTGGCGAACGCGGCGCACGAGCTGCGGACGCCGCTCGCTGCGATTCGCAGTTCCGTGGAGGTGGCGCTCAACGGCGGGGCGTGCTCGGCCGAAGAGTACGAAGATTTCCTGATCGACGTCATCAACGAGTGCACGGCGCTCGAAACGCTCGTCAATCAGCTTCTTTTGCTCTCGGAAGTGGAGGCGGATCTCCCCGAGATCAAGTTCGAGCCGGTCAAGTTGCATGCGGTGGTCAGCAAGGCCGTCGATATGTTTAGCGGCGTCGCCGAGTCGCGCAACGTGTCGCTGAGCATCGGCCGATTGGACGAGGCGATCATCCATGGAAACAGGGGGCACCTGCGTCAAGTGCTTAACAACCTCTTGGACAACGCGCTCAAGTACACGCCGCCCGGCGGCGCGGTCGTCGTCAACCTGGCGGCCGACGAGGGGACGCACCAGGCACGCCTCAGCGTGAGCGACACCGGCCAGGGCATTTCACCGGAGGATCAGCGGCGCATTTTTGACCGGTTCTATCGGGCGGAGTCCGCTCGCTCGCGCGGCGCGGGGGCGGGCGGGACCGGTCTGGGGCTGAGCATTTGTCAGTCCGTCGTGCAAAATCACGGGGGCGAGATTACGTGCACAAGCGAGTCACGGTGCGGCGCCGCGTTTGAAGTGACGCTGCCGGTAGCGACCCGCGTCGGCTGTGCTGAACCCCTTCAGATCTAACGACTCATTCGTCGAGACCATTGACCGCGACGGCGTCGTGAACGATTCGCCGCGCGTGCGCGTCGTCTGCGCCGCCGTTGTCCTGTTGAGGGCTGCGCAGCAAATGCTCCCATCGGCGGGGCTATCGGCTCTCGGCTGTCAGCCAGGCGAAGAACGCGCGTGCTTTCTGGCGGGCGTAAGAACACGTTCGTATTTTATACAGCGGTGGCAAGCGGCGTTTTTCG
>CAYSFP010000117.1:0-18888 GCA_964430075.1 uncultured Planctomycetaceae bacterium | reverse complement strand
GGGGACGTTCAGTCCGTTTCTGTACGCGTTCCGCGAGCGCGAGAAGATCCTCGACCTGTTCGAGGAGGCGTGCGGCGCCCGGCTCACCTACAGCTACCTCACCGTGGGCGGCACCACGGCCGATCTGCCGCCGGGGTGGCTGCAAAAGTGCGAGGCGTTTCTCGATCAGCTTGTCCCGCTCATCGACGAGTATCACACGCTGCTGACGACGAACTCGATCTTCGTGAAGCGCACGGCCGGCATCGGCGTCATGCCGGCCGAGATGGCGATCGACTACGGCACGAGCGGCCCAGTGCTCCGCGGCAGCGGCGTCGATCACGACCTGCGCCGCGACGGCGAAGAAATCTACACCGCGATGTACGATGGGTACGCCTTCGAGGTGATCGTCGAAAAGGACGGCCACTATCCGAAAGACCACAATTATCCGGCCGTGCCGCTGGAGGCGGTGCTGGGCGATTGTTGGCACCGCTTCTACGTGCGGATGCTCGAGGTGATGCAGTCGATCGACCTGGTGCGGCAGGCGATCGACCATTACAGCGTTGCCAGCGGCGGCTACGGCGAGCCGTTGAAGCTAAACCAGAAGCTGCCCAAGGGCGAGGCGTATCTGGAAACCGAGGCGCCGCGCGGACAGATGGGCTTCTACCTCGTGTCCCATGGTGAGGCGATTCCGTGGCGCGTCCGGGCGCGGAGCAGCAGCTTCTGCAATCTGTCGGTCGCGGGGGAGTTATGCCGCGACTGCCTGATCGCCGACGTGCCGGCGATCGTCGGATCGCTGGATATCGTGATGGGCGAGATCGATCGGTAGGTCGTTTCTCTCTGAGTGCCACGGGCGCGAGCGCCAGTGAGAAGTAGGTACTCGTTCGGCGCTTCAGCATTGGCGACGCGCCAGTGGCACGTGGCGCCAAAAACGGTTCCGCGGGGGCTTGTTGAGCGGCGGGGCTTTGTGCCATATTTCACAATCTTCAAGCCAGCATCCGAGCGACGAGGATGTCGCTCGCCGCGCGAAGGGTGCGGGTTCTGGCTCGCGCAAGGCGGTTCGCAGCAGGTCGATCGAACGTGGCCAACGGCATCAATAGACTGCTCGACTGGATCCTTTCGGTCTGGCCGCTGTCGTGGTTGGGTTGGTCCGTTGCGCCGGACAGCTACGTTGGATATGTTCTGGCGTCGCTCGTTCACATCGGGTTGATCATCAATTTGATCGCCGTCGGTGCCCTGGTCTTCATCTGGCTGGAGCGCAAAATCTCTGGCCGCATTCAGGACCGCCTGGGCCCGACGCGCGTCGGCGGCAAGTTCGGCTGGCTGCAAACGCTGGCCGACGGCGTGAAGTTGCTGACCAAAGAAGACCTCATGCCCGGCGGCGCCGACGGGATACTGTTCCGCATCGCCCCGTACTTGAGCTTCGGCGCCGCGGTGACCGCGTATGTGGCGATTCCGTTCGCCGGCGGCGACTTTCCCTGGATCGCGCAGCGCGTGAACACAGGCGTGTTCTTCGTCATCGCCGTGCTGGGGCTCGAGGTGTTCGGCGTGATCCTCGCCGGATACTCGTCCGCCTCGAAGTGGTCGCTGTTCGGCGCCATGCGCGAAGCGGCTCAGGTGGTCAGCTACGAAGTGCCGCTGGGGATGTGCGCCGTCGTGCCCGTGCTGCTGGCCGGGTCAATGGACCTCGTGGTGATCGGCGACCAGCAGGCCGGTTGGTTCACCAATTGGTACGTGCTGAACGACCCCGCGACGTTCATCATCTTCTGGGTGTACTTCACCTGCGCCACCGCGAGCGTCAACCGCGCGCCGTTCGACCTGGCCGAAGCGGAGAGCGAGTTGGTGGCCGGCTTCCACACCGAGTACTCCGGCCTGCGGTGGAGCTTTTTCTTCATGGCCGAGTACGGTTCGATGCTGACGGTGAGCCTGCTGGCGTCGATTCTGTTCCTCGGCGGCTGGCACGGGCCGATACCAATCACGAGCCTCTTGGGCCTGCAGCCCGGCGGCTGGCTGAGCGGCGCGGCCGGCGACGGGGTGGCCCATTTCGTGTGCCAGTTGCTCGGCTTGATAAACACGCTCGCCAAAGGCGTCATCGGCGTGAGCGTGATGATGTGGGTGCGGTGGACGCTGCCGCGGCTGCGCATCGATCAGGTGATGACGACGTGCCTGAAGTACTGCACGCCCATCTCCGCGGTGATGTTCCTGGGGGCGGCGCTGTGGCACTACTGGCTGCCGAGCAAAAACTTTTTCGGCCTCAGGGACGCACCCGAGGCAACTTACGCCGTGAGCGAGGGCTGGACTTACGCTGAGATGCCAGCGCCGATTGAGTCATCGGACCCCGCTGATGCGGCGGAGGAATCGGCGCCTGCGGACGCGACGGTCGAGCGGTCGATGGTTCCCGATGAGGCATCAATCATCGCGCGTCTGACCGCCGGGAGGGCCGACTGACGATGGACGCCATCTACTGGCCCAGTGTGTTCTTTCTGCTGTTGGCAATCCTGGCTTGCGGGTTTGCCGTGGCGGTTCTGTTGACGCCCAATGTGGTGCGGATGGCGCTCTACCTGGTGCTGTCGCTGGCGGCGACGTCGGGGTTGTTCTTCCTGGCGGGGCAGGACTTCGTCGGCGCCATGCAACTGTTGATCTATGTGGGCGGCACTCTGGTGCTGCTCATTTTCGGCGTCATGCTCACGTCCCAGGAGCGGTTCGTGAGCATGAAGACGATGGCCGGCGATTGGGTGATTGGACTCTTCGCTGGCGGAGCGCTGTTGTTCCTGCTGGTGTTTGCCGCGACGAGCGTGGACCAGTGGCAGAGTCCGGATCGCGCGGACGTCGAGCAACTGACCGTGGAGAAAACCGCGGCCCCGATCGCGATGGGGCTGCTCGGCGCGCGGGTGGACGACGCTGAGGCGCCTGGTTATCTGCTGCATTTCGAGATTGTGTCGGTGCATTTGCTCGTGGTGCTTGTCGGCGCCGCGTACCTGGCGCGTGCGAAGCGCAAGGCGGCGGCGCCGTGGGCGGTGGCGAGCGGGCAGTAATTTAGAGGACCGTGGCGAGCCGGGGCGTCCTCGCCGCCGGCAGTGGGCAGTGGGCAGTGGGCAGTAAGAAACCATCAGACAGATGATTGAATCGTTGCCGCTTGCGAATTTGTTGACCGAGCCGCCCGGCGTGGCCCACTACATGGTGGTTGGCGCCGTCATGTTCGTGTGCGGGGCGATGTGCATGGCCACGAAGCGCAACGCGCTGGGCGTGCTGATGGGCATCGAGCTGGTGCTCAATGGCGCCAACGTCAACTTCGTCGCGCTCGGCAGCAAGTATCTGGGCGGCGGCGAAAGCGCGCTCGGGCTGGATGGACCGCTGATCGCGCTGTTCGTGATCGTGCTCGCCGCAGCGGAAGCCGCGGTGGCGCTGGCGATCGTGCTGAATTTTTACAACAACCATGACTCGGTCGACGTGGACCGCGCCGACCAGTTGCTGGGGTGATTGCCTGCAGTTTGATACGGAAGAGAATTTGCCCGCGAAAGTGCGCGAAAGGACGCGAAAGGACGCGAAAGAGGGAGATAAACCACTAGGACACGAAGACCAAGAAAAGCAGTGAAAGCGCAGTCCGGTGGTCGATCCATGTTCCCTTTTTGTGTTTGCTTCGTGCGTTAGTGCCTTAGTGGTTCATCCCATTTTTTTGCGCCCTTTCGCGTGTTTCGCGGGCTTGATTTGATTGCAATGGACGTTTCCTGGTTACCGCTGCTGTTGGGCGCCGCGTGGCTGACGCCGCTGGCGGCGTTTTGCGTCATCGTGCTGTTTGGCCCCAAGATGGGCCATCACGGCAAGGGCGGCGGATACCTGTCCGTGGCGGCGATCGTCACGAGCTGCGTGCTGAGCTTCGTCGCGATGTTCGGCGTGTGGTTACCGAACCATCCGCTGGTCGACGCCGCGCATCATGGCGCCGAGCACGAAGGCGGGGAGCACGGCCCCGATGAACACGGCGCGGGCGAGCACGCGGACGAAGAAGCCGCCGACGATCATGCCCGGCGGACGCCGGCGCGGTCGCCTTTCACGCTCGTTGCGCTGCAGCAGGCGGAAGCGTCGGCGAGCGCGGGAGGCGAGGAGGCAAGCGAGGTCGGGCATGACGAGCCGTCGTACACCGCGGATTGGTACACGCTTGGGCAGTGGGGCAAGCTGCGGCTGTCCATCGGGTACTACATCGACGCGCTCACGGTGACGATGTTCTGCATGGTCACGCTGATCGCCTCGTGCGTGCACATCTACGCCCTGGGCTACATGCACGACGAGCTGCACACGCCCTACGTCGACCACGAAGTGCATCTCTCCAATGGCGAGCACCTGCACCGCAAGGGACGCTTCTACCGCTTCTTCCAGTACCTGTCGCTGTTCAGCTTCAGCATGCTGGGGCTGGTGATCGCCGGCAATGTGGCGATGGTGTTCGTGTTCTGGGAGCTGGTGGGCATCTGCTCGTACTTCCTCATTGGCTTCTACATCGAGCGGAAGAGTGCGAGCACTGCGGCGAACAAGGCGTTCATCGTCAACCGCGTCGGCGACTTCGGCATGCTCATCGGCATGATGGCGCTGTGGTCGAGCCTGGGGACGTTCAACTTCGGCGACGTGCCGAACGCCGAGGGCGTGAGGGAGCCAGGCATCTTCAGCCAGCTTCGCACGGCGGAGAACGATCATCGGCTCGCGCCCACGCAGAGCATGATCGACGAGGAGCAGCGGCCGGGAACGATCACGGCGTGGATCGCGTCGTCGGGCGATGAGACGGAGACGGGCGGCGCCGGCGCAGCGGAAGACGTTGCCTCGTCCAATAAGGCGGGCCAATGGCTGCTGTTGATCGCGGGCGTCGGTATCTTCTGCGGTTGCGTGGGCAAGAGCGCCCAGTTCCCGCTGCACGTGTGGTTGCCAGACGCGATGGAAGGCCCCACGCCCGTGTCGGCGCTGGTGCACTCGGCCACGATGGTTGCCGCGGGCGTGTATCTCGTGGGCCGCTTCTTCCCTGCGTTCTCGCCGGAAGCGCTGCTGGTGATCGCAGTCATCGGCTGCATCACGCTGCTGCTCGCGGCGACGATCGCCATCACGGCCACGGATATCAAGCGCGTGCTCGCGTATTCGACGATCAGCCAGCTCGGCTACATGATGCTGGCGCTCGGGCTGGGCGGGTGGATCGCGGGGCTGTTCCACCTGATCACGCACGCGTTTTTCAAGAGCCTGCTGTTCCTTTGCTCCGGATCGGTGATTCATGCCGTCCATACCAACGACATGACCGAGATGGGCGGCTTGCGGAAGAAGATGCCGATTACCGCCTACACGATGCTGGTGGGCTGCCTGGCGATCATCGGCGCCGGCATTCCGCTCTCGCCGATCGGCCTGAGCGGCTACTACTCGAAGGACGCGATCATCGAGCAGGCGCTCAGCTACGCGCAGACCAACGGCGGCGCCTACTGGCTGCTGTTCGCGCTGCCGACGCTCGGCGCCGCGATCACGGCGTTTTACATGTTCCGGCTGTGGTTTATGACGTTCGCCGGAAAGCCGCGGAACCATCACCGGTACGATCACGCGCACGAGTCGCCGGCGGTGATGACGTATCCGCTGCTGCTGTTGGCGTTCTTTGCCATCGCGGCGGGTTGGTCCGTGCCGCCGTTCGGCACTTTTAATGTGACGAATCTGCTCGCCCAGGCCGAGCCGGCGGGCATTGCGGAGAGCTCGCAGGGCGTGCTGTTGCCCGCGCTCACGGTGCCGGCGGAGCACTTGAGCCACGTCGCCGCGATCAAGACGCCGGCCGGGCTGGCCGCCTTCAGCGCCGCCATCACCGGCGTGTTCGTCGCCGCGCTGTTGTACCTGTGGGGCACGCTCGATCCCAAGGAAATCAAGCAGACGTTCCAGCCGATTTACACGCTGCTGTGGAACAAGTGGTACTTCGACGAGCTGTACAACCTCGTCTTCGTGCGGCCGGCGATGCTCAAGTCGCGGTGGATCGCGTGGTTCGACCGCGCGGTGATCGACGGCCTCATTCACGCCAGCGCGGCGGTCGCCCGGGCGGGGTCGCGGGTCGTGGACGTGGTGTTCGATCGCACCGTGGTCGACGGCGCCGTCAACGCCTTCGCGAGCTGGACGTGGGATTTCGGCCTGCTACTCCGGAGGCTGCAAACCGGCAGCCTGCGGCAGTACGTGTTGTTCATCGTCATGGGCACGTGGTTCATGTGCCTGGCGTATTTTGCGGTTTCGTATGTGTTGATGTCGTAATCGGAGATTTACCGCAGAGGACGCAGAGAGCACAGAGAGAAGAATCCTAGGCAGATGGCTCCAGTCGTCCTGCAATCATCCAAGTACTTTCGTATTCCTCTGTGATCTCTGTGCCCTCTGTGGTGAATTTTTTAGGAATTGTCCGTCATGAGTCTTAACGACCCAGTGACCTACCTGAGCCTGATGGTCTTTCTGCCCGCGCTGGGGGCGCTCGTCCTGGCGTTCTACCCGCGCGGCAACGACGAGGCGATCAAGTTCACCTCGCTGGCGTTCACCATCGTCACGTTCCTGCTCACCCTCGGCCTGTTTGCCGACAACAACGGGGTAAAGTACGAGCGCGGCGTGGCGGAGATGCAAAACCTGTTCGCGCTGCCGTGGATTCCTACCTTTGGCATCCAGTACATGATGGGGCTGGACGGCATCAGCTTCCCGCTGGTCGTGCTGACGGCCTTCCTCAGCATCCTGGCGATGGCCGCCAGTTGGCCCATCGCCAAGCACGTGAAGGCCTACTGCATCCTGTTTCTGCTGCTCGAGACCGGCATGATCGGCGTCTTCATGGCGCTCGACTTCTTCCTGTTCTACGTGTTCTGGGAAGTCATGCTGCTGCCGATGTACTTCCTCATCGGCGTGTGGGGCGGTCCGCGGCGGGAGTACGCGGCGATCAAGTTCTTCCTGTACACGCTGGTGGGCGGCGTGATGATGCTGGTGGCGATCCTGATGCTGTACTTCAACAGCGATCTCACGCAGCTCAGCGCCGAACAACTGGCGGCGGCGGGCGTCATTCAGGTCGAAGGCGGCGGCACGGCCCAGGCCGCGCTGGACGCCTGGCTGGAATCGGACGACAAGGTCGCTCAACAATTCAAAGGGATTGCCGAGCAGCCCAACGACGAAGCGCGTCGGCAACTGCACTCGTTCAACATCCTCGCCCTGCAGCAGATGGGACAGCACACGGACCTGTTCGAGGCGGAAGGCTGGCTCGGCAAGAGCATCGGCTGGTGGGCGTTTTTGCTGTTGTTCATCGGCTTCATCATTAAGGTGCCCAGCGTGCCGCTGCACACGTGGCTGCCGGACGCGCACGTCGAGGCGCCCACGCCGATCTCGATGATCCTGGCCGGCATCCTGCTGAAGATGGGTGGCTACGGCATCATCCGCATCTGCTATCCCATCTGCCCCGCCGCCGGCTACGCGCTGGCGTACTTCGTGTGCCTCGTGGGCGTCGTGAGCATGGTGTGGGGCGCCTTCGCGGCCCTCGCCCAGACCGACTTCAAGCGGATGGTGGCCTACAGCTCGGTGAGCCACATGGGCTACGTGGTGCTGGGCTTCGGCGTGTGGAGCGCGATGGCCGACACCGGGTTCAATCCCGACTACTGGAAGATGGGCGTCACCGGCGCCATGTACCAGATGATCGCCCACGGCATCAGCTCGGCGGGCATGTTCTTTATGGTGGGCGTCATATACGACCGCGTGCATCACCGCGACCTGAACCAGTTCGGCGGGCTGTTCGCCAAGATGCCGATTTACAGCGGCCTGGCCATCGGCATCTTCTTCGCCGGCCTCGGTTTGCCGGGGTTGTGCGGGTTCATCGGCGAAGTGTTCGTCGTGCTCTCGGTGTGGAAATACAGCCAACTGCTGGCCGTCATTTCGGCAATGGTGGTCATCCTCACCGCCGCTTACATCCTGTGGGCGATTCAGCGGGTTTACCTGGGGCCCGAATATCGCGGTCCGCACCCGGAGGCGCTCACGCCGATTACGTCGCGCGAGCTGTCGATCGCGGCGCCGCTGTTGGCCTTCGCCATCGTGTTCGGCGTGTACCCGCAACTGGTGCTGAATTACATGCAGCCGACGGTCGACCGCCAGGTCGAGGAGCTGGCCGCCTGGACCGAACGAACGCATCCCGCGGGGGACGGGGCCGAGACGATCACCTCCGTGGAGCGAGACTTGGCGTCAAGATGAATCAAAATTAAAAGCCGCCGGCTCTGCCGGTGGACTCCTTACCGGCTGAGATAAGTCCACCGGCCGAGCCGGCGGCTTTCAATCGAAACAGAGCCATCGAAATTGAGAACCCTGTCGCAGTGAATCTGCCAACGCTCACACAATCGCTGATCACCGACACGCTGGAGGTGAGCCTACCGCTCTTCCGGCCAGAGCTGGCGCTGTGCGCCACGATCGTCGCGCTGCTGGTGACGCGGGTGATCCCGCTCGTCGACCGCATCCCGCCGCTGGCGATCGCGCTGGTGGGCGGCTGCGCCGCCGTGGTCGCCTCCGTGCCGGACGGCGGCATGTCGGCCGCCGCATGGGCGAACATCGAGCGGCAGGAGTTGTTCACCGGCATGCTCGTGTACGACGCGGTGACCGTCTACATGCGGCTGTTTCTCACCGTGTTCGCCGTGCTGTTCGTCGTGCTGTCGCGGCTCACCGGAATCGCCGACCGCGAAGACGGCCAGGATTACTACGCGCTGGTGTTCGGCGCCGCGCTCGGCATGTGCATCATGTCGAGCGCGAACCACCTGCTGTCAATGTTTCTCGGCGTGGAAATGGCGAGCGTTCCGTCCTACGTGCTCTCGGGCATCGTCAAGGGCCGACAGCGCTCCAGCGAGGCGGCATTGAAGTACGCCGTCTATGGCGCCGGCACGGCGGGCGTGATGCTTTACGGCATGAGCCTGCTGGCCGGGCTCTTGGGATCGGCGCACTTTCCGACCATGGCCGCGCGGCTCGTGGAGTACGACGTTCCCGGCAAGCTCTCGGCCGGCGACTGGTCGGTCATGGTGCTCGCCCTGGGCGGATTGATGGTCGGCGTCGGACTGGCGTTCAAACTCTCGGCCGTGCCGTTCCACTTCTGGTGCCCGGATGTGTTCGAAGGCGCCTCGGCGGAGATCGGCGGCTTCCTTTCGGTGGCTTCCAAGGCCGCGGCTCTGGCGCTGCTGGTCCGCGTCGCCCTGGGGTTTGGCTACAGCCCTCAGGAACTTGTGCAGCAGCAAGACAATGTGCGTCCCATCCTCGCCGCGCAGGCTGATGACGTGCATTTCGTCGCCGCTCAGGTCGGGGACGACGCTCCGGCGGACGAAGCTGGCGACGCCCCCAGCGCGTCCGTGGACTCGGACGGCGAAGCCGCCGAGGACGCCCTGCCAGCGGAACTGCCGCTGTCCCCCGTGCGACGGTTCATCGTGACGCTCATTGCCTTGGTGTCGATCGTCACCTGCACGTTCGGCAACCTGGCCGCTTACGGCCAGAAGAACATCAAGCGCATGCTCGCCTATTCGACGATTGCGCACGCCGGCTTCATGATGATGCCCGTGGCGGCCGCCGTCGCGCTGGCCGGTCGGCGAGACCTCGACGGGGCCAAGACCGCGGTGTCGGCCGTGCTGCTGTATGCCGCCGTGTACTTGTTCATGAATCTGGGCGCTTTTGCGATCATCGCCTTCCTGCGCAACACGATGCGCAGCGAGGAGATCAAGGATTACTCGGGCCTCATCGGCCGCAGCCCGTTGGCGGCCATCTCGCTGACGCTGATCCTGGTGAGCCTCATCGGCCTGCCGCCGATGGCCGGATTCTGGCCGAAGCTGCGCGTGCTGCAGGCGCTGTACGACGCCGGCGGCCCGCTGCTCATGTTCGTGTTCGTGGCTGCGGCGATCAACACGGCGATTTCGCTGGTGTACTACCTGCGGCTGGCCAAGACGATGTGCATCGACCCGCAGCCGGACACCAGCCTGCCGGTCGACCTCGGCTTCCTGCCGGCCTGCTATGTGATCCTGATGGCCGGGCCGGTGCTGCTGCTCGGTTTGTTCGCGGAGCTGATCGCCCCTTGGGCGCAACAGGCCACCACGGGGCTCTTTGGATGATGACGCTGGACGCGATTCGACAGCTCAACCGCCTGCTGGCGATCCACTGCCGGTCGTTCGTGCAGTATCTGCGCTGGTCGCGACCCTACGTGCCGCCGGGGGGCGAGGACGCGCTGGACACGCTCGAAGCGATCGCGACCGATCAAGACGCGCTGGCCGACCGCATCAGCAGCATGATCGTCGACGCGGGCGCGCTGCCGCGCACGGGCGAGTTCCCGATGGAGTTTACCGATCTGCACGACCTGGACATCGATTTCCTGATCGCCGCGGCGGCACGCTCTCAGGAATACGATGTAGCGGCGATCGAGCAGATCGTGGCCGACCTGCAGTCGGCGCCCGCCGCCCGGGCGATGGCCGAGGAGGCCCTCGGCATGGCCAAGGGGCACCGCGATTCGCTGCGCGAGCTGGTGAAAGTACCGACCGTGCCGGTGTGACGCACGCCCCGAAGTCTCCGGGGCAGCCGCGGCCAGGCTTGGTCGCGGCTATTTCGGCCGTGTACTCGCTTCAGCGCCCTTCACCGATGCTCTTCGACACGCACGCCCACATCGATGCCGCGGACTTCGACGCCGATCGCGACGACGTGATCGCGCGGGCCCGCGACGCCGGCGTGCGGCACATTCTGGCGGTGGGCACGACGGTCGCGTCGAGCCGCGTGTGCGTCCAGCTCGCCGCGAAATACGAGGGCGTCTACGCCGCCGTGGCGATCCATCCGAACTACCTGGCAGACGCGGGCGCCGACGATTGGGCTGACATCGTGGAGCTGGCCTCCGCCCCCGGCGTCGTGGCGATCGGCGAGACGGGCCTCGATCGGCACTGGGACTTCACGCCATTCGACTTGCAGCTCGAATATTTTGATCGGCACATGCGGCTGGCCGCCGAGCGGGAGCTGCCGTTCATTGTCCACGTGCGCGACTGCGAGGCCGACGTCATGGCGGCCCTGCGAGCCGCGTTCGCCGAGCGAGGCCTGTTGCGGGGCGTGATGCACTCCTTTACGGGCGACGCGGCGATGGCGGCCCAGTGCATCGCCCTCGGGATGCACATCAGCTTCGCGGGGATGGTGACGTACAAGAAGTCGCAGGCGCTGCGCGACTGCGCGGCGACGATTCCCGAGGATCGGCTGCTCGTGGAAACCGACGCCCCCTATCTCTCGCCGGAGCCGGTGCGCAGCATCCGCCGCAACGAGCCGGCCCACGTGCGTTACACGGCGGCGTGCCTGGCGGAGGTTCGCGGCGTGAGCGTCGAAGAACTCGCGGCGATGACCGCCGCCAACGCGCGGCGCCTTTTCCGCATCTGACCCTCCGGCTCCCTCTCCCTGGCGGAGAGGGTTGGGGAGAGGGGAAGAACCTGGTACACGATTGGCCTGATCGATTTGACAATATCAGCACGTGTACCCGCCGCCTCACCTCTCCCCTAACCCCTCTCCGTCAAGGAGAGGGGAACGGAGGCAAGAGAAAGTCAGCTCGCCGTTAGTGCAATTCCGCGTCGAGGTCGCCGTCGTTGTACGCCGCGTCGGCGTGGGCGGTCTCCAGCGGAGGCGGCGCCGTCGCGGGAGCTTCTGCCGCGGCAAAGCCGTGGTGCGATCGATACGGCGCCCGAAAATAGCCGCCATGCCCCGGGCCGATCCAATTGCCGTAGCAGTCGCACGGCTCGGCGCATCGCGGCGGGTCGTTGTACCACTCGTTCCAGTAGAATTCGCCGCAGCCGCTGCAGGCGGACAGCCAATTCAGGATGCAGCAGGGACTGCGGCGTCCGCAGGTCGTGCAGCCGCCGTCGCAGCGGTCGCCGCACGGCCCGATGCGTCCGCCGAAGCCGCAGCAACCGTCGGCGCAGCCGCTGCCGCAGGTGCATTTGTCGCCGCCGACTTTCGATCCGCAAGTGCAATCGGCGCCGCAGCTCGTGCCGCAGCCAGGTCCGCACGTTTCGCACGCGCAGTCGTACTTCATGAAGGCGTAGGGGCTGCCCTTGGCGCAGCCGTCGCCGCACTGCATGGCGCCGCAGCATCCCGAGCACGCCAGGATTGCTCCGCCAAGCGCGGCCGCCACATTGATTCGCATGAGCATTCGAGATCCCCCCTCAACCGCGACAATCAGCGGGCACGCGCGCTCCCCAACGCCGACGCATCGTCGCCATGTGGGCGCACGCTCGCCGGCATATTTCATCGGCCGGAGTGGTTCGCTTGGGTCGAAAAAACCGGTAGAATCGGTGCGGATTGCCCGTCGCCGCCGCTGGCGCCAGGGACGGACGCTAGCAGCCGAGGAACCGCGTGACGCCCGCTCCGATCGAAGTCGGCCTGATGAACCACGCGGCGCTGCCGTCGGCGAACCCCGAACGTTCGGCCGAGTTCTACCGCGACGTGCTGGGCTTCACGATCACGTCCCGCCCGTCGTTCAACTTCCGCGGCGCGTGGCTGCACCGCCGGGACGTGGGCGTGATGATCCACCTGATCCACGACGAACAGTGCGCACCGCGGCGCGAGGAGGCGATCAACACGCGCGGCAGCCACCTGGCCATGCACGTCGACGACTACGATGCGGCCGTCGCGGCCCTGCGGGATTTTGGAGTTGAATTGGTTGAGCGCACGCTGCCCGACTACGGCTACCGGCAAGTGTTTTTTCGCGACCCGGACGGCAACGTGCTGGAACTCGGCGAGTGGCCGCCGGTGAATGAGATGTTTCCCGCAATTGAGGCAGTCGGAAATGGGACGCGGATGAACGCGGATTGAGCGGATTATCGCTGATCTGATCTGTGTTCAATCCGCCAAATCCGCGTTCATCCGCGTGCTATTTCCCTCTCCACCGCACAGAGGCATAAGTCACACGATATGGAACCCTCCGCCAAGAAGTTTTTGCAGCAGATTCTCGAGACGCCCAGTCCGTCCGGCTACGAGCAGCCGGTGCAAACGATCGTGCGCGAGTACGCGGGGCAGTTTGCCGCGGAGGTGCGCACCGATCTGCACGGCAACGTGATCGCCGCGGTGAATCCCGAGGCCAAGCTGCGGGTCATGTTCGCGGGGCATGCCGACCAGATCGGCTTGCTCGTGACGTTCATCAACGAGCAGGGCTTCCTCTACACCAATCCCATCGGCGGCTGGGACCCGCAGCAGCTCATCGGCCAGCGGATGACCGTGCATACCGAGAAGGGCCCCGTGCCGGCAGTGATCGCTCGCAAGCCGATCCATGTGCTTGATGAGGAAGAGCGCAAGCAGGTCGTAAAACTTAAGGACATGTGGCTCGACATTGGCGCCAAGACGCAGGCCGAGGCGGCCGAGATGGTGCGCGTCGGCGATTGCGTGACGCTCGAGCTGGGCTATCAGGAGATGCGCAACGGGTTTGCCAACTCGCCCGGCATGGACAACAAAACCGGGTTGTGGGTGTGCATGGAGGCGGCGCGGCGCGCGGCGAAGAAGAAGCTCAACGTGGCCGTGTACGCCGTCTCGACGGTGCAGGAGGAAATTGGCCTGCGCGGCGCGCACACGAGTGCTCACGGCGTCGACCCGCACGTGGGCATCGCGGTGGACGTGACGCACGCCACGGACTGCCCCACGATGGACAAAACGCAGAACGGTGATTTGAAGCTCGGCGGGGGACCGGTGGTGGCTCGTGGGCCGAATATGAACCCGGTCGTGGTCGAGCGGCTGCGCGCCGCGGCCGACGCGGCCGACATCGTGGTCCAATGGGAAGCCATCGGCCGCGGCACAGGCACGGACGCCAACGCGATGCAGTTGGCCCGCGCCGGCGTGGCGACGGGGCTCGTCAGCGTGCCCAACCGTTACATGCATAGCGCGGTGGAAATGGTCTCGCTCGAAGACCTCGACAAATGCGCGGACCTACTCGCGACGTTCGTGACGAGCCTCGAAGCCGACGCCGATTTCACGCCGAAGTGAAGAAGAAAGGAACGAAGTGAGAATCAGGAAGTAACACTCGCGTAGCCGCACTCGCCACTTGTCCTGGCACATCGAGGCGTACATTCCCTTGAAGAATCGCACCTTCGGTGCGGATTTGTAGGAAAATGCGGTCGCGCGGGTTACAATGAGAAGCCGGGCGAGCGATCGATGGATACCGGGAGATGCTTCGCCGATTGGGCTCCGAGTCAACTTTCACGTCGTTCAACCGGAATAGCTCATGCGACTCTTCAAACAACTGCAGTTCCATTGCACCCTGGGACTGATATATGCATTGTTCGGATCTGTCTGCCAAGCGGCGGTGGTTACATTCGACATCAGTGGTCACGTGTCGTTCGTGCGAGACCCATATGGCTATTTCCCTGGCGTCGTTGTGGGAGTAAGCGCCTTCACAGGGTCATTCAGTTACGACACGTCGCTCCCCGGGGAATACAGGCCTAGAAACCAGGCCTTTGTCTATACAGCCGCAGCGCCGTCAGCCCCCTTGGGCATCGTCCTAGAAACTGAAGGGTATCGGTTTACTAGCAACCCTGAGCAAATCCTTGAGTTTTTCGTGGTAAACGATGTCCCGAACGACGCCGACCAGTTTATTCCCAAAAGCTCTGACGTCATTGGATATGAAGGTACACTTGAATCGCTTTTCATTGCGCTCACCGACGGCACTATGACTGCACTTACCGACTGGTCGTTGCCCGAAACCCTGGACCTTGCCGACTGGCAACTTGTTCCGTTGGGCCGAGTCTTATTTAGAGGCATCAATGGGCAGCCAGACCAGTCAAACATCGATTTTGCCATAGAGTCGCTCACCCAGCGAATAGTGCCGGAGCCCGCTTGCCAATCGCTCTGGACCGCGGTCGCTCTCCTGTCTGGCGTAAGCTCGCGACGCGCAACTCGGGCGGCAAGTCGTCAACGAGCACGTGAGCCAAGATCGCTCTGACTCCGCCACGTAGGTTGCCTACAGAAGCTTCCACGATGTCGGTGATCTTCGCCGGCATCGCAACAGACAAAACGACTATCTCAACTGGCAACACTTGAAGGTGCGTTCCTTTGAGCTTTTGGCTTTCGTCGCAGAACATCCGCGGCCAAGCGCCTCCCGCTCAGGGGTCCGGTCTAGCTGGCCATTCACTCCTCAAGCATCTGCAGATAGCTTTCGTACCGCCGCACGTCGATGTAGCCGTCGGCCACGGCGTCTTTCACCGCACAAGGCTCTTCGTGCACGTGCGTGCAATCGGGATAGCGGCACTGGCTGACATACGGCCGCAGGTCGCGAAAATAGCCGGCGACTTCGGCGGGAATCACGTCCCACAACTGGAACTGGCGGATACCAGGCGTGTCGAAAACGAATCCGCCCTTGGCGAGCGGGATCAGCTCGGCCGTGGTCGTCGTGTGTCGCCCCTTCTCGTTCTCGGCGCTTACGGCCATGACGCGGAGTTCCAGTCCCGGCTCCAGGGCGTTGAGCAGGCTCGACTTGCCCACGCCGCTCTGCCCCGCGACTGCTGATTGACGACCATGAACGAGCTCGCGCAGCGCCTCGATATTCCAGCCGCGCTCGGCCGAGGTGAGCAGCACGCGGTAGCCTAGCTGGCTGTAGACGCCGACCAGCGGCTGCAGTTCGGCGGGGTCGACCAGGTCGACTTTGTTGATGCAGACAACGGCGCGCACGCGGCTCTTCTCAGCCGTGACCAGATACCGGTCGATCAGGTGCGGCTTCAGTCGCGGCTCGGCGGCGCTGACGATCACGAGCACCTGGTCGAGATTTGCCACCAGCACATGCTGCCTGCCGCGGCTGGTGCGGCTGAACACGCCCCGCCGCGGTTCAATGCGCTCGATGATCCCTTCGCTGACTCCCTCGGGCCGCACCCACACGCGGTCTCCGGCGGCCACCACGTGGCGCTGATCGGTGGAGAGCGTCTTGAGCAGCCGGCGCGTCGCGCAGCGCCTCTGCGTCCCGTCGTCGAGCTGCACGGTGCTGTGCAATCCCTGCACGCGGAGCACGGTGCCCAGGCGGGAAACTGCCGGATCGATCGCCGGCATGATCGTGGCGCCGCCGGCGTCTTCCCCCACGTCGGCGTCCGCAACCGTTCGCTTACGGGTCAGCTCGCCCTTGCCGCGGACGCTTTGCCGCGTGGCAGCGTCGTCGAGACGGGCGTCGTCCGCGTCGAGCGCGTCCGAGCGAATCCGTTCTCGCGCCGGCGTGGCCCGGTTCTTGCGAAAGTCGGCCCGGACCTGGCGCTTTTTTTTGGACATGGGGGGAGGAGCTGTCGGCTATTGGCTGTCAGCGATCGGCCAGAAAACTCCAGAGCAGCATCCGTCCTCTCTGGCCGACAGCCGATCGCCGAAAGCCGACAGCCTCCGCTTACACCGGCTTGTCCGGCATCTCGATTTGCCCCGCGCTGTCGTCCAACACATTGTAGCGGACCACCTGCGGATCGCTGCGGCGGTCGCGCATCGTGGGTTTGGGCCCCTTGGGGATCGCCTGCAGGCCGGCACGCGACAAGAGCGACTCGCGCATGATCTCTTGCGGCAGGTCGTCGGCCGGCGGCGGCCCCACGGCGCCGAGGTCGGCAGGCGAATAGGCCAGCTTGTACTTGTGCTTCGCGATCGACAGCGCGTCGCTCGGGTCGATGCGCTTTTCCTGCACGCCGATCCCGTTGACCTTCACGCCGTTGCGACTCTTCATGTCGCGCACGTACCAGTACCCGCCGTTGACGAACAACTGGCAATGGTGGGCCGACACATTGGCAAATCGCAGCACAATGTCGCAGCTCTCGCGGCGGCCGACGAGAAGCTGTTTCTTGAGCAGCGGGATGGGGTCGCCGCCGCCCAAGGGAATGAGTTCACCGTACATCGCGTTTACTCTTGCGGTTGCTGGATGCTGCCCCGAAGATGGAAATGAAGGATGGAGGCGGGAGGGTTTGCAACCTTTCGCCCGATCGTACCGCCAAGATGCGGGGCGTAAAGCCCCTGGCAGGCGATGTTGCGGCTGGCCTTCGTACACTCTACGCATCACTCCAAGTGCCGTCAACCAAACCGCTTACGGCGAACGCCGCGACGCCCTCCTGGCGGCAGGCCGGGCTGCGCTATTATGCGTATAACCAGTTCCTGCGGCAGAGTTTCGGCCGTCGGGTGCAAAAAGTCAGCGTCGATGCGGGATTTACGTGTCCCAATGTGGACGGCTCGGTCACCACGGGGGGCTGCACATTCTGCGACAACCGCAGCTTCAGCCCCAGCCGCCGGCTGCCGCGGGCCGGCATTTTGGGACAGATCGACCAGAGCATCGCCCGGATGCGGCGGCGGTACGAGGGCTGCGAGCACTTCCTCGCCTACTTCCAACCGGCGACCAACACGTACGCCCCCGTCGACCGGCTGCGGGCGTTGTACGAGGAGGCGCTGTCGCACCCGCAGGTGGTGGGGCTCGCCGTCGGCACGCGCAGCGACTGCGTGCCGGACGACGTGCTCGAGCTGCTCGCCGAGCTAGCCAGACGCACATACGTGGCCGTCGAGTACGGCATGCAGACAATGCACGACCGCTCGCTGGCGTGGATGAACCGCGGGCACGATCACGCGTCGTTCCTCGACGCCGTCGAGCGCAGCCGGGGGCGCGGGTTTGAGATTTGTGCCCACGTCATCCTCGGCCTGCCGGGCGAATCGCACGACGACATGCTGGCCACGGCGCGCGAGCTGGCCCGCGTCGGCGTCGACGCGGTGAAGATCCACAACCTGTACTGCGTGAAGAATACGCGCCTGGCCGACCAGGTGGCCGCGGGCGAGGTGACGCTGATGGAGCGCGACCAGTACGTGCAAATCGTGGTCGACTTCCTGGAACTGCTGCCGCCGACGATGGTCGTTGAACGCATTAGCGGCGACGCCCCACCGGATTACTTCGTGGGCCCGAGCTGGTGCCTCGACAAACCGGCGGTCAAGCGAGCGATTAATGCAGAGTTTACGCGGCGGAATACATGGCAGGGGAGCGCAGACCTATCTCGGGCCTCATAGGAAGCGAGGTTAATCATGATCGAACCTGCGCTCCGTGTCGATGGTCAACACGGAGGTGGGAGGTCGCCAATGCACAAACTGACGAGAACGCTGCTAACGCTCGAGAAAAGAACCAGTACGCTGCGCACTTTGGTTCGCCAAGGCGCGAGTGAGCATAGGCTTGTCAATGCCGCGGAAAGGGTGCGCAATGCGAGAATTCACGTTCTGCGAGCCAAGATCGGCGAGATCCCATCAGTATTGGTAATGGAACGACACGAACCGTTGATCGCCAAACTTACCAGCCAGATTGAAGCTCTACGTGCCACGAGTCCAGTTGAAATCCTGACTGAGTTTCGGCCAATGGCATCCGATACCGGCGACGATCCATGATTTGAAACTCAGGCGTCGCCTGAAATCCGTTGCCTTTGGCGTTACCCCGTCGATGGTCTAGAATGACAATGCAGCGTGCGGAGAGGGCCGGGCGATCGCTGGCTTGAGGCACATCAGTGCCAGAGCGAGAGGAAAGTCCGGGCGCCACAGGACAGGGCGGTGGATAACGTCCACCGGTCGCGAGACTAGGGAAAGTGCCACAGAAAACAAACCGCCGGGCGGAAGTTGCGCTCGAGGCTTGCCTCGAAAGGCTACCGTCCGGTAAGGGTGAAACGGTGCGGTAAGAGCGCACCAGCAGGCGGGGCGACCCGCCTGGCTCGGCAAACCCCGCCCGGCGCAAGGCCAAACAGGGAGCAGAGCCGGTCCGGCTCGCTATGACTTCCGGGTAGGCTGCTGGAGGCGGCAGGCAACTGCCGTCCTAGAGGAATGATCGCCGCCGCGCCGCGAGGCGTGGGCACAAAACCCGGCTTACAGGCCCTCTCGGCACGCTGCGTTTGCTGAGAAGGTGTTTGTTAAACGCTATCGTCGTTTTTGTCGTGGTGCGGGACGGCGGAG
>CAYSFP010000116.1:0-18904 GCA_964430075.1 uncultured Planctomycetaceae bacterium | reverse complement strand
AAAATCGATTTAAGACAAGAGTAATTTCATCAAGTTATTTTTTCGTGAATCCTAACGGTGTCACCCTCGCGACAAAACCCCTTCCCAACGCGACAAAATCCTACCTCACACGACATAATTCCCGCCATGTCCACGCGCTACAAATTGCCGCAGACCCTTGCCGCCCCACGAGATCGGTCTCGCCGCGCGGGTCTTGGCCGGGCCGAATTATGTCGCCAAAAATGTGAATCGGCGGCACATCATAGGCCCTGCGGAATGGGGCGCGGCGCGCAGCTACTTCGCCCAGCGGCTGCCCGGATACTTGTCCGCCAGCTCCTGCGCCGCGAGCTGCGCTCGATCCGCATGCCCGCTTTCGCGCCACAGCTTCACCAGCTCGTGCAGCGCCCGCGCATGGGCCTCCGCCGCATCGTCGTACAAGAGATCCACGTGCAGGAATGCGAACAGCGCCCCCTGGGCGTCGCCCGCCGCGAGGTAGCAATCGCCCAGCGCCACGTAGGCCCGCGCGAGCGACGCGACGTCTTTCTCCGGGTCAAGCTTGGCGATGATCGCGGCAATGGCCTCCGCCGCGTCCTGGGGCGATCCCGTCGCCGCCTGGCTCACCGCCCGATCCAGCGTCGCCGCAAGTTGCAACGGCACGACCAGCGGCCCCTTTTGCGTCGCGGCGATCACGCGCTCAAACTCCGGCAGCGCCTCGGCGTGCTTGCCTTCGGCCTGCCATGCGCGGCCCACGAGCCACGCCGACCGTAGGGCGAAATACGCGCTGTTGGCCTTGGCCAGCTTGGCGTACTCCGCGCGGGCCCCGTCATACTCATCCGCGGCCAGCAGCAAGTCGCCGAGCGTTTCGATGGCCTGCGGCAGGTGAAAGCTCCCGCGCCGCCGCGTCATGAAGGTGCGCACGCCCTCGGTCGCCGCGGCCAAATCCTCGGCGCCGGCGATGGCCAATTGCGCCGTCGCCAGCGCTGTGAAGAACTCCACTTCGGCGGCAATCTCGTCGCGGCGAATCGCGGAGGCGTCGATCTCGCCCAATTTGTCGAGCGCCTCCCGCGGATTCCCTGCCTTGAGCGCCGAGCGCACGAGATTGAGATCGGCCGGCTCGCCCGCGAGATACACCTGCTCGATGTCCTCGGCAGCCACGGTCGACGCCACGCCATTGCGAGTGATCGTCACCTCGAGCGGCGTCATCGCCGTGATCTGTCCGCTGTCGACGCCGCTGGTGCGGTGAATGCGGTCGACGCCCTGGGCGCGAGCCGCCGGCTCGGCCGCTAGCACGCAGATCACGCCCAGGACGACGATATTGATCAATTGACGCTGCACGATCATGCCTTCTTCAGTTCTTCTTCGATTTGCCTCAGCAGATCCTCGAACGCCGCCTTCCACTGGGGACCGCCGAGGTCCGGATACAGCGACTTCATCTGTTGCACGTTCTTGCGCGCATCATTCAAGTGCGCTTTGCGATCGGCCGGCTCCACGACCTGCGCCCATAGGAACCGCGACTTCGCCACGTTGTAGCGGGCCTCGAAGAACAGGTCGCTGAATCGCTGTTCGGTCTCCGCCGCCTGGGGATCTTTGTCAGAGGTGGCGGCAGCGCGGCGGCGCGCCCCGTCGGCCGCGTTGGCAATCCGCAGCCAACCCCAAATGAGGTTCTGCCCGCCGCGCTGGACCATGGCGCCGTGAATCGACTGACGGAGCGGCTCCTCGAGCTTCTTTGCCGCCCCCCAATTCTGATAGGCCGCGGCCGCCGCCAGTTGCACGTCGAGCATCTTCGCATTGGTGCGCAGCAAGATTGCATATTCGTCAATGCCCGCCTTGAACTCGCCCAATCCCACCAGGCAGTCGCCGAGCTGCTTGCGCACCGCCAGCAGCGCTTCGCCGCGGGGAGCGCCGGCGCCGCCTGTCTCCGCGGCGGACAGCAGGGCTTCGAACGCCTTCCGCGCTCGCTCCAAATACTTGCGCGCCTCAGCGCTTTCCAGCCCCTGACCAATCTGCAGATTCGTCTGCGCGATCCACCGGCGTATGGCCAGGTCGCCCGCGTCAGGCCGCTTGGCCACGCGATCGAGCACGTCGCCGAACGCCGCCGCCACTTGCTGGGCCTGCATGTGCTGGCTCGCGGCGGTCAGCTCCTCGATCTGCTGCTGCAGTTGCACGCCCAGTCCGACGTAGACGCTCGTTAGTTGATCGGCCACGTTGCCGCCCTGCCGCGCCGCGATGCCGTCGAGCTCGTCCATCATTGTCTGGGCGTCGTCGCGACGAGGCGGATCGATCGACAGGTACGCCCGCAGCGCCGCCTTGTAAGTCTCCAGCACGAACTTGGGCTGCGACGCCGCCCCGGCGCCCGAGTTCACGAGCGTCAGCGGCCCGACACGTTCATGCTCCAGAACCTCAAGCGCCCCCTGCGCGTCGCCGCGCGACAGCAGCAACTGCACCAGGTACAAGGCGCCGACGGCGCCGGTCTGACTCACCTGCCCGCGGTCGCGGACCACGGCGAACCCGCGGGTCAGCAACTGTTCGGCCTTATCGCGCAGCGCCGCGGCTTCCGGATCGAACGCCGCATCGCGCTTCTGCGTCAGACCGAGATACTGAGTCCACAGCGCCGAACCGAGGCTTAGCTCCGCCCCAGCGCGGGAGCCCTCGGGCAGCTTCGCCAGCAGCTCCTCGGCCTGCTCGATGCGGTCTTCCCGCAGCGCCACGTTGATCAAGATGCTGATCGCCGAGGCGGCTTCCGGCGCGTCGGGCCATTGCGACGCGATCAACTGGGCGACCTCCGCCAGCTTCCGCACGGGAAACTTCGACGCCCCCTCGTTGTACAGTCGCTCCCAGGCCGCCAGCGCGATCTTCGCAGCGCCGGGGCCATATTCGCCATCCGGATAGCGGGCCGCGACAAACTCGCCGAGCACGGCCGCTTCCTCGACGCGACCTGCTTCCCAATACAGCCACGCCAGGTAGTAGCGCGCCGCGTTCACCTCGGCAATCGGCGAATCCTCGTCGGCCAGGTCAAGCGCTCGCTCCAGCGCGGCCTGAGCGTCCAACTTGCTCGCAGCCGCTTCGTCGTTGAGTTCCTGAACCGCCTCGGGGTTGTTCTGCTGGGCGACCTTCGCGGCCATCAGCGACGAGTTCATCAGTTCCAGCGCCGTCTTGCCGCCCGCCAGGGCATCGCCGAAGGTCGCGAACTGCCCCCCGGCGCCTTGCCGTCCGCCGGAGGCCAATGCCAGCCGTGCGTCGCGTTGGAACTCGTTCGGCCGCGTCGCCACCATGTGCAGCAGCTCGCGAACGCGCCCTTCACGCTGCTTCGCGCTCGAGCGATCCTCCGGAGTTTCCTCGAGCTGCTTCTGGTACGCCAGCGCCAACTGATACGCCACCTCCAGCCATTCGGGCTCCCGAAGCTCGGTGGGTTGCGACGCTTCGAGCCACTGCCTGCAACTGCGAATCGCGTCGTCCACCTTGTCGAGCGCCAGCAGCGACTCGGCCCGCCGGCGATGCGCTCGAGCCGTCCAGCGACGAAACTCCGTCTCCGCCGGCGGCACGTCGATCAGATCCTCGAAACAGCCCAACGCCTTGGCGTGCTCGCCGCGCTGCTGGGCGCAGCGCCCCTGATAGAACCGGCTGGAAGCGCCCACCAGCGTGCCGCGATATTCCTCGACCAGCGCGCCGAACTGCTCCCAAGCCTGATCCAGCGCATCGCGATGGTCGCTGGCGGCCGCCTCGTAGGTGCGGGCATTCTCAAAACTGACCAGCGCAATCAGGAACCCGGCCTCGGCCAGACGATTGCGCAACTGATCGCGCTGGGCCATCGCCGCCGGATCGGCCTGGATGACCGCCGGCTTGGGGAGCTTCGCCAGGCGGGCCGCGCACACGTCGCGCAACTGCTCCGCCGCCGCGGTCGCCTGTTCGAACAAGCCGCGCGCCGTGCGGCGACTCGCGTCGCCGCCTTGCTCCGCGTCGGCCAGCTCGGCCAGCGCCAGCTCGGCATACAAGTTGGCCGCCTGCCGCATGGCGCCAAGCGCCGCCTCCGATTCCGCGTCGGCCTCTGCGAATCCTTGGAACGTCGCGGCCGCCTCGGCCATCTTCTGGCGCCGCTCGTCGCGATGACGCGCCGCGCGGCCCTCCGCCACGAGGCTCACCGCCCGTTCGTAGGCGAGCTGATCGCGAAACTCCTCGGTGACCAGCGGCGAGTCCGCCACCCACGCGACAAATTCGCTGGCCGTGTCATTCCAACCTGCCTCTCGCAGGGCGGCGAGAAATTCCACATTGGGATCGGCCTGCGCTGCGGCGCCCCACATGATCGCGATCGCCGCGGCCGCCGTACGCGCCAACCGTGCCCCATCGCCACGGACGGCAAGGGCGATGGCGCCGGCTGCGCTGCGGCGTGCGGTTCGCTTGCAGACCATAGGGCGTCGGTGTCTAAAGAGAGCGGGCGCAGCCGGGCCTCGCCGAGCAATGCCCGCACATGACGAAGTCTGTTCCACAGTTCATCTTAACGGTCCGCGGGCCGGGGACAAAACAAACGTCGCTGGCCCGCGAGTGCGGCCGCGCCGGGCTATCTCGAACGAGGACGAATGTGCGGACTGTGCCGAATAGGCAGGATCCCCCGCACGTCGAAGCGGCTCGCTTTGACGTGCGTCCTGGGATTGAGCCGTTCTCCTGTCCGCAATCGCGCCAATCATGGCGACTTCGCTCAGGAACCAGTACGATGCACCGTTTGCGTTGCATGGACGATCCCCGAAACAGGGAAGACGCGCCGCAAGCGAGCGTTGGGAGCACCATCCGCGCATGAGCGTCACGTCCACGTCGCCATCCGATCCCAGCGCCCCGTCGCGCCCCGCGCCCCGCAAGGTGAAGCACCCGCTCACCTGGTACATGCCGCGCTTCTGGCACGGCATGCGTTTCACCACCTGGGCCCGCGAGCTGATCCGCAACCGCTTCGACATCTCGCCGACGCGGATTCCCATGACCTGCGCGATCACCTGCTTCACGCTGCTGAACTCCACGCTGTCGCGCATCGATCGACTCATCTACGGTCGGCGCGTCGCCGCCACGCCATTGCCCGCGGCGCCGATCTTCATCCTCGGCCACTGGCGGGCCGGCACCACGTTTCTGCACGAGTTGCTCATCCGCGACCCAGCGCACACCTATGCCACCACGTTCCAGTGCTTCGCGCCGCACCACTTCGTGCTGTCCGAGCGGTACATCACCTTCTGGGCCGGCGTCTTCATCCCCAAGCGGCGGCCCATGGACAACATGGCCGCCGGCTGGGACCGGCCCATGGAGGACGAGTTCGCCCTCGCCAGTCTCGGCGTGCGGACGCCGTACCTGTCGATGATATTTCCCAATCACGGTCCCGCGTATAGCGACTATCTTTCACTCCGCAACATACCGGCGACCGAGCGCGAGGAGTGGAAACGCCAGCTCCTGGAGTTTCTTAAACGGCTCACCTTCCGCGACCCGCGCCGCGTAGTGATCAAGTCGCCCGGCCACACCGCCCGCATCCCCACGCTGCTCGAGATGTTCCCCGACGCGAAGTTCGTGCATATCTCGCGCGATCCCGACGCGCTCTACCGGTCGACGCTGGGACTGTGGCAAGCGCTCCACGCCGAGGAGGGCCTGCATCACGTCCGCGACGATCGTTGGCTCGGCCCATCGGTCGTCGATTCGCACAAGCGGATGTACGAAGCCTATTTCGAGGACCGCGCCCTCTTGGGCGACGATCAACTCGTCGAGCTGCGCTACGAAGATCTCGTCGAGGATCCCAAGGCGCTGCTCCGCACCGTGTACGAGCGGCTCGACCTCGGCGATTTCGCCCGGATCGAGCCAGCCCTTGACGCCCACCTCGCCGACGTGGCCCACTACCGCACGAACCGGCACAGCCTCGACGACGCGACGCGCGATACGCTCCGCCGCGAGTGGGCCCGCTACTTCGCGGAGTTCGGGTACGAGTGAGCGCTCATCGACATCACCGCAGAGCTCATAGCCCGGCCGTTGGCCGGGCTGGGTCATCTGCGGACACAATCCGCGGCATTGTCTCCGCGCCCTCCGCGCTCTCTGCGGTGGCATCTAAGCCGCACGCGGCATCGGCGGCTTCTTTCCTTTGAGCTGGTACACATACGCCAGCACCTCGGCCACGGCCGCGTAACTCTTATCCGGCACGGGGTGATTCACCGCCACATCCTTGTACAACATCTGCGCCAGCGGCTTGCGCTCCACGACCGGGATGTTGTTCTCGAGCGCCAGCCGGCGAATTCGCTGCGCGAGCACGCCCGCGCCCTTGGCCAGCACGATCGGCGCCGCCATGGTCGCGGGGTCGTACTGAATGGCCACCGCCAGCTCGGTGGGGTTGGTCACCACGACGTCGGCCTTGGGCACCTTGTCGCCGATGCGGTTGAGCGCCATCTGGCGCTGGATGGCCCGCCGCCGCGCGATCACGGCGGGGTCGCCCTGCGTGTTCTTCATCTCCTCGCGAACTTCCTGGTGCGTCATCCGCAAGTCCTGCTCGTGCCGCCACCGCTGGAAGCCGTAGTCGAACAAGGCTAACAGAAACAGCGCGCCGGCCACCCACAGCGTTGTCGAGAGGCAGATGTCCGCAATAAACCGGGCGAGTTCCAGGACGTCGAGTTCCGCGGCGCCGAGCACCTCGTCGAACCGATGGTAGAGCACGGCGGCCGAAACCGCCGCGACGAGGACCACCTTGAACATTCCGAAGCCAAGCCGCGCCACGCCCTGGAGCGACACGATGCGCTTCAGTCCGGCCAATAGGCTGATCCGCGAAACGTCCAGCGCCAGCTTCTGCGGAATGAACAACAGCCCGATTTGCATAACCGTCGAGAGCGCGCCGGCCAGCATCAAGAGTCCCAGGATCGGCAAGAGCGGTTCGCCGAACCGTCGCAACAGCGAGATGAGCTGAACGACGGCGTCCCCTTGCTCCATCGCCGCGGCCCGCGGCTCGGCGAGCTGCCGCTCCATGAACGCCGCCGAGGCGTTCACCACCGCGCCGCCCCAGTACATCAGCACGCCGGCGCCCACCAACAGCAGCGCCGCAGAGCCCAAGTCCTGGCTGAACGTGACGTGCCCTTCCTCGCGCGCCTGCTGCCGGCGATGCGGCGTGGGGTCGAACGACTTTTCGCCGGATTGCTCGGGCATCGCGGAAGATTCAGGGTTCGGGGTTCACGAGGGGATAGCCCCCGGCGCAAGCCGGGGGTTTGGGGCAGGCCAAGCGCTGAGACGAGCGGGGACCCGAAGAGTGCGAGCAGTGAGCGTCATCGTTCGGCATGCCAGTACGCTCATCCCTGAACCCCGAATCCTGAACCCTGAACCCTCGCCACGTCCTTCGCCGCCGTGGCGGCCTCCCGGACCGCCTCGCGCAACAGCCCGATCGCATCCACCGTCGCCTGCGGAAATGCCCACGCGATGGCGCCCAGCGACACCAGCACGACGCCGATCGTCAGCAGCGCGTTGAGATTGAACCCAATCGCCAGGATGTTGAGCTGCGGCACCGTGCGACTGACGAGGCCCAACACAAGCGTCGCCAGCAGCAGCGCCGTCATCGCCGGCGCCGCCGCGCGAATGCCCAGCACAAAACTTTGCCCCAGCAACGTCGTCATCGCCGTGACGAACGAATCGCCCAGCGCCGCCTTTCCCGGCGGCAGCCACACGTAGGTGTCCAGCAGCGCTTCGGCGAGCAGCCGATGGCCGTCCAGCAGCACGAACATCGCCAGCGTCAGGAAGTAAAACATCTGCGAATACACGGGCACGTTCTCATCCAAATTGGGATCGAAGCCTTCGGCAATCGCCGTGCCGCCCAACTGACTGACCAGTTGGCCGGTCAATTGCACGCCGGAGAGCAGCATCATCACGCCGAGCCCCAACAGCAGCCCGAGCAACGTTTCGTTGATCACGAACTTGCCGAACACGAGCAACTGGCTCACGTCAGCCGCGGGCGCCCCGCTGTGCAGCGGCGTAACGATGAGCGACATCGCAATGGCCAGTCCGACCCGCGCCTGAATGGGCGCCGCCTGCGTCCCAAAGATCGGCGCCGTCATGACCAGCGCCCCCACGCGCGCGAGCACGAGCACGAACGTGCCAAACTGGTTCAGCAAAAACGTTTCCACCAGCGGCATGGATGCTTAACCACGGAGGCACGGAGGGCGCGGAGACGGACGGCGGAACAACCGCCGATGAGCGCGGAGAAACGCGACTTCGAAAGGTTCTTGTTTTCCTCCACCATCAGCGCAAATCAGCGTCCATCAACGGGTCGAAAGGTCTTCTCCGTGCCTTCCGTGCCTCCGTGGTCAATCCCCTCCGTTACATCGTGTTGGGAATATTCGCGATCAGCTCCTGCGTGTAGTCGAGCAGCCGCGTCAGGATCCAGGGCAGGGCGAAAGCCAGTGCGAGCGCCATCGCCACCAGCTTGGGGACGAACGCCACCGTTTGCTCCTGAATCTGCGTCAGGGCCTGCAACAGGCCGACCACTAAACCGACGATCATTCCGGCCACCAGCACCGGCGCCGACACGAGCGTGGCGATCATCAGCGCCTCGCGGCCCAGATCAACGGCGTCTTGCGGATCCATCCTCGCTTGCGGTTTAGCCGCCCCCCGTTATGCAACCGCCTGGAAGCTCTCCAGCAGCATCTCCACCACCAGCGTCCAACCGTCCACCAGCACGAACAACAGCAGCTTGAACGGCAGCGAAATCAGCACCGGCGGCAGCATGAGCATGCCCATCGAGATCGTCACGCTCGCCACGACGATGTCGAGGACCACAAACGGCAAATAGATCTGGAAGCCGATAAGAAACGCCGTCTTCAACTCGCTGAGCATGAACCCCGGCAATAGGGCCTGCAGCGGAACGAGGCGTTCGCCCGGCTTGGCGTCAAAATACACGTAGTTGTCGTACAGCTCGCCGGTCTCGGGATTGATCTCGCCGGGGAGGTACTTCAGGAACAAGCGCACATCGTCGTCATTCTCCGTCCGGTTGATCTGCTGCCCCATGAATTGCCGCACCGGCTGCGTGCCGCGATCCCACGCCTCGTCGAGCCCGACGCGGTTCTCGGAATACGGCTTGAGCGCGTCTTGATACACCCGCGACCACACAGGCGTCATGAGCAGCGCGGTCATGAACAGGGCGATCGACGTAAGCACCTGGCTCGGCGGCAACTGCTGCGTGCCGAGGGCCTGTCGCAACAGGCCCATGACGACCAGGATCCGCACGAAGCTGGTCGTCATCAGCAGGATCGCCGGCGCGAGGCTCACCACCGTGAGCAGCAGCATCACCTGCAGCGTCGAGCTGATCCCTTCAGGGCTCGTCCATTGCTGCGGTCCGCCGATCGTCGTCGGCAAGTTCAACAACGAGCGGCCCGTCGTCGCCGTTTGCCCGCACGCGACGTCGGCGCCGCAAGACGCCGCCGCGAGCGCCGCCGCCAGGCACGCATGCCGCATAAATGTTGAACGAAAAACCATCGTCCCTGCCCGTTACGCCGTGCGGCGCCGCGCCGCCGATCCTTCGCGCCCCAGAAATCCGCGCGCCGGCTCGCGCGACAACTGGGCGAGCACCTGCTGAAACTCCGCCGAATGCCCGCCCGGGCGCGACCCCTGACACAAACCGGTGAGCCGGTCGACTTCGTCCGGATCGGTCACTTCGGTCAGCGGTTGCGCCCCGTCGGAGGTGACGGCCACCAGCACCAACTTGTTGCCCACGCGCAAAAGCTGCGCAAAGCTGCCCGTATTCAGCGGCGCGCGGCCCAGCACCGCAAACGCTTCGTTCGGCAGCACGCCCGCGGGCTTGGGGCCCGTGCGGCGCACCATCCACGTACACACCAGGAACAAGCCAACGACGATCGCAAGCCCCGCCCCCGCAGTCGACAGTCCGTCGAACCTTGCAAACGCAGCCGGCAAGTAGGATGAACGGTTCGCGCCGCGCGACCTCTCCGCGTCGCGCGGTCCGCGCTCGGGCGCCGGCGGGGCAAGGCGTCGATCGGCGTCGGCAGGCGCTCCAAAATCAGCGCCAGCGTAGGTCGATTCTGGCGGCATAACGGGCAGAGCGTCGACGGACGCCTCCGCCGGAGCGGCGCCATATGGCTCCGCGGGCGGATAAGCGAACGCCGGCTCGGCCGCGGTCGAAGCTTCCGCAGGAGCCGACGCGACGTCCGCAGGAGTTGCGGCGGGGGGAAGCGTGAACTCGAGACTCGGCGTTCCCGAGTCCATCGACGCCGCCGCTGCCAGCGGCGCCCGTGTTCCAGGACTCGCAGACGTCGGCGAGTCGCCATCCGATGTGGCAATCACTCCCTCAGCCGGATCGAACGCCGCGGCTGGTTCGTCGGCCGTCACCGGCGTTTCCGCGGCCGCCGCCTGAACGCGCCCATCGAAGTGCAATGTTGGAACCGCGGCGCCGGCGCCCGCCGCTGAGGCCGCAAAGGGGTCTGCTGCCGGCAGCATCGAATTGGAAGCACTTGAACCGGCGCGCAGGGGATTGGGCGGCATTGCCGTGGGCGCGGCCGCAGGCGTCGCTGGCGCCCCAATCTCGATGGAGCTCACGCCGCCGTAGCGGTCGGCCTCGTTCGCGGGCGCCTGCGCCTCGGCGCGACTGCACGGTCCAACTGCCGCCGTCCCACAAATCAGGGCGACGGCCAACCAGGCCCATCGGAGGCGAACCGGCGACATACAGGCTCACAGCTCGAGTGAAGGAACGGAAACGGGGAGGCACGGCGCCCAACGGCGCGCGGGCGCGGCGCAAACATCGCGGCTTATACGGGCCGCGACAGGAAGCAGCCAGAGCAGTTGGCGGCGCCCGCGACATGAGGGCGCCAGCACGGCGACCGTTTAGCCCTCGACGACAAACCGACGGCTTATTGATCCCTGCACAACAAAGGGGCCTCGGGGGCTATCGGCTGTCGGCTCGCGGCTTTCGGCCAGGCGAAGAACGCGCGTGCTTTCTGGCCGACAGCCGATGGCCGATCGCCGAGAGCCGTTGTCGGCAGGAGTTCCATTAACTACGCAGGCCTCAATAGTTGCCCAGAATGGCGGCTTCGCTTGAAGAACGGCGCCTATTCACATCTATTCGTCATTTATCCTTTTTTGGGCACAAGTCCTGCGAGACGAGCACCTTCGGTCGCTGCAGGGGGAAAGACAACGCCTGCGCCGCGTCAAACCGGATGCCGCTCTCGGTTGCCGTTGTGATGCCTCCCTGCTATACTTTTCGTCCTCGCGCAAAGCATTCACAACGCATTCGCGTCCGAAACAGCCCCCGAAAGGAGTGTGTGATGCCAGCCGCCGTTCACGAGCGGATCATGATGATTTCGACGCATGGGTACGTGGCAGCCGAAGCGGAGTTCGGCAAGCCTGACACCGGTGGGCAAGTAGTCTATGTGCTCGAATTGTCGCGATGCCTCGCACGGCTCGGTTTCCAGGTCGACGTTCTCACGCGGCAGTTCGAGGGCCAACCGGCCGAGGAAATAGTCGATCGACGCGTCCGCATTCTGCGATTTCCTTGCGGCGGCGACGAGTTCATCCCCAAAGAGACGCTCTGCAATTCGATCCCCGAGTGGGTGGAAAACGCCGCGCGGTACATTCGCAAGCACCAACTCCGCTATGCATTCATCAACAGCCACTACTGGGACGCCGGTCTCGCCGGGCAGGCACTCGCCAATCGTTTCAGTACGCCGCACTTTCATACGCCGCATTCCATTGGTTCGTGGAAGCGGGACAACATGGACGGCGACGCGAGCGTGCTCGAAAAGCAGTACAACTTCCGCCGGCGCATTCGCGAGGAGAAGATTATCTACGACGAGTGCGACCTGCTCATCGCGACGACGCCCGTACAACGCGACATCCTGAGATCGCCTGAGGGCGAGTACGAAGTTCCCGCCGAAAAGATTCGCGTGATCCCTCCGGGCTACGACGATCAGCGGTTCTTTCCCGTCTCCCGAGCCACGCGCCGCGCTCTCAAGCAGCAGTTCAACCTGCAGGGCAGCATCGTCATGGCCGTCGGCCGCATGGCCCACAACAAGGGCTACGACCTGCTGCTCCAGGCGATGCCCGAGGTGTTCCAGCGCATCTCGGACGCCAAACTGCTGCTGGCCGTCGGCTCGACGTCGCCCAATGAAAGCGAACTGACGGGCATCGCCGAGCTGCGGAAGCTGGCCGACGAGCTCGGCATCGCCGACCGCGTGCTCTTTCACGACTACATTTCCGACCAGGAGTTGCCCGACTATTACCGCGCCGCGGACGTGTTCTGCCTCAGCAGTCGCTACGAGCCGTTCGGCATGACGGCGATCGAAGCGATGGCCTGCGGCACGCCCACGGTCGTCACCACCGAAGGCGGTTTGTGGGAGCACCTCACGTGGGGGCTCGAGGCGTTGTACGCCAATCCGTTCGACCCTGTCGCTTACGGCCACGCGGTCGCGGCCATTCTCCAGCACCGTGCGGTGTACGACCAGCTCGCCAAGTACGGCTCGCAAAAGGCGCGGGCCCGCTTTACGTGGACGGGCATTGCCCAGCAACTGGTGCGATTCATCGAAGACGCGCCCGGCAACGCCGAGGACGACCCGTGCGAAGCCGTCGAGCGCGATCTCGCGGCCGTGCAACAATTGGCGGAGGAAACGGCGTGGCCAGTCAGTCCCTGATCGTCACCGACGTCGATGGCACGCTGCTGGGGGACGACGGAGCGCTCGCCGAGTTTCTCGCGTGGTGGCAGCCGCGCCGCGCGGACGTGCTGCTGGCGTTCAATTCCGGGCGCTTCGCCGAGTCGCTCGTGCGCTCGATCGACGAGTACCGGCTGCCGATGCCCGACGCGCTGATCGGCGGCGTGGGAACTGAGATCGTCGACGGCCGCTCGGGCGCGCCGCTCGATGGCTGGCCGCCCATCGACGGCACATGGAACGCCGCCCGCGTCCGGCAGGTGCTTGCCGCGGACAATCGCCTGACGCTGCAGCCGATCGAGTTCCAGTCGAATTTCAAGGTGAGCTATTACGCGCATCAAGCGTCCAGCGACGACCTGCACGCATGGGGCAGTCTGCTGAAGGCGGCAGCGCTCGACGTGCAACTGGTCTACAGCTCGGATCGCGATCTCGACGTCCTGCCCGCCGGCGTCGACAAGGGCGCCGCGGCCGCGTTTCTCGCCCGGCACTGGAACGTCCCGTTCCGCGATGTGATCGCCTGCGGCGACACGCTCAACGACCTCGCCATGTTCCAGCACGATTTTCGCGGCGTCGTTGTGGCCAACGCGCTCGCGGAATTGAAGGATCTCGAGGGCGCCAATGTGTACCATTGCCGTCGCGGATTCGCCGGCGGCATTCTCGAAGGCGCCCAGCACTGGCTGGCTAGAGCCGGGTTCAAAACCCCTCTCCCCTGAGGGGAGAGGTTGGGTGAGGGGCGAATTGTACGAGTAATTTCAATCCCTCCCCTCGCTCCTCCCTTCGAGGGAGGGGTCTTGAAACCGGCTCTACAATCGGTCGTCCATCTTCGGCTCCAAATGGAGATCGTGGCACGCCTTGAGGTAGCTCGCCGCGCTCCACGCCTGGTACGCCTTGCCCATGGGGCGCCCCGTGACCCCGTGATGCCACTCGTTGAACTCCCACTCGAACGCCACGCCCTGCGCACACAAGTGCGTGAGTTTCACGAGCTCGCGTCGGGCAATGTCGCGCAGTCCCAATTTGTGCACATACCGCACCCACATGCCTCCCACGAACGGCCACACGCCGCCGTTGTGGTAGTGGTTCGGCAGATTGAGGACATTAACGGCAAAATAATCGCGCCATTCCGAATCGCCCGACTGGATCGGCGGGTACATGTTCTTCACCGGCGCCGGTTCGTTCGCCCCGACGCCCCACAAGAAGCGGAAGGTCATCAGCGCCCGCTCGCGATCGACCAGGTTGCTCATGTACGCCAGCAGGTTGCCATACACATCGCACCGCCAACTGTAGCCAAAGGGCGAAATCTGGGCGACCAGGTAGCTCGCATCGCCGAGCTCGTATTGCACGTCGGCAAAGCTCTTGCCCACCTGCGCTTCGTCGGCGGCCGTGGTCGGCCAGAAGCGCCGCAGAATCACGCTTTTCACATGCGCCGCCCAGTTGCGATAGTCGCGGCCGCGCTGCGGCTCGCCTTGGTGCTCCAGAATCGTCGCGTACGCGGTCAGACAGCGATGCCACAGCACCTCGTCGTACAGCACGTGGTAGCTGCGGGCGAACAGGTCGGTCCAATCGCCGGCTTCGGGAATCTCGAGCAGACCGCAGTTGTTGGCGTCCAGCCCGCTGAGCCAGTCCATCGCCCGCTGCAGCCGATCGGCAAACTCTTCGATCAGGTCCCAATCGCCCGTTGCATCGGCATAGTGTAATGCCGCGATGATGATCCACAGCGCGCCGTCGATCGACGTAATGCCGCCGACGCCGCCGTACTCGGGTTCGTCCGTGTCGATCAGGACATGGGCCGGCAGTTGCCCGGCGGGCGCCTGATGCGACAGGATCGTCCGCAGCGTTTGCGCCTGGCACGCACGGATTTCCGCGTCGTCCAAATCGATCGACCAGATGATCGTTTTGGCCCCGTCCCGCGCCCACACCGAGCGGTAGTTCGCGTCGGTTCCCCGTACCTGGTTGTCCGACAGCGAGCAGGCCGAAAAGCCCCGCGGCGTAATGTTCCGCCGCAGCGCTTCGAGCGCCTTCTGATACCCGGTTTCGAGCAGGCCCCGCTCGTCGGAGCTCAGTTCGCGGTACTCACTGGGGTCGAACAACAGCGGCTTGGACAAAACGGGCCTCCCGTCTCACAGTCGTGCAACTGGGCGATTTTGTATGCGTCACCCCAAAGTTAGCCCGCGATAACGCCGAGGGCCACCTGTGGCGAACGCCGTGCCCGTTTGACCTCCGCACCCGCCTGCCATTGGCCGACGCCGTGCGGTATCGTGCTGGCATGGTGTTTAGTTGGATGAAAGGTCGCCGACGACGACGTTTGCTGGCCGAGCCCCTCTCGATCGAGCGTCGCGAAACGCTGCGCCGCCGGGTGCGCCACGTCCGTTATCTTCCGGCCGCCCAGCAGGAGCGCCTCGCCACGATCGTCCAGGTGATGCTCGGCGAGAAAGACTGGGGCGCCGCCGCGGGGTTCGAAGTCACCGACGAAATGCGCGTCACCATCGCCGGTTACGCGGCGCTCATGGTCAGCGGCCTGGACGAGCCCTATTTTTTCGACCGGCTCGAGACCATCGTCGTTCACCCCGACACGATGCGGTTCTCGCTCGACCAGAAGTTTCACAACCCGCACCTGCCGGAGCCGTCGGCGCTCGACGGCGTCGCCTGGCAGCGCGGCCCAGTGCTCGTCTCCTGGGCCGCCGTGCGCGACGAGCGCCGCGGCCCGACCGACGGCCGCAACGTGGTGATCCACGAGTTCGCCCACCACCTCGACGGCCTCAACGGCTCGATGGACGGCGTGCCGCCGCTCACTCGGGACGGCGAAGAGCGATGGCTTGAAATCAGCGAGCAGGAGCTCCAGTGGCTCGAGGACGACGCCCGCCGCGGCGAGCCGACGCTGCTGGATTACGACGTCGCGGGCAGCCCCGCGGAATTCTTTGCCGTGGCCAGCGAGCGGTTCTTTGAACTGCCGCATCTCATGCGGCGAGCGCATCCCGAACTGTACCAGGAACTGGCAGAGTTCTATCGGCAGGACCCGACGCAGTGGCTGCCGCGGTGAGCGTGAGACGGCAGCGGGCGGTCAGCCTCGAAGAAGCGAGCAACGACTGTCGTTACATCTTCGGCGTCCCGTCGGCATTTCGCATGGGATACAACGTAACCGCGATCGAGCACGAGGCGTCGGCGACAGCACGAACAACGGCCTGCGAAAGCTGGTGTGCGAAAGCCCAAGTGTCTCCGCAGGGGAAACCGATATTGAATTCGCGGAGATAGCAGCCATCCAGTTCTGCTTTCGCTGGCGTGGACAACGAATTCAGGGCTTTAAGAATGAAGAGAATGTCCATCGCGGCATCGCGGTCGCGGTAGTCCTCGTTGTCGTCTGCCTCGATAATCGCGCGCCACGTGCCGTCGTCCCATTCTGTGTAATGGAGGACGCAGCACGATTTCAAAAGTTCATTGTGAAGCGCGTCGAAAGGAGTGTTCGACTCCAAGTCGAAGTCGGTGGTTGCATATTCGGTTGTGATGACGTCGTTGCTCAATGTCGACTCATTCAGCGCGGGAGCGGCAGGGTTCACTTGCCCATCGCCCGATGCTTTCCATGTGCAGCGGGTTTGTCGCCAGATCCGAAAGACCACCCTTGCAGCCGCCAATCAATCCGAGCCGCATTGCCGCTTCATAAGCGGTCTCTACACCTGGGCTGACCTCGCTGCGCGACTCCTTGCCGTTCTCCTTGAAGATCAGGGCGATGACGTACTCCGAGACGTCATTAAACCCTGCCGCCGCGGCTCGGCTTTTTACGAGCGCTTCGGCGTCTGCTGGTATCGTGATCTGCATGCTGTCATCTCCTTCACGCAATCGTATCACGCACTCCCAACAAACGCCAAAATCAAGGGCGACGATACCACCGAATATGCGAACCTGACGCCTTCGCGCTGCGTCCTCGCCCTCATGCTCCCTCTCGCCCGCAGCACAATCCGCCCCTTTCGCCGCGACGACGCCGCGTCGATCGCCCGGTACGCTAACAACCGCAAGGTGTGGCGCAACCTGCGCGACCTCATGCCGCATCCCTACGCCGAAGCCGACGCCCACGAGTTCATCGGCCGTGCGCTTGCGGCGCCGCGGCCGACCAACTTCGCCATCGATGTCGACGGCGCCGCCGTCGGCGGCATCGGATTGCGGCTCAAGGACGACATCGAGCGCATCGCCGCCGAGATCGGCTATTGGCTCGGCGAGCCGTTCTGGGGCCGCGGCATCCTGAGCGAGGCCGTGCCCGCATTCACGCAATGGGCGCTCGCCGAATTCCAGCTCACGCGGCTCGAAGCGTGGGTCTTCGAGTGGAACCCCGCCTCCGCCCGCATGCTCGAGAAAGCCGGCTACGTGCGCGAGGGGACGATGCGCCGCAGCGCGATCAAGGACGGCGTCGTCATCGACCGCTGGCTGTATGCCTATGTCGTTGAGTGACGGGAGGGCCGTTCGGTGCGCGCCGGCGAGCAAGTATGCTCGCGGTTATGGGCGCCTCTCGATGGCACGGCGGGGCTCAACTACGACCCCGGCTTTCGCAGCACCCAGCGAATCACTACGCCAAAGTGCTCGTCGAAGTACTTCCACGACGCGGGGAAGAACGTCAGGTACCGGTTGTACACCGGTACCGGCACGATCTGCAGCGCTTCCTCCTTGCGGACCACCAGGTTGTCGAACCATGCCCGCAGCGTGGGCCGGTAGTCGTGCATCGTGCGGTGCGTCGTGCGGAAGCCGGCGCGGTCGTGCGCCTTGCTGTGGAACCGGTACGAAGCGCCCAGCGATCCCGGAAAGTAAATCTGCGAGCAGGCCACCGTGGCGATCAGCTCGTCGTTCACCCGCGTGATGAAGTGCTGCACGAGCCGCCCGCCCGGCTTCAGCGCCTTGTAAAGCTTCGCCAAGAGCGGCTCGATCTCGTGCTGCCGCACATGCTCCCACGCGCCGATCGAGTAAATCGCGTCGAACTCGTTCTCGGGATATTCGCGCGTGATAAAGTTGTCGAAGTCGACTTTGAACCCGTTGTGCTCGCGGTTGAACTTCTCCTGCTCGCGCGACAGGGTGAGCCCGTAGAGATTCTCCTTGTCGCCGGTGGCCTCGGCGAGGCGCCGCAGCATCGAACCCCAGCCGCAGCCCAGCTCCAGAATCTTCTCGCCCGGCTTCGGGTCGATCAGCCCCAGAATGTGGTCGGCCTTGTGCTGCTGCGCCTCCTCGATCGTCTCGCCCGGATCGTGAAAATCCGCGCACGAGTAGAACATGTACCGCTGGTCGAGAAACAACTTGTAGAAGTCGTTCGACACGTCGTAGTGGGCCGAGATGCCCAGCACGTGATCCTGCCGCATCTTCGCGGCCAACAGCGGACGCCGCAGCGGCTTGATCGGCCAGCTCTCACGAATCCACTTCGTCCCGTAAGGCATCTCGCGCGTGATCGAGTGCCAGGCATACTCCGGATCGAGCGGCTTGGGCGAGCGAATCAGGTTCTGCAGGAACGCATAAGAAACGCCGTAGGCGGCGGCCTCCAAGGGAACCAGGGCATGTCGCAGCATGGCGCGTCGTCCCATCAAGACCAAGGGCGCGACCGGCTCGCGCGAGGGGGGCAGGGCAGCGGAAAGTATGCAACGCCCCTCGCGGCAACGCAAGGAACAGCGCCGACGATGTGTCGTAGCGGCGCCAAGCGGCGAATGTTACGATCGCGTCGTCATCAATCTAAAGCCGCGTCGACGCCCGTCTCCCGTCTCCCGTCTCCTGCTCTCCCGTCTCCTGACCCCTGACCCCTGACCCCTCGAACCCCCGGCTTGCGCCGGGGGCTATTCCCCTCCTGAACCCTGAACCCTGAACCCTCCGCCATGCTCCGCCGCGCCTTCGTCATGCACGTCCACCCCGACCAGCACGCCGAGTACCAGCGGCGGCACAACCCCATCTGGGCGGAGCTGGCCCAAACGCTCGCCGATCACGGCGTCTACAATTATTCGATCTTCCTGCATCCCGAGACGAGCCAACTCTTCGCGTACGTCGAGCTCGAAGACGAAGCCCGCTGGCAGGCGATCGCCCAAACCGAAGTCTGCCGCCGTTGGTGGTCGCACATGGCCGAGGTGATGGAAACCAGCGAGGACGAGAGCCCGCGCTCCACGCCGCTGGTCGAGGTGTTCCACCAGGACTGACGGCGAATGGGGAAGGCGGAAGGCGGAAGGAAAAGCCGTGACGATGCGTTTTTCCCCATTCCCCATTCCCCATTCGGGCGTAAGAAGGCATTCGTAGTCTTGCTGGGTGCTGGTAAGCTGGGGTTCGGC
>CAYSFP010000115.1:0-19037 GCA_964430075.1 uncultured Planctomycetaceae bacterium | reverse complement strand
GCACACCGTCGAGAAGTTCGTCGAGATGGCGCAAGAGCTTCGCGAGCTGGGCTGCGATTCCATTTGCATCAAGGACATGGCGGCGTTGCTGCGTCCGCAGCCGGCATTCGACCTGGTCCGCGGCATCAAGCAAGCCTGTGGCGACGAGACGCGCGTCCACGTCCACGTTCACGCGACCACGGGCGTCACGCTCGTCAGCCTCATGAAGGCGATTGAAGCGGGCGCCGACGTCGTCGACTCGTCCATCTCCTCGCTCAGCCTCGGCTCAGGCCACAATCCGACGGAAGCGGTCGTCGAGATGCTAGAGGGGACAGGGTACGCGACGAAGCTCGATAAAGGCCGACTGCTGCGGATCAAGGACCATTTCGCCAAGATTCGCCCGCGGTACGCCGAGTTTGAATCCAAGTTCGTCGGCGTGGAGACGGAAATCTTTGATAGCCAGATTCCCGGCGGCATGATCTCGAACATGGAAAGCCAGCTCAAGCAGCAAGGCGCCGGCGACCGCATGCGAGACGTGCTGGCCGAGGTGCCGAACGTGCGCCGCGACGCGGGCTACCCGCCGCTGGTGACGCCCTCCAGCCAAATCGTCGGCACGCAGGCCGTGTTCAACGTGCTGATGGGCCGCTACAAAGCGCTGACCGGCGAGTTCGCCGACTTGATGCTCGGTTACTACGGCGAAACGATTGGTCCGCGAGATCCCGCAGTCATCGCCGCCGCCGCCGCGCACGCCAAGAAGGAGGCGATCACCGGTCGACCGGCCGATCGGCTCAAACCGGAATGGGACCAGTTGCGCAAGGCTGCGCTGGCGTTGTCGGGCTGCAACGGTTCGGACGAGGACGTGCTCACCTGCGCGATGTTTCCGCAGGTGGCGCCGAAGTTCTTCGCGCAGCGCAGCGAGGGGCCGAAAAATGTCGGTCGAGCGCCGGCCGCAGCGGCGCCCTCGTCCGCCAAGACCGAGGCCAAGCCAAGAAACGGCATATCGCCCGCGGCCGCCCGCACGGAATACAAAGTGAGCATCAACGGCACGACGCATCAAGTCACGGTCGAAACCGCGTAACGAATGGAAGAAGCCATGGCCGTCAAAACTCTTCCCACCATGGACGAATTGGTCGAGTCGCTCCGCGAGCGACGCCAGCGCATCGAGCTCGGCGGCGGCCGCGAGCGCCTCGACAAGCAGCACGAGCAGGGCAAACTCACCGCCCGCGAGCGCGTCGAGACGCTCGTCGATCCGCTCACGTTCGACGAGTTCGGCCAGTTTGCCGAGCACCGGCAGACGGACTTCGGCATGGCCGGCAAAGAGGTCCCTGCCGACGGCGTCGTGACCGGCGCCGCGACGATCGACGGCCGACTCGTTCATCTCGCGAGCCAGGACTTTACCGTGCTCGGCGGTTCCGCCGGCGAGGTGCACTCGCTCAAAGTCGCCGACGCCATGAGCCGATCGCTCAAGACCGGCAGCCCGTTCGTGTTCATCAACGACTCGGGGGGCGCCCGCGTGCAGGAAGGCGTCGACTCGCTGTCGGGTTACGGGCAGGTGTTCTATCACAACGTCATGCTGTCGGGCGTGGTGCCCCAGGTGTCGCTGATTTGCGGGCCTTGCGCGGGCGGCGCGGCGTACTCGCCGGCGCTGACCGACTTCATCATCCAGACCCGTCAGGCCCAGATGTTTATCACGGGCCCGCAGGTCATCAAGCAGGTCACCGGCGAGCAAATTACGGCGGAAGCGCTCGGCGGGCCCGACGCCCATATGGTCAACTCGGGCGTGATCCATTTCATCGCCGACAACGACGAGCAAGCCATGGCCTACTGCCGCAAGTTGCTTTCGTTCTTGCCGTCGAACAACCTGGAAGACCCGCCGCGGCTGCCGTCTGACGGCAACGTCGATCCCAATCCCGCGCTGAATTCGATTGTCCCAATCGACCCCAAGAAGGGGTACGATGTGCGCGATGTCATCTGTGCCGTCGCCGATAACGAGGACTTCCTCGAGTCGCAGGCCGGCCACGCAAGGAATATGGTCGTCGGGTTCGCCCGCCTCCTCGGCCGCCCCGTGGGCGTCATCGCCAACCAGCCGTCGGTGCTCTCGGGAGCGATCGACGTCGACGCCTCGACCAAGGCCAGCCGGTTCATCCGATTCTGCAACGCGTTCAATGTGCCGCTGTTGACCTTCGTCGACGTGCCCGGCTTTCTCCCTGGCGTGCAGCAGGAATACGGCGGTATCATTCGTCACGGCGCCAAGCTGTTGTTCGCCTACTCGGCGGCGACCGTGCCCAAGATTCAGGTGATTCTGCGTAAGTCGTATGGCGGCGCTCACGTGGCGATGTGCTCGCGCGACCTGGGGGCCGACTGCTCGCTGGCATGGCCCACCGCGGAAATCGCCGTGATAGGCGCCGAAGGCGCCGTGGAAATCGTGTTTCGCAAGGAAATGCAGCAGGCCCAAGACAAGGCGGCGCGGCGGACCGAGTTGATCGAGGAGTACCGAGCGAAGTTCGCCACGCCCTATGTGGCGGCCGCGCGGCGATTGATCGACGACATCATCGAACCGGCCGATACGCGGCGCCGCGTGGCCCAGGCACTCGAGTACCTCCACACGAAGCGCGACTACCGCCCGCCGAAGAAGCACGGCTTGATCCCTCTGTGACTCAAGGGTCCTCCATGTCCGCCAACGTCGATCGAAAATCGTCGCTTGCCGAGACGCTCGCCGAACTGCGCGGCGCCGTGGCGGCGCTCTCGCACCGCATCGCGGCATTGGAATCGGCGCTGACGGAGCAGCCGCCGCGGGCTCCCGGTGGCGACGGCGACGCGGTCGCCGCAAAAAGTCAACCAGCTCCTGACCACATCACGCCCCAACTCCTGGCCGTGATCAGCGCGGTTCTGGCGGCTCACCTGGGCGTGCGGCCGCACATCCGCCAGGTCACACTTATTGGCGGCACGGCCTGGGCCCAGCAGGGCCGCGTGACCGTCCAGGCATCGCACGCTTTGGCCATTCAACGCGACTAGGAGGCGCTTCCGCGTGAAGTATCGGCTGACAATCGACGGCAAGACGTATGAGGTGGACCTGGAGCCCATTGAGCCGGAAGTCCATCGGCCCGATTTGCACGCGACCCTCCCGGCCGCCGCGCCGCGAGCGAGTTTTCCTCCCACCGGAACGGGGCCTGCGGCTGCACCGCCCGGAGGAGGCGCGGTTGACGAAGCGAAGGTGTGCCGCAGCCCGGTGGCCGGCGTTGTGGTGAAGGTGTCCGCCCAGGTGGGCCAGACGATTCAGGCGAACGATGAGTTGATGGTCCTCGAAGCCATGAAAATGGAGACCACGATCACCTCTCCCGTCGAAGGCAAGGTGGCGAAGGTCGCCTTCGACGTCGGCGATTCCGTTCAGGGCGGTCAGATTCTTGTCGAGTTCGACTAAGGCATGGAACTGCTGGAAATCAAGGGGTGTTTGGTGACGATCGATGCGATGGGCTGCCAGCGCAACATTGCCGAACAGATCGTGACCGCCGAGGCCGATTACGTGCTGGCTGTGAAGGACAATCAGCCGAAGCTGTGCGAAGCGTCCGCAATTTCTTCAGCGAGCAGTTGGAGGACGATCTGGCGAGCGTCCCCCATCGCCGGTGCGAGACGCATGAGAAGGGACACGGTCGCGAGGACGATCGGTACTACGATCTGGCCCAGCGGCCGGAGGACTTCCCGCTGGCCGAACCGTGGCCGCACCTGAAGGCAATTCACGCATGGCCGTGCGCGTCACCCGCACCAAGGACGGCAAGGAAACGAGCGATGTCCGGTACTACGGTGCGAAGTTCGCCGAGGCGATGCGCGGCCACTGGGGAATCGAAAACTCGCTCCACTGGCAGAAGCGACGTGACGTTCGGCGAGGACCAATGCCGCATTCGCAAAGGCCACGCCGACGTCAACTTCAGCCTGCTGCGACGAGCGGCTCTCGGCGTATTGAAGAACAACGCCACCGAGAAGGTCGGCGTGAAGAACAAACGCCTCTGCGCCGCATGGGACGACTACCGGCTACAAGTCCTCTGCGGAGCGTGAATTAACGTGCAATCGCCCTGGTTTACTCCCCCGGCGAAGGCATGACGATCGCGCCGTCTGACATCGCGTTCGGCGCCGTCAACCTGTCGGTCAAGGCGCGCTTTACGCTGGGACTCATTTCCGCCGACCTGCAAGGCGAGAGTCTCATCTCGCGAGTTGCGAGTGATCCCTGACTCCAGCCCCCAGGCTCATTTCCTGTCGGGCCAATAAAACACGAGCCGTGGGAGGTTCCGCACTTCTCGCCCAAATTTGCTCAAATCATGAGCATCAACTGCCCAAGTCGCACGCGAATCGAATCATCTCACGCGTAAACTCCCCGAGAAGCAGTAGTTCGTCAGCTGGAACGCAAATTGCTTCTTTGCGCCGCGCCTCATTCTCCTAGGGATTGGCGCTGCTCAGACGGTTCTGCGCGGGCGGCCTTCAGACGTACATGGGAACGGTCGTCCATGCTCCCCGATGTGATTCACGCCAACCGGCCAGCGCGAGAGACTAGTATCCCCGAGGGGGCTCGTAGTAATGCTACAGGCCATCCGTACGAAGTCGGCGACTTCTACGACGAGATGTTCGACGGCAGCGGCAACCCTCGGAGCTACTGCCGCGCCTTGTACGATCGATTGTGGCGGCTTGACGACCAAGAGCTACGACGCCGTCAACACGCCGCCGAACGGTCCATGCAGCGGCAAGGGATCACGTTTAGCGTGTACGGAGATCACGAAGGCGCCGAGCGGATTATTCCCTTCGATATTTGTCCGAGGATTATCGTCGAGAGCCAGTGGAGCTGGATCGAGCGTGGGTTAAAGCAGCGGATCGTCGCTCTGAACACGTTCATTCGCGACATCTATCACAAGCAGTCGATCGTTCGCGATGGCGTTGTGCCGGAGTTTGTCATTCGGAGCTGCACTGCGCTTCGGCAGCAGTGCATGGGCCTGTCGCCGCCGCTGGGAGTGTGGTGTCACATCACAGGCGTCGACCTGGTGCGCGACCGAGAAGGTCAGATTTATGTGCTCGAGGACAATCTGCGATGCCCCTCGGGGGTCTCCTACGTGCTGCAAAATCGACAACTGATGAAGCAGACGTTTCCGCAGATTTTCGAAGAAGGCCGCGTGCGGCCAGTGGATGACTACTGCAGCCGTCTCCTCGAAGCTCTGCAGGCGCTGATGCAAGACCGGGTCCGGCAGCCGAACGTGGTGTTGCTCACGCCAGGGGCTTTCAACTCGGCCTATTTCGAGCATTCCTTCCTCGCCCAACAGATGGGCATCCCGCTGGTCGAAGGCCGCGACCTGGTGATTTCCGACGGCTATGTCTACATGCGGACGACGCGCGGTTTCCAGCGAGTCGACGTCATCTATCGCCGCATCGACGACGACTTTCTCGACCCAGAATCATTCCGGGTCGACTCGATGCTCGGCGTGCCTGGGCTGATGAGCGTCTACCGACAGGGGCGCCTGGCGCTGGCCAATGCGCCCGGCGCTGGAGTCGCCGACGATAAAGTCGTGTATGCCTACGTCCCGGAGATCATTCGCTACTACCTCAAGGAAGAGCCGGTCATTCCCAATGTCGAAACGTATGTGTGTTGGGAACCTCGACAGCGGGCTTACGTCCTCCAGAATCTCGCGAAGCTCGTCGTGAAGCCGGCGACTGAATCTGGCGGATACGGCATGCTCATCGGTCCCCGGTCCACCGAGGCAGAGCGGCAAACGTTCGCCGAGCTCATTCGTGCCAAGCCGCGAAACTATATAGCGCAGCCCACGTTGAACCTGTCTCGCGTGCCTGTGCTTACCGAGTGCGGCATGGAGGGGCGACACGTCGACCTCAGGCCATTCGTGGTCTTTGGCAGGGAGATCTATGTCTTGCCAGGCGGACTGACTCGGGTCGCGCTGCGCAAAGGATCGTTGGTGGTGAACTCCTCGCAAGGCGGCGGGAGCAAAGATACATGGATCCTTTCGGATGAGCAAACGCGAGTGGAAGCGTGCTGAGCCGAGTTGCCGATTCCGTTTGCTGGATGAGCCGGTACATTGAACGGGCGGAGAATGTCGCCCGGTTCATCGCCGTCAATCTCAATCTCAACTTGGACCTGCCGGGCGATGTCGGACAGCAGTGGATGCCGCTCGTCGTCACCAGCGGCGATCGAGAGCAGTTCGAGACGCGTTACGGAACGCCTAGCAAACACAACGTCATTCGCTTCCTGACATTCGACCGGAACAATCCTAATTCGATCACATCCTGCCTTCGGGCCGCTCGAGAGAACGCCCGCGCCGTGCGCGAGAGCATCTCCTCGGAGATGTGGGAGCACATCAATCGCTTCTATTTGTTTATGCGGGAAAGCGGCGCGGAACAGGCGGCGCTCGAAGAGTCTTATGATTTTTTCGAGCAAATCCGCGTCGCCGGTCAACAGTTTATGGGAGTCACGGACGCCACCATGACGCATGGCGAGGGATGGCACTTCTGCCGCCTCGGGCGATCGCTGGAACGAGCAGATAAGACGTCTCGCATTCTCGACGTGAAATACTTCATTCTGCTGCCGAGCCCCGACGACGTGGGCACGCCGTACGACGATATCCAGTGGTCGGCCTTGCTGCGGTCGGCGAGTGCTCTGGAGATGTATCGGCAGCGGCATGGGCAAATTCAACCTGCGTCGGTGGTGCAGTTTCTGATCCTCGATCGTGAATTTCCACGGGCGGTGCTCTATTGTCTTACCAAGGCGAATGAGTCGCTTCACGCCATCAGTGGTTCAGGCCTGGGCGGGTTCGCCAATCGGCCGGAGCAGCAGCTCGGACAGCTGCGCTCGGAGCTGGCCTACGCGTCGGCGCCGCAGATCATCGAGCGTGGATTGCACGAATTTGTCGATGATCTCCAGTTGCGGCTCAATGGCGTCGGCCGTGCCATTCACGAGACGTTCTTTGCGCCGCGGCCCGTCGAGTCCATGCAGCAGTCCATGGGGCAGCAGTTTCAACAGATAGGCTGATGGCGGCATGACATTTTGTCTGGGAATGAAAGTCCAAGAGGGACTCGTTGGCATTGCCGATACGCGCGTGACGACCGGCAGCGAGTGCATCACCGCCAAGAAGGTGGCGTTGTACCAGTATCACGGCTCGGCGATGTTTCTGATGACGTCGGGGCTGCGTTCGGTGCGCGACAAAGCTCTGACTTACTTTGATGAAATCATCGACGGAGGCGACGCGCCAACGCACGGTCGTCTCTTTCATATCGCAAACCTGTTTGCCGAGCAGATTCGCCGCGTCGCTCAAGAAGACCGCGAGTACCTCGAGCGGTCGCAGTTGTCGTTCAACATCCACACATTGCTCGGCGGCCAGCTAGAGAATGACCGGGAGCATCGACTCTATATGATCTACCCCGAAGGCAACTGGGTGGAGATCGACCGAGGGACGCCCTATCACATCATCGGGGCCTCCGGGTACGGCAAGCCCGTCCTCGATCGGACGCTCAAATATGAAGACACCATGTCCTTCGCTCTCACCGTGGGATGCCTGGCGTTCGACTCGACGCGGATCAGCGCTTCGGACGTTGATTTCCCGCTCGACGTCGTACTCTACCGCCGCGACAGTCATGAACTGGTCGAGTATCGCTATCAAAAGGATGACCTGCTGTCGATGTCCGAATGGTGGCAAGATCGGCTGAGGAGCTCGGTGCGAGAAATGCCCACGGGCTGGATGGCGCCGGTCACCAGACGACTCCAAGACCGCACGGTGGCCGTGCAGTTTCCTCATGTCGAGACTCGAACGACCGGGCCGTAACCATGTCTCTAAGATTTGGGCGCCATCATGGAACTAGAAATCGTGCACAGCACAAGATACGAGTTTTCCCAGCCCGTGTCTCTGGACCCCCACCGATTTCGATTTCAGCCCCGTTCTGACGGCGCCCAGTTGCTCACGGACTTCCAATTAGAAATCGATCCGGCCCCCTCGGGACGCGCCACTTGGCAGGATGCGGCCGGCAATGTCACGACTCACGCTTGGTTTGAAGGCGCGCACACGAGCCTTTCCATCTCCGCCCGCGCTGTCGTCGACATCCATCGGGAGAATCCCTTCGATTTCTTGCTTGATGTCGCGCAGACGAGGCTGCCCTTGCACTACGGCCAAGAAGTCGAATTGCTGATTCCGTACCTGCAGCGGGTTAAGCCGCCGACGGGAGAGCCGGATGAAGTGGCGGTGCTGGCGTCGAGGATGCGACACGTCGCTGGCGACGCACTTATGCCTCTGCTGACCGCGCTGAACAACACGATCTATGAACGGCTCACCGTCGAGCGGCGCGAGGCGGGCGACGCTTGGCCGCCGGAGTTCACTTGGCAAAATGGCGGCGGCGCCTGCCGCGACTTGGCCGTTCTGTTCATCGATGCGTGCCGTGCACTAGGAATTGCCGCCAGGTTCGTGAGCGGCTACGAACAGCCTTCAGGGTTCGCCGACAACTGTGATTTGCATGCCTGGGCCGAGGTTTACATACCTGGGGGCGGATGGCGAGGCTACGACCCGTCACGGGGACTGGCTGTGGCGCAGGGTTACGTTTCCGTTGCAGCGGCTGCCTGCGCCGCGGATGCAGCGCCGGTCACGGGCGCTTTTCGCGGCAACGGCGCTTCAGCGCTCGAAAGCTATATCCGCATCGAACAGACTGGGCATGCTTTGGCGGACTGATTGAAAGTCTGACTTATTGAAGTCTGCGTCGTCAATGATCCGTTGACTGCATGGCTGTCGGTTCTCCGCTGTCGGCCAGAACGTGGGCCGTCGTCTTCGTTTGGCCGAGAGCCGATGGCCGATAGCCAGCCCGAGCGAGGAGCGGAATTTGAAGGCGGTCCTGGTCAGGCCGCAGTTCCCCGGCGCCGCCGAACTCCCAAGGCCGTCGCCCCGAGGATCACCAGCGCCGCTGATCCCGGTTCGGGCACAGCGCTGGCGCCGCCAGCGGCCGGCGCCCCCGCCATCGTGCCGAACTGATCGCGCCAAATCTGCAAGTCTGCCGCGGTAACGGTCCCGTCTCCGTCCGCGTCGCCGTCGGCGAGCGTCGAGCCCCCGCCCAGCCCGCGCTGCCAGATCAAGAAGTCGTTGCCGTCCACGTCCCCGTCGGAATCGAAGTCCGCCGAGATCGGCCGCACGCCCAACGTCGTGTTGCCGAACAGCATGTCGAACGCGAACCCCGCATTGGCATCGTTGGTGGTCATCGAGAATTCAAACTCCAAGGTGAGCAGCCCTTCGACCATATCCGCAGCGTTCGAGCCGAGGACTTGCACGTTGTCGTCGAAGAACTCAGTCGCTTCCATTACGGAGGTGAACATTTTATTGACCACGAGGTCGCCCTCCCGCCTTACCTGAAACAGCAGCGAGTCAAAGCCCGTACCAGCCGCCACCGGGTCGAGAAAGGCCAGCACCATGTCTTGCCGGTCGTGCGTGAGCAGATCAAGGTCGATATCAAACGTGGCCGTGCTGGAGTAGGTGCGACTGCCAGTGGCGCCGGGGGCATATCCGCCGCCCATCGTCACCAGGGCCAACACCTCGCTCGTTGCTATCCCCGTGAGGTTGAACGCCCCGCGCGCTTCCGCGTTGCCCTGAAAGAACGCGTTGTAATCGGCAGGCGATGGCAGGCCCACGGCGAACGCAGCCGACTCCAGGCCGGCGGCGTCGGCCGCGTCCATCGCCATCGCGGCGATTCCGTCGGAAACGGCGGCGTGGGCCCGCGCTCGAACCGTGCCGGACGTAGGAGCGTTGGCCCTCGTCGCTACGTTGCTGAACAAGCCGCCGCCCGAAACCGCATTGGTCGCAACGGCGCCGCTTGCGCCTTGCGCGGTCGCGCGCGCCAGCGCGGCGCCAGACAGGCTCCCCCCCGGCCCCCATCCGCCGGCGGCGTTGGCCGTGGCATTGGCCGTCGTGGGGCTGGTAACCATTATAGTTGCCGTGGCATCGCCGCCACGGCCGCCAAGCATGTCAGCCAGTGTTCCGCCAGAGCCGCCCGTCGCATTGGCGCTTCCGGTTGTTGCGGTCGCTCCCGACAGCGTGAGCGAGGAGGTCGCATGTCCGCCGGCGCCCGCCGAGCCGGCGCCGCTGCTGTTGCCGCCCGCGCCGCCGGTGGCGTTGGTTGTGCCTGTGACAGTCCCTCCGGTCGCGCGGGAGAATGTTAACGCCGACGCGGCCGCCCCGCCCGCGCCGCCGACTGCGCCTGCGCCTGCGCCGACGTTGCCGCCCGCGCCGCCGCCCGCGGTTTGTGTGAGATTGACGTTGCCGGTGTTCGATGCAGCGAGTTCGTTTTCCAGGTTCACGGCGCCGCCAGCCCCGCCATCGGCGCCAGCGTTGCCCGAGCCGCCGGCGCCGCCCGTGCCAACGACGGCGCCAGTAATGAGCCCCGTTCCTGCAGTGAGCGTGAGTGCGTCGACCGTTGGCGATCCGCCGGCGCCGCCCGTCATCTCGGCGCCTTGGGCGCCGCCGCCAGCGCCGCCGATGGCATTGAGCGTCGCCGAGATCGTGCCAGCGCCGCTCGTTGTCGCCGATCCGCCCGCCGTTGCCGCGCCTCCCGCGCCGCCGGCGCCCTCCGAGCCGAAGCCGATCGCGCCGCCCGCGCCGCCGGTGGCCGTCTGATTCGCAGTGACGGCGGCGACTCCTTGGAGATTCAGCTCGGTCGTCGCCGCTCCGCCCGCAGTCGCTGCGCCTCCCGCGCTCGCGCCGCCGCCGGCGCCGCCTGTGGCGAGGACATTCGCCGTCGTTGTGTTGCCATTATCGCGTGAGTAGGTCAGCCGCGACGTCGCCGTGCCTGCGGCCCCCGCCATTCCGCTAGCGCTGGCGCCGCCTGCGCCGCCGTCGGCGCGCTGCGTGAGCGTTATGTTGCCGGCTTGCATCGTGCCAACGCTCACCGCATCTTCGATCGTGACGCTGCCGCCGGCGCCGCCAAACGCGCTCTCAAAGCCGGCGCCGCCGGCGCCGCCCATGCCCGTCGCCGAGACGGTAACGTTCCCGCGATTCGAGTCGGCCACGATTTGATCGATCGTGACGCCGCCGCCGTTGCCGCCAACGTTGTTGCCGCCGCGGCCCGTTCCGCCGGCGCCGCCCGTGGCCGTCGCGGTGATGGTGACGGCGTTTGCGCCGGTGGTGGACGCATCGCCGCCGAGCGTCGCGCTGCCGCCATGGCCGCCGTTGCCGCCGAACGATGCGGCAACGCTGCCGCCCGCGCCGCCGGTGGCGTTGATCGTCGCGTTCATCGTCGCAGCGCCGGACAGCGAGAGCGTTGAGACGGCCGTGCCGCCGAGCCCCGCGATCGAGGCGCCACTGACGCCCCCGCCCGCGCCGCCCGTGGCGGTTACGGTTCCGGTGGTGCCGCCGTTGCCGGTGCGCGTGAAATCGAGCGTTGAGGCGGCATCGCCGCCGAGGCCAGCGGCGCCGCTGCCAATACTCGTGCCGCCGACGCCGCCGAGCGCCGTTTGCGTCAGCGTGATCGTGCCGTTGGTCATCGCGTCGACGGCATCAATTAACTCGATGGATCCGCCGTCGCCTGCGTCGGCGTTCAACTGACCGGCGCCGCCGGCGCCGCCCGTGGCCGTGGCCGAGACGTTGGCCGTGCCATTGGTCGAAGCGGCCGTCGCCGTGACCTGGACGTCGTCGCCGCCCGCGCCGTCGCCGCCGACGCCGCCATTGTCATCGCGGCCGGCGCCGCCGGCGCCGCCGGTGGCGGTAGCAAACGCGCTGGCCGAACTCGATCCTTGGGCAGTTGCGGCGGCCGTCGCCGTGGCGCCGCCGCCCGCGCCGCCAGAGCTGCCGGCTGGGTTGCCGGCGCCGGCGCCGACGTTTCCGCCCGCGCCGCCGGCGCCGCCTGTGGCGGTGGCTGTGGCCGTCTTGTTGCCAGCGCCTTGATCCGAGATCGCCGTGGCCGTTGCAGCGCCGCCCGCGCCGCCGGCGCCGGCATCGCCGCCTGGACTTCCGCCGGTTCCGAGACCGCCGTTGCCGCCGGTTCCGCCCGCGCCGCCTGTGGCGGTGGCCGTGTTCGTCGCGTCGCTATTGCCGGAGGCCGTCGCTGTTACGTCGCCGCCCGGATCGCCCGTGCCGCCTGGCTCCGCCGGATTGCCCGCGGCGCCGCTGCCACCCGTGCCGCCGGCCGCGCCGGTCTTCGTGTCCGTCGCGGCATGAACCGTGACGGTCCCTGCCATGATGATGCCGAGGAACAGAGTTGCGCGTCGCGCGCGGACGTATTCGGTCGATGTCAATCCAAGCATGCAAGCCTCCCTCCAAGCTCCTGCCATCGCGGCGCAGACGCGCGGTTGCGCGATGAATCTTCAGCATGATTGCGAAACAGAAGTCGTGCAACAAAACTCAATCGCGATGAGCGGACGCAGCGCACCCTCCCTCCGTCGCGCACAGTCGCACAAAACGCGGACTTTTCGCTGCGCGGCGGTCGCTCGCTGCAGACGGCAGATCAATCGATCCAATTTGAATGATCCGAACGACTGCTCCAGTCGATCGGCGCTCGTGAAGTATCGCCCACTTCGCGGTCGCCGGTCAAGAAACGAGCAGTCGCCGCAGGAGCTGCCGCGGCAGGGAAGGACCGCCAATCGGCGGAATTCCGCGGTGCGGCCGATGAGCGCGCGGCTTCATGCCGCGGGCTTCCGGTGCGATTAGTAGCGCCCGCCGAGGCCCGTGGCGGGCGCGGGCGTCGGCGTTTGCCAGCCTGAGGCTTCACGCGGCGGATCGCTCGTCATGGCCCGCCCGCCCGCTCCGCCCGTCGTCGTGGGAGGCGCACTGGCGAGCGGCGCCGCGGCGCCTGCCGTCGGTCGCGCTGCCAATGTTGCGGTCGGGCTGGACGCCGAGTTCGTCGGCGCCGCGCCGGACGCGAGCATCTGGCCGGAGCCGCCTGCGGCGGGCGACGCGCTGATCGGAATGCGGCTCACGATCGCATCGACCGTGCGGTACGTGGTCGACGGCACTTGAACCGTGCGCGTCTCGGGCGCCCAGGTCATCTGAGTGACCGGAATCTGAACGGTCGCGGTTTGCTGCTGCCACGTCGTCACCGGCTCGTAGTGGTGCGTCCAGTGCGGCGTGACGAACGGGTTCCACCGACCGTGCAGCCGCGACACGAGTTGGTATTGCGTGACCGGCACGGTGTAGAGCTGCTGATGCTGGAGCGTTTGCGTTGTGAGCTGCTGGCGATACACCGTCTGCTGCTGCGGCGTCGTCTGCGCGACGGGCACCTGCATCGTGCGGCGCGTCACCTGGTAGGTCACGCCGTCGACGGTTTCTTGGGTCACCGTATCGGCCCGCGCCGGGAGCGTCGCGGCGACGCAGGCCATGATCAGAAGAGTTCGTGGCGCGGCGGTCATCGAATTACTCGCCTGAGGCTGGGCCAGTTTTTCCCGTAGGCGCAGCAGCGTCCGTGCAGCGCGCGATCGTATCAACTCTATCGGTCGCGGGGTTCGCCCGGCATTACTCTTGGCGGGCTGGTTGCCAGCAGTCTCGTGAATCGCTAGCGTCGCGGGCGCCGCATCTAGTACAATCGGAGTCTGCGCCGCGGCGTTGTTGCCGCGCACTGATCTTTGTTTCAGCCAACGGCCGCTTCCGTGATGACCGAAAGCCTGCTGAACATTCTCCGATGTCCGCAATCGCGCACACGGCTGAGCGTTGCCGAGCCGAGCCTGGTCGCCGAGCTCAATCGGGGCGTCAGCTTGGGCACGCTGCACAATCTGGCGGGCGAGCCCGTCGAGCGAAAGCTTAGCGGCGCGCTGGTGCGCGAAGCGGGCGATGTGGCGTATCCGATCATCGACGACATTCCGGTGCTGATTCCGGATGAAGCGATCGACTTGGCGACGCTTCGGTAACTTCGCGCAGCTTCGCTTGCCGCACGGCGCTTCGCCCGCTGGATTGCCATGCCTACGATCTTCACGAAAATCATCAACCGCGAGATCCCGGCCAAGATCGTCTACGAAGACGACCACTGCCTGGCGTTCGAGGACATCGATCCGAAGGCGCCGACGCACGTGCTGGTGATTCCGAAGAAGGAGATCGCCTCGCTGGCGGCCCTCTCGGCGGACGACGAAGCGGCGATCGGCCACATCATGCTGGCGATCAGCCGCGTTGCCCGCGAGCTGGGCGTGGCGGAAAGCGGCTACCGCGTGGTGGCGAATACGGGGCCCGATGGGGGGCAGTCGGTCGACCATCTGCATTTCCATTTGCTGGCGGGGCGAAAGCTCGCGTGGCCGCCGGGCTAGCGGAGGTCGACGGCGCCCTGCCCTGGCCGCGGACGAGCCGAGGCCAGCGGCAATTGCCGTGGGGCGGATGGGGCGGTACCTTTGAAGGACTGTTATCGCTGGGTCCGCGTAGCTCAATTGGATAGAGCGTCGGCCTCCGAAGCCGAAGGTTAGAGGTTCGAGCCCTCTCGCGGATATTGACTTACGTCGATTGCTAGCGAATCTGTACCTAGGTACGGTTCGCCGATAACTTCTCCCGAATCACGCCCGCGGACCGTTGGACATTGCCGGGAGCGTAATGCCGGCGGGTCGTTTCTACGCTGGCGTGTCGCATCACGGCAGCCACTTCCAGTTCCGGCACGCCCGCGGCGACTAGGCGGTCCGCACAAGAGCGGCGCAGGTCGTGAGCCGATGCGTACTTGGCCGGCACGTCGCCCGCCTCGGGCAACACGATGATGCCCGCCTTTTCCCCGATGGCGCTGATAACCTTGCCAATCCAATCCGGGTTCGACCGCTCGTGCCGCGGCTTCCGCCCTACCCTGCCCTGCAGGCTCAGCGGATTGAACGCCCAGCCCGTCCGTTGGTCGTCCGGGGTCTTGAGTAGCAGAGCCTCGAATCCCGGCAGCAGCGGAATTGACTCCTCGGTGTCGTTCTTCTGCATCGACGACGGAATGCGCAGGACGGGCAGCTCGCCCTTGGGCCACGCCGGCACGATGTACCGCTCATCGCTCCAGTGAACGTGCAGTAGCTCGCCGAGCCGCAACCCTGATTCCCACAGTCCGCGGAGTAGGTGACGCCACGACGGAGCCGCAGCGACGCCCACAACTGCCTCAGTGGCGACGATCATCGCGGCGAACTCCTTGGCCGTGATTGGCCGTCCCTTCATTTGACGCACGCGAGCCGTCTTGATGCGGCGAACGCGCGGGCAGGCCGGAATCCATTCCATGTAGGCGGCCCAATTCAGAGCGGCGAGCACGCCAGCCATGATGCTCTTGACCGTGTTCGCGGAACGCGGCCGGCCGAATCGACTCTCATCGCCCGCCAGGAGCTTTTGCTGCAGGTCGTGCAGCGTGCCGCTGTCGGCAACGTCGCCCAGCGTCCGCGGCTTTAGGATACGCTCGGCAATGTCGAGGCGGCTTTCAGAGTTGACGGACGCCTTGACGCGAAGGGTCGATAGGTACACGTCGCTGTACCGTTCGCGAAATTCTTCCCACGCCATCGATGGGCCGCCCTTCGCCCGCCGCCGCGGCTTGGCGTCGATGCCCAGCAGTAGCTTGGCTTCAAGCTTTTCCTTCTCCGCTTCCGCTTCCGCCATGTCGTGCGTCTTTGTGGTGATGCGGATTTCCTTGCCCGTTTCGGGGTCGGTGTACCGCAGTTGCAAGGGGCGTCCGCTCGGCGCTGCGATGCGGACCTTGGGGGGTGTTTTCTTCATTGATCCTCCAGGTTATGAATTGCCCCGGCGCCACGCGGACGCCGGGGCGGGGTTACTCTGACTGCTCCCGCTCAACGCTTTCCCAACAGTCGACGACTATGCCGTCTTTGTACGGGAACAACTGGGCGCCGGTCAGTTCTAAGCTTCTCTCAATCGTCGCGTGGATTTTCTCGAGCCAGGAGACGCTATCGGGGTCGCGACCGCGATCCACAAAACTCTGCATGACGTCGCGGACGGCCTGCTTTAGTGAGCCGATGTCAACTTCGGCGTCATCTTCCGACCAGCGTCCGATAGCCTGCATGAATGCCCTGCCGGAGTCCGTTGCGGGATCGCTGATTAACTTCCCATGGCCGTGGGCGATCGCGTCTCCTTCAACTGCTTCCCGCAGCTCCTTCGCAAAGCCCTGCCGGCGAAACTCGTTGGAAGTTTCCAGCCACTCCACGTGATTGTTGGTGCTGACCACGCACGTAGCGATCGGCGTGAAGTTCCTGTCGACGCCTTTGGAAAAGGCGACATACAGCAGCCCCTCTTCGTGCTGGGCATTGTCGATTTCGAACCGGAAGATTCGCAGCCGCTCAGATTCCAACAGTCGCGTCATTACGCCCTCCAGAATTGAAGCCCCGCGCGTCCCTGCGCGGGGAATGGAACTACTCAACCTCAACCGAAACAATCTCCAGCATAGGAATTGAGTCGCTGTCACTTCGCACCTCCCGCCGCCGACAGCCGGAACAACACGTCCGCCGGTTGCTGCTGCTTCACAATCCGCGGGTCGAGGTACGCCTCGGTCACCTCCCGCTTGGAGTGCCGCAGCATGGCCGTTGCATTGGCGCCGGCCGCCTCGGCGTAGCTCGCCACCGTCTTGCGGATGCGGTGGAACTTGCTCTTGGCGTCCGTGGGCAACCCGGCCCGCTTCAAGATGCGAGTGAAATGGCCCCACAGCGACGAATGAGCGAACGGCAGCGGGAATACGGCGGGCTCCCCAGGCTCCTGCCGCTCACGCAACTTGCGCAAGGCGTCGATCGTCTCATCGCTGATTCGCACCGCGCTATCATCACGAGCCCCCTTGCGATCTTCGGCGACGAATCGCACCCAGCCGCGGTCGAGGTCGACGTTGGCCCAATCCAATCCAATGACGCCGCCGATGCGTTCGCCGCTGTCCCAGCACACGAGCAAGAGCGCCGTCCAGAACTTCGCCGCCGGGATGATGCCGACATAGCCGTCGAGATTGGCGACCGTCTGATAGAGCCGCTTGATTTCCGCTTCCGTCCAGGCGACCGGCTGCCGCCGCGGGGGAATCTCTAGTTCGACGTCGGGCCACAACTCGACGATGCCCTTACGGCAGCACCATCGCCACAGAGCCAACAGGTTGAACAGATCTTTATTGACGGAGTGCTTGCTCAGCCCCTTCCCCAGTCGCCATGCGGCGAACCGAGCGACCGTCTCATCGTTGAGATCGTCGATTGTCGCATGGCGTTCCAGGAATCGATCGAACATCTTGAGCGTCGTTCGATAGAGCCGCTTCGAATTGGGCCGCCGGGACCGCAGCGCCGTTCCCTCGTACCGCTCATAGACGTTAAGCAGATACACGCCCGCTTGCGACGGCGGAGCGTTTGCGGGTTGAGCGTCCCGGCGGCGTCGCGGACGGAACCGCACCGGGTCGTGAGTCGCCATGACGGATCGCACCCTTCCCGCGTTGAGCGCGTCCACCTTGCGGAAACTCTCGACGAGTTGCGGGCTCATGTCGGAAAGCTCGGGTTCTCGGCCTAGCCACGCCGCCAACGCCTCGGCGGCCGTGCGGTGCATCCAGCACGTTCGTCGGTTTCTCTCGGGAGCGACGACGGGCATTACTTGGTCGACGTATTCGCGGAGCGTCATTTCGCACCCCCTTCCGCGTCCAGGTTGAACAGCAACGCGTTAGGCGACTCCGTCTTGATGATGCGACTGTCCAAATAGCTGTCCTCGGTCACCTTGCGCGACGTGTGGCCCCGCGCCGCAGGCTGCAGGGCTTCAATGGCGCGGCAGCATGCGTCGCCGATGGCGCAGACGCGGGCCACGCGTTCAATGTGGGCGTTGAGCTTGGCGAGACGCTTCTGGCGGCGCTCCTCGTATCTGGCTTCGTGGTAGTGGTGATCGATCATGCGAGCCTCCCTGCCGCGATCGGCTGTTGCAGGTACGGGGCCTCGTCCAGCATCCAATGCACCGATGCGATAGCGGCCTCAACATCGCGAGGCGTCACGAACTGGCAGTGCGCTGCCTTGTTGCCAATCTCGATGGCTTCGCCGATGCGCTCGAAACAGTAGTCGCAGCACAGTTCGGCACGATACAATGCGTCGAGAATCGCCCGCGGCGTCTGCCGCACTTTGCGTTTCGATAACTCGATTTCGTGATACTCGGCTTCAGCGAGCAGATAGAGCCGCACCGCTTCGCGCAGTCGGCAACCTGCCTCAATCCACTGCCCGCGCTGAACGGCCGTGTAGGCTTCGTTCAAGAGCGGTCGGGCGTGGCACACGACCGGGGTTTGTCCGAAGAACCGGACAGCAAGAGCGACCATTGGATGGCCTTTCCGCGTCGCCGGGCAGAGAAGAGGCGCCCAGCCGGGCCATCCCAACTGGGCGGCCTCTGCGACACATTCGACGACGCTTAACGAAAAGGCCGAAAGCTCGGAAATGTAGTAGAAAAGGGGAGCAAGTCCCCCGCCGACGCCTCGCTACCGGGCTACCCCGGTCACAGCTTGAACGCCGGCCTACACTTCCGAGCTTTCGGCCTGATGTGTCGCGCATCGAATTGTCCTTGCTCTTAACCGTGTTTTCTAGGCACGGGCCGACCACAAGGTCGACGGGGACAACATAAGCCACGTCGCGGGGCAAAAGCAAGCCGATTCTCCACGAGCCGCTAGCGTCGCGTCTGACGCGAGCTTTCGAGAGACGGACCAGGAGTCGCCGGGGGGCGTTGCATCGCAGCACGAGCGAATCTGTGCGACAAAAAATCGGGCAACCCGGATTCGTGGTCGCGGGTTGCCCTAGATTGAGTTGCCAAGGAGCAAGATCGCCGCTACGCCGCCGAGGCGAAGAAGCGGCAGCGGGCCAGCGGCGGCGATATGAAGTCAGAAAAAGCCCGCGAAAAATCGGTTGTGGCCCGTGGGCCACAACCGATCGACAAAGCCGACACTCACAAGGCCCGCAACCAAGCCGCCGCAATGCGGCGCCGTTGGCTCACTCGGCTTCCGCGAACAACGCCGCCACGTCGCCGGACGCCAAGGCCCGGGAGTAGACGCGCAATTCGTCGACGGCCATGCCGTGGATCGTGTCTTCCACGTCGAGCCGCGCCATGTTGCTCGGCAACGTCCAAGTGCCGGCGAGCGATTCGCTCGTGAGGCTGCCGCCTTCGACGCCGCTGTACAGCGTC
>CAYSFP010000114.1:0-19118 GCA_964430075.1 uncultured Planctomycetaceae bacterium | reverse complement strand
CGATGAACGAGCTGCCCGAGCTCGATGAGCTGGTGCAGGTCGGCCTGTTCAACATCCTCGAAGAGCGCGACGTGCAAATCCGCGGCTATCCCGTGAAATTCGACATCGACGTACTGATTCTGTTCAGCGCGAACCCCGCCACGTACAACCGCTCGGGCAAGGTCATCCCCCAACTCAAGGACCGCATCGGCTCGCTCATCCACACGCATTACCCGCTGGAGCGCGACGCCGGGGTGCGGATTCTGGAGCAGGAAGTGGATTCCAAGGGGGAAGGCGGAAGGGGGAAGGCGGAAGGAACGGATCCGGACCTCGACCTTCCGCCTTCCCCCTTCCGCCCTCCCCCTTCGGATGTCATCGTCCCCTACTTCATGAAGGAGCTTGTCGAGGAGGTCAGCCGCGCCGCGCGCAAGAGCAAGTTCGTCGACCACGAGTCCGGCGTCAGCGCCCGGCTGTCGATCGCCAACTACCGCACGATGATCGCCTCGGCGCGCCACCGCGCGGCCGTACTCGGCGAGTCGCCCGCCGTGCCCCGCATCAGCGATCTGGGCCACCTCTACGCCTCGTCGCTAGGCAAGCTCGAGCTCGACCTCATGGGCACGCACCAGATGAGCGAGCGGCAAGTACTCGAGGCCGTCATCGCCGAGGCGATCGCCACGGTGTTCGCTGAATACGTCGACAAGCACGGCCTGGCCGAGATCGCGCAGATTTTCTCCGAGGGCGTGAAGATCGAAGTGGGGGACATGCTCCCCTCGTCGCACTACGCAGAGCTGGTGAAGCGCGTCCCGCCGATCTGGGACAAGGCGTTCGAGGTCAACGCCAGCCAGGACGCGGCCGTCCGCGCCTCGTGCATCGAGTTCGTCCTCGCCGGCCTCTACGCCACCGACCGCATCAGCCGCAGCCAGCGGCACGGGCGGATCGTGTACGAGGCGTGACGCTGCGCGGCGGTCGAAGTATTCCGCCGTCTCGGTGCTCACGGCCGCATGCCGCGGGCTTTCGCGGATAGGGAGCCACGCGCGCCGACGGCACGAACGAGCGCTTCTAAGCGTCTGCCAGCGAACGTCGGCAGGAGACTTATCCCCTTGTCTCAGCGAGAGTTACAATGCAGTGGGCGCGCCAAGACTCGAACTTGGGACCTCAGCCTTATCAGGGCTGCGCTCTAACCAACTGAGCTACGCGCCCGCAACTTGAATTACGGGTTCTCCTGCTTCTTCCGACGGTCCAGCTTACCCTTGATTGACCCTAAATAAAAGGCATGCCAGGGGATGCCGAGCAAGACCGCGGTTTCGCAATGAGGATGGCTCCCGGTACGCGACCCTCCTCAAGGGCTCCCCCCTCGGCACAAGTTTTCTAAAGGTCAACCGACCAAAACCGACGAACGCAAGGCCGGCGAAATCTTCGACCGTCGGAGGGTCGCCCAAGGCCCGGCGCCAACGCTGTGGAGCTGACCCAGACGATCGACGGGCCGACCGACTCCGTGTTGATTGAATTGACCTGGGGGGCGGAAAAAGGACCGATCGTCGAGTACGCCTACGGCGAGTGACTTGCTACGACAGCGCTAAGTCGCGCTGAATCAAAACCACGGATGACACGGATTTCACGGATGAGAAAAGGGCACGGCGGAGAATGTTCTTGTGACAGCGTTCCAACGCCGCTGCGGAGTGCGTCAACAACGAAGAAATCCGTGTGACCTCCCTTACCTCCGCCGTCCTCGCCGCGACGCCCATCGACGCGGCGGCCGTGTTGCTGGTCGGCTATCGCTGGCCGGCGAGCCGCGCCATGCCGGCCTGCTACGCGCTCGCCGCGGCGCTCGCCCGCGACGACGACGCCCTTGAGCGACGCTGCGGCCACGACGAGGGACGGCACGCGCCACGCCCACCAAGTTCTCCTTTCCATCAATTGGTTGTAGAAATTAGGCCGCGCCATGATGTATACACACGTTGATGATGCGTAGGCACCCGGGCCGCCCGTCGACTGCCCGTTCATGCCGCGACGAGTTTCCCCCTTCAATCCCTTGACTACCATACGCACCGCACATGGACGAAAGTGGACAAAGTGGACGCCCCAGGGCCGCCGTTGATTCTCAAAACCCGTTGCGGCGCCTGCACTTCGAGCAACGAGCCGTCCCCTGTCCTGTCCGCGGCGCGTTTTCGCCGCACTCCGAAGTGTCCACCAACCCAAACGCCCCAAGCGACGCCAACGCCGCCGGTCGACGCCGCCAATCGCTCTGGCCCCGAGCCCGGCCTGCCCTATATAAACGCCTGGGGAGGCGCGTTTCGGCGACCCACTCGCGGTGCGCGCCGTCCCCGCCAGCCAGAGGTTTCCGCGTCACGAGGTAGTGAGGAGTTCGGCATGTCGTCTTGCTTGCGTTTGGCACTCTCCTGGGCGGCCGTGGCCGTGCTAGCATCCCCGGCCCTTGCGGCGGCGCCGTCGGTCGACGAGGCCCTCAAATACGCCCCCGTCCAGGCCGGCGTCGAATACGACAAGCCCGCGGCCGACGAGGCCAAGCTCTGCAAAATCAGTGCTGAACAGATCAACGGCACGACCGGCTGGGTGGTCCGCGGGCCGGACAACGCCATCCTGCGGCAGTTCGTCGATTCCAACGGCGACAACATCGTCGACACCTGGAGCTACTACCACAACGGTCTCGAGGTGTACCGCGACGTCGACGCCAACTTCAATCGCAAGGCCGACCAGTACCGCTGGTTCCACACCGGCGGCTCGCGGTGGGGCCTCGATAAGAACGAGGACGGCGTGATCGACGCCTGGAAGGCGATCAGCGCCGAGGAAGCGTCCGAGGAAGTCGTCGAAGCCCTGCGAACCCGCGACCCCAAGCGATTCGAGCGCCTGCTGCTGGGCGGCGACGAGATGGCCAACCTTGGCCTCCCCAAGCCGCTGGCCGACGAGCTTGCCAAGCGCGTCGCCGAAGCCATCAAGACCTTCGATAAGCTTGCGAATGAAGGCAAACTCGACCGGTCGGCCGAGTTCACCGACTTCGGCGGCCAGCGCCCCGGCGCCATCCCTGCCGGTACGCGCGGCGGCACGAAGGATCTGATCGTCTACGAAAACACCTGGTGCATGGTCCGCGTGGGCGAGCAGCACCAGCAACTGCAACTGGGCAGCATGGTCCAGCTCGACGGCGCCTGGCGGCTGATCGACGGCCCCGCCCTCGGCGGCGGCGAAGCGCTCGTCGCCGGATTCTTCTACACGCCGCACGGCGTCGCCTCGCCTCAGGCCACGGCCGCCGCGCTCAACGAGCCGACCGAGGCGATGCAGAAGATCCTTGAAGACCTGCAGAAAATCGACGAGCAACTTACCGCGACCGCGGCGGACATGAAGCCCGCGCTCAACGCCAGGCGAGCCGACTTGCTCGAACAGTTGGCCGCCGCCACGCCGGAAGCCGATCGCGACACCTGGATCAAGCAGCTCGCCGACATGGTCAGCTTCGCCGTGCAGGACGGGTCCTACCCCGCTGGCATGGAGCGGCTCGAGAAGCTCGAAGCCAAGTTGCGCCAGGATAAGGCGTCCGAAGAATTGCTCACGCACGTCGAGTTCCGCCGCCTGCAGGCCGAGTGGGGCCTGGCGATCACGGACCCCAAGGTCGATTACGCCAAGGTGCAGGAAGAGTGGCTCAAGAAGCTCGAGAAATTCGTCGCCGACCACAAGACCGGCGAGCACGTGGCCGAGGCGCTCTACCAACTGGCGATGGGCAATGAATTTCCACCGGGCGATCCCAAAAAAGCTGAGGCCTGGTACGCACGGCTGGTCAAGGAGTTTCCGAACAGTCCGAACGCCGCGCGGGCGCAAGGTGCGCTCCGCCGACTGACGGCGGTCGGCAAGCCGATGACGGTCAAGGGCACGGCGCTGCAAGGCGGCGCGGTGGACCTGGCCCAGTACCGCGGCCGCGTCGTGGCGATTCACTACTGGTCGAGCACGGTGCCCAGCGCTAAGGCGGACCATCAGGAGCTGCTCGACCTGTACGCCAAGTACGGCGGCCGCAAGTTCGAGGTGCTGGGCGTGAATCTCGACGATCAAAAGGATGCGGCGGTCGCGTATCTCAATGCCAATAAGCTGCCCTGGAAGCAACTGTTCGAACCCGGCGGCCTGTTCGACAGCCGGCTCGCGACCGAGATGGGCATCATCCAGCTTCCGCAGCTCATCCTCGTGAACGAAAAGGGCCAGGTCGCCAACACGAACGTGATGAGCGCGGAGCTCGAAGCCGAGCTCAAGAAGCTCATCCCCTCGGAAGTGGCGTCAAAATAGACAATAATATATCATCTAGTCATCATTTAGCCGCGTCGCTTGCGACGCGGCTTTCTTCGTGCGGTCGGGGAAAACTTGCACGGCCGTGTAAATCTTCCATTCGCCGCGGCTGCTTCCAACTTGAATTGACCGCGATTCGCCCCGTCCCTATCCTTCGGCACGCCAATCGCACATCGAGAGCCCCGCCGACCCGCGCCCCGCATTGGCTGGCGGCTCATCACAATCGCGGCGCTTGTTCGCGCAGGAGGCGCGCCCAAGCGCCGCGGCTTCCCCGCTCTTCCTCGCTTCAGGGCCGAGAACGGACTCTCGGCACGCCACATGAACTCTGCTTGCAGCCTGCAATGCCTGTGGGCCGCCGTGCACCTCGCCGGCCTCATCGCCACGTTCCTCGTCCGCGCGTATTCGGGCACCCGCGCCGAGGCGCCGCTCCAGGCCCTCTACTTATTGGGCCTCGCCGGCGTCGCCGTTGCGACGCTCGCCGGCGAACAGTTCGCCTGGAACCTGTGGCTGCTCTCCGGCGCCACGCTCGGCGTGATGATCGTCGCCGCGGTGTTCGACTGCAGCGAACACAAGTTCGAGCCACACTAGCAACGCCAGCCGTCCTTAACGTCAGTGGCCTGCCCAACCGGCACGTCCAACGTCGAATGGGACGCGGATGACCGCGGATTTAACGGATTCTCACGGATCAGATCCGCGGAAATCCTGTCAATCCGCGTTCATCCGCGTGCCATTCCCGTTCGCCTCGCGCGGAAGTTTGTTTCTCCGAATTCACGATCGCTACCACCGGATTCCTCCGCAAAATCGGAAAAAAACTCCCCTTCGGCGCCGCCGGTAGCCGATCCTTCCTTGCAGACGCTCTTGCGCCGCCGCCGTTGCGCTCCGAAATGGGCTCGGCGGCAAGCAAGCGTGCTCATCACCACCGAAACAACGGCTCATCTGCTGACGCCCAGCGGTCGTTCGCCGCAGTCAGCGACGCACTGCCCAGGAGGGGGAACATGCCCAGAACGATTCTCTGCCTTGCGATCGCGACGCTGGCGGCCATGCCGGCCAGTCGGGCGTCGGCGGGCGCCGAGGACGATCGCGCGATCGCCCAAGAAATCGCCCGAGACTTAAAGGACAGCGGCAAACTCCGCGACTATCGCGTCGGCGTCAAATACCAGGACGGCATCGCATGGCTGATGGGCTCGGTCACCAGCGAAGAGCAAAAGGAAACGGCCGAGCGGCTGGCTCGCCAGAGCCGCGGCGTCGACCGCGTGATCAGCAAGCTGGAGATCATCCCGGTCGAGAACAAGCCGCAGCGCGTTCAAACCGCTAGCGCCTTCGCTCCAACGCCGGAGAGGATGCGACCGATGCCGATGCCGGTTCGCAATGCCAGCGGCAACATGCCCCGGCCCTTCGCACCGGCCGGCCAAGGCGGCGGCGTCGGCGGCGTGCAGCAAGCCTCCTACGGCAGCGCTGGCATGGGCAGCATGGTTCCCACCGGCTACACGCCCACCGGCATGGGCCAGGCCGTCAGCTACGACAGCCCGCAGATGCCCGGCTACGCCTGGCCGAGCTATGCCGCGTATCCCAACTACGCGGCGCTGACCTATCCGCAGCAGTATTCGCCCTCGGCGTGGCCGTACATCGGCCCGTTCTACCCCTATCCCCAAGTGCCGCTCGGGTGGCGCAAGGTGACCTTGGAGTGGGACGACGGTTGGTGGCACCTTGACTTCAAAGATTGCAAGGACTGCAAATAACGAGCGGCACTTGCCAGGGCAGACAGTTCACCGCCTCCAGACCCCCGTCGAACGCGCGTTCGACGGGGGTTTGTTTGTTGGGTGGCTGTTGTCGGCTCTCGGCTGTCGGCCAGAGGAGGACGCGCGCCGCAGGCCGTCGTTCAATGCCATCGACGGGATGCAGGCGACATGCACTGCCAGCAACGCTTCCACTCGTCTGGCCGATAGCTGACAGCCGAAAGCCGACAGCCTCTCGCCTTTTTCCCGCACAATCGGAAAAACCCGCAAGTTCTACCCAGTTTGAACTCGATAACAGTGTCTAGCCACGCCGAGCCCTTCGGCGCGGTCGTTTGCGATTCAGCGCACAGCAAAGGGCGTCAGCGCCGCGAGGGCGCTCGCCCGTTCACTCTTCGAAGGGTCAGTAGGATGCGTTGTCGAACCACTTCGATCGTGCTCGTCTTGGCCATGGCCGCCGGCATCGGGGCCAGCACCGGGTGCACGACCCTCGGCCCGAGCCTCGGCATCGCCGCGTTCCCCATTCCGGTCAGCCCGTACTTCCAGAAGAAGAAGGAAGACGAGTTCTGGAACCACGAGCGCTACGAGCGGGCGCCCATCCTGGGTCCGATCCCCGCCGGCTCGCCGTGCGTGGCGCTCGATCCGCCCAGTGACGACGAAGTGATGCGAGCCCTCGAGAAGGCGCAGCCCGTGCAGGGCGGCGTGCCGCTACTCTGGGAGCGCAATCGCAACAACGTGCGGATCGTGAAGTGCAAGATTGCCGACTATGTCGACCCGCCGCGGTTCTACCCACTGGTGGGCCCGGCACAGCAGCACCACGCCCACTACAAGTGCACCGTCTACTACGAGGACGTCCGGCGCATCGGCTGGCCGGTGCCGCACACGCTCCGCGACGAGGATGCCCGCGAGGTGATCTACATCGACCACAACCACCTGCACATGGTGGGCAACGTCGACACGGGCGACTGCAGCCCCTACGGCCCGAGCCCCGGCAATGCCTCGGCGGCTGGCCTGGGCGGCTTGGGCGGAGCCCCGCCGCCGCCGCACGCCCACTAACCGCACGCTCCAGTCGCACGGCGAATGCGTGGTGCGATTCGTCCGAACTTGCCGATGGATACCCTTAGCCCCCGGTTCTTCAAACCGGGGGCTAAGTGCGTTTGCCACGCTCGGAGATGACGATGCACGCCGTCGCGATCGCGCTACCGCTGGCCGCCGGCCACGTGATTCCCACGACCACGTTGTGGGACGCGCTCGTGGCGGGCGGCCCGCTGGTGATTCCGATCGTCATCTGCTCGTTCCTGCTGGTGCTGGTGACGTTCGAGCGGCTGTACTCGCTGCGCCGCAGCCGGGTGGCGCCGAAGCTGTTCGTCGAGCGGCTGCTGCTGCAGGTGAGCGAGGGCGCCCTCGATCGCAGCCAGGCGTTCGACTTGTGCGACGACCACCCCAGCCTGATGGCCGGCGTGTTCGCCGCGGCGGTGCGGAAGTGGGGCAAGCCGGCCGTCGAGGTCGAGCAGGCCGTGCTCGACGAAGGCGAGCGGGCGGCCAACTCGCTCCGCAAGTTTCTCCGCGTGATCAACTGCATCGCCCAGGTCACGCCGCTGTTCGGCCTCTTGGGCACCGTGTGGGGGATGATCGAGGCGTTCAACGAAATCAGCGGCTCCGGCGCCATGGGCCGGCCCGAGATGCTCGCCTCGGGCATCGGCACGGCGCTCATGTCGACCGCCGCAGGGCTGTGCGTGGCGATCCCGGCGCTGATTCTGTACCTGTTCTTCGTCGGCCGCGTCGACGTGCTGGTGACCGAGATCGATCGCCACGGTCAGGACTTGGTGAACCTGATCAGCGCCGAAGCGCTCGAGGATCGCCGCAACCGCCCCCCGCGCGTGGTGAAAACCAAGAAAGCAGCGTAAGAGGACTGTCGGCTATCGGCTGTCAGCTCTCGGCCAGAAGGTGGAGCGACCGTCAAGGTCGTTGCTCTCTGGCCGATAGCCGATAGCCGACAGCCGACAGCCACCCCAACCATGCCCCTGAAGACCCACCACGACGAGATGCCCAACTTGAACCTGACGTCGCTGATCGACGTCAGGTTCCTGCTCATCGTGTTCTTCATCACCTCGTCGCGGTTCACCGACGCCAAGCGGGATGTGGACCTGAAGCTGCCCACGGTCGCCGACGGCGATCAACTGTCTGTGGCGGCCAAGGCGCGGACTGTGGCGGTCCACGCCGATGGACGGCTGGCCCTTGACGGCGAGAGCGTGACTCTGGACGAGCTCACCCGGCGATTGGCGGAGTCGATCGCCGGGCCGCAGCAGAGCGTGGTGATTCTCGGCGACGCAGGCTGCCCGTTTCAGCACGTCGCCGCCGCGATGGCCGCGTGCAAAGCGGCGGGCGTGTCTGAGCTTGGCGTCAGCGTCGAAATTGCCGCAGCCGCAGCTAGCGGCGTCAGGCGGTGACGCATGACGTCCGCCCTGCCCTCGCTGCCGCTAGCGTGGATTCCCGGCGCGCTCACGTGGATCGTCATCTGGTCGGCGCTCGCCGCCGGCACGATCGCGATCGGCATGCTGCTGCACACGCGCATGCGAGACGCCAAGCCGTGGCACAAGTGCGCGATCCTCTCGCTGTGGGTTCACGTGCTGCTCGCCTGCCTGGCGGCTTGGGTGCGGATCGGCGCGAGCGGCGGCCCCGGCATCGGCCCCGGCGAGGGCGGTCCGATGCGCGTCACCGTCATGAACGTCGACGCCGCCCTGCTCGCCGCCACCCGGCCTGAGCTCATCGCCGCCCCCAAGCTCGACTCCGCGCCCCAACCGACCGAGTTGAGCCGCGACGCGCTAGCGGAGCGCGCCGCCCCGCTCGAAACGATCGCCGCGACCGAAGACGCCCCGCCCGTCCCCGAGCCCCCGGCGTCCCCCAACAACGACGCCCCCCCCGCCGCGGAGCCGGAACCGACCGCGGGAGAGCCCGTCGCAGCTCCCGCCGCACCGCCGTCGACGGCCGACGTCGCGCTCGAGGCGCCCACGCTGCTGCCCACGCCCGAGCCGGAGCCCGAACCTGAACAGCCAGTCGCCGCGGAACCCGCAGCCGTGGAACCCGTAGTCCCATCGCCCGAGCCGGCGCCCGAGTCCCTCGTCGCGGACGAACCTGCCGGCGACGCCTCCCCGCCCGCTCATGACGCGCCGCCGGCAGCGGATGCGCTCGCGCACCGTGCGGCGGAGCCGGAGACGGCGCCCGCCTCCACGGCAGCGCCCGCCGCCCCGCAATCGCACGCCGTCCCCGCCCCATCCACCGTCGCCAGCCCCTACGCCGCGCGGTTCGCCGATCGCGAAGCGATGGTCAACGGCGGCGGCGGCAATCCCACGACCGAGCGGGCCGTCCGCGCCGCGCTGGCCTGGCTCGCCGCAGCCCAGGAACCCGATGGTCGGTGGGACCCTAAGCGCTACGGCGCAGGACAGGAGCGGTACGCCGTCCTCGGCCAGCACCGAGGCACGACGGGGGCACGGGCCGACACGGGCATCACGGCGCTGGCGCTGTTGGCCTTCATGGGCTCCGGGCATACTCACCTCGACGGGCCGTATGCCGACCACGTCGCTCGCGGCCTGGACTACCTCCGCCGCACGCAGGGCGCCAACGGCAACTTGGGCGGCAACGCCGAGTTCTTCGCCCACATGTACTGCCACTCGATGGCCACGTTCGCCGTGGGCGAAGCCGCGGCGATGACGGGCGACGAAAAGCTCATGCCCACGCTCCGCCGCGCGGTGGCCTACACGCTGGCCGCTCAGAACACGACCGACGGCGGTTGGCGGTACCAGCCTGGCGATGCCGGCGACACGAGCCAACTCGGCTGGCAACTCATGGCGCTGAAGAGTGCGACGCTCGCGGGCGTCGAGATTCCTTCGGTCACGCTGTCCCGCGTCGATCACTTCCTGCGTAGCGTCGAGCGCGGCACGAGCGGCGGCTTGGCCGCTTACCGACCCGAGGGTCCGCCCTCGCGCGCGATGACGGCCGAAGCGCTCTTCTGCCGGCAACTGCTCACGCGCCGGGCGAATGGCGGCCTTGCGCCGGCGGCGGTCGACGAAGCTCGCCGCGCGCTGCTCGAAGAGCCGCCGGGCGGAGTCATGGTGAACTTCTACTATTGGTACTACGCCACGATCGCCCTGCATCGCATGCAGCACCACTCGCCGGCGTCCGACGAAGCCTGGGACCGCTGGAACGACGCTCTGACGCGCACGCTGGTGGGCACGCAGAACGACGACGGCTCGTGGCCGTCCACTTGCATCTGGGGACGCTACGGCGGGCGGGTGTACACGACGGCGCTCGCCGCGATGTGCCTGGAAGTGTACTACCGCTACACGCCGGAGAACGACGCCGAAGCGGTGACCCGACGCCACGAGTGGCAAAGTCTGCCGGCTAAGTGACGTTCGAAGACGGAATTACGACGGAGGCACGGAGGACAAGGAGGGCGCAATGAGAAGATGGGGTAAAAACAGCCGCGCATCCTTGTCTATCGCTTCTTAACTTGGCACATCGTCGATTCCCCGCTCCGTGCCCCCCGTGCCCTCCGTGGTAGAATCCCCCGCCCCAACCCGCAAAGTCTTGCGGAAATGGAAGACTTTGGGCAGTTCTCTGCGGTTTGACTTGCCCCCCCAGTCCGGTAAAATTGAGCCATAGCTGCGGCGCGCACGCCAAGCCGATGCACAGCATGGACTTGATGCGATTCTCGTGCCGGCTCTCACCGCGCTCGTTGGCGCCAAATTTGTCGAGGCTGCAATGTCTGAGTTGAGTTCCACGGTCCTGTTGGCGTTTCTCGGTCCGATGGAAATGATGTTCGTGACGCTGGTCGTCCTCTTGCTCTTCGGCACGCGGCTGCCGTCGGTGATGCGCTCGCTCGGCGTCGGCATCACCGAGTTCAAGAAGGGCATCAAGGGCGAAGGCATCACCGAGCCCAACGCGACGATCGAAGATAAGCGCACCGGCGATCACTAACGCGAGCGCGCCGCTCGTACCCCCATTCTGTGCAGGACCCGGCGCATGCTTGCCGCACCCGCGACGCCCGTTCTTGCCTTTATCGGCATGCCCGGCCCCGGCGAGATGTTGTTCGTCGCCGTGATTGCCTTGCTGCTCTTCGGCAAGGATCTGCCCGACGTGGCCCGGCAATGGGGGAAGACGTTCAGCGAGCTTCGCCGCCATCTGAACGGCATGCGCAGCGAGCTGAACGACATCATCTACGCCGAGCCCGAGCGGCCGAAGTTGCAGTACCATCCGGAGTTTCAGAAGCGCGACCCGCTGCCCGAGGCGATCCCTGCGGAGGGCGCCGGGGACCTAGCCAAGGGCGTCAATGGCAACGACAACGGGCACGCCGAGCCAGCGCCCGATGAACGCGCCCCGCTGCCCACCGATTGACCGCCGCCGCTTGCGGCTGAGCGCGCCCCGTCGCGGGCAGAATTTTCCCAAATCTCCAATTGCACATCTTGTCGACAATCTCTATTGTGCAAACCATTGGTAGGGTGTGTGCAACACACCGAACCGTTGGGGCGTTTCACGCGCCCTACGCTTGCCAATCCACTGCACCTACTGGCATTTGCCAAACCACAAGAGAGGCCTTCCTGAGTTGAACGCGGCTTCCTTCGCCCATTTCGACGAAGTTCTCAGCTCGCCGCGTCGGCTGGCCTCCCGGGTGCGTCTGTGTGCTATGCAGACGTGGATCGATCGCTCCGTTCTCCGGCTTCGCGTCGCCCTCAGTCTGCGCGTCTCTTCGACCGCTCAGAGTTGGCGGGCCCGCATCCGTCGTTGAGTCGCCTGCTGACTCGCCGCGTGTTTCTCGGTCGCCGCCGACCTATCCTCTTGGCTCGCGACCTTCGTTCTTTAGTTTTTCCCGTCGCGCGTTTCCGCTCTCACACAGCGCCGCGAAAAAAACTTCCCCGGAAAGCGTCCGGGAACCGAACGGTCCGAAGCATTCGGACGTAGCACATTTCCGTAATCTCACGCCGCCGTGGGCCGCGTACCAGGTCGTCCTCCGACGATCATTCGGGCAAGGTTGTCTGGCTGCACCACCAACACTGTTAGAGTTGGGTCGCCGCTGGCCTGGATGACATCAAGTCATCCGGTTATGCCCCCAGGAAGGAGGCTTCTGATGAAAGTCTTTGCTCAAGAAGTTCAGGTGAACGCCTGGCACAAGACCGGTGCGCCGCTCGAGAACCTGCAGAAGGCCGTCGTCGAAGCGTGCGGTCGCAAGAGCGCCGCGGTACGCGTCGCCTTGGTCTCGAAGAACCGGCTGGGCCACACGTGTGAAATGGAAGCAATCGAAGGCGCCGCCGCCGGTTCGAAAATGCTCCCCTCGAGCATTTTCGACTTCCGCCGCCGCACGTGCGAACGCACCAGCGCCTTCAACGCCGTAATGCTGATCCCCACGGGCGTCGACTGCGCCATCGGCGGCCACGCCGGCGACGCGACCCCCGCGGCCCGGCTGCTCGCCTCGCAGGTCGACAACCTGGTGCTGCACCCCAACGTGGTGAACGCCAGCGACATCAACGAGCAGGCCGAGAACTGCCTGTACGCCGAGGGCAGCCTCATCTGCCGGCTGATGATGGGCACGATCGGGCTGCGCAAGGTGCGGCAGAACCGCGTCCTGCTGGTGACCGAAGAGCGTCCCGAGGCGCCGCACATCGTGGACAACACGATCAACTGCGCTGAAGGCGCCCGCGCCACCCTGGGCATGGACATCGCCGACGTGCTCGTGCTTGAGGACGGCCTGCACATGCGAACGGCCGTCACCGAGAGCGGCCGCGTCACCGGCAGCATCGACCGCATGGGCTCGCTCATCGAGGTGCTGCAGAAGAAGCGCGGCACGTACGATGCGGTCGCGTTGGCCACGAAGATCACGCCCCACATCGACACGGTCGAGCTGCACCGCAACTACTTCGGTAAGGGCGGCGCGAACCCCTGGGGCGGCGTCGAGGCCGTGCTCACCCACACCACCAGCAACGTGCTGAACGTGCCCACCGCCCACGCGCCGACGATGTCGAGCGAGGCGATCCGCAGCGAGCGCTGGGGCGTGGTCGAGCCGCGCAAAGCGGCCGAGGTGATCTCCAGCACGTACCTGTTCTGCGTCCTCAAGGGGCTCAACCGCGCTCCGCAAGTGGTCACCAAGGTGACCGGCGCGTACGACCCTTCGATGGTGCAGGCCGAGGATATTTCGGCCCTGGTGATCCCGAACGGCTGCGTGGGGCTGCCGACGCTGGCCGCGGTGGAGCAAGGCATCCCCGTGATCGCGGTGCGGAACAACACGAACCTGATGCGGAACGATCTGAACGATCTGCCGCTGGCCGACGGCCAGTTGATCTACGCCGAGAACTACTACGAGGCGGCTGGCATCCTGGCGGCCCTCCGCAACGGCGTGTCGCCCGCGACGCTGGCCCGCCCGATGGCGCCCATCCGCATCGAGCGAGTGCCCGCGCCGAAGGTGACCAAGGCTGCCGCCAACGGCAATGGCAACGGCCATGCGAACGGCAAGAAGGTCAACGGCCGCACCAACGGCAACGGCCACGCCGTGACCGCCAAGGCGTAGCGGCTCGAGGATCGGTCGCGTAAGTTCCCATGGCTGGGGCTGGCTACCAAGCCGCCCCCAGCCATTTTTTCTTTAATCCCCTCCGGCTCCCTCCCCTCGGTGGGGAGGGCTGGGGAGGGGGGAAGCGGCGGGTACTCGGTTCGCCTGGGAATCGATGCGTTTTCAGCGCGTGTACCTGATTCAACACCCCTCCCTAACCCTCCCCATCAAGGGGAGGGGACCGGAATAGATGTGTGCGTTTCACGCACCCTACCGAATTGCAGCCCAAAATCTCCAATACCTCCCTCGATCACTCCCGAGCGCCGATCCTCGAGACGCTCGCCGCGTACATCGCGCGCGGCGTGTACCCGTTCCACACGCCGGGGCATAAGGGCGGGCGGTTCACGCCTCCGGAGCTGGTCGACCTGTGGGGGCCGACGACGCTGGCCTACGACCTGCCGGCGATGACGGCCACCGACAACACGCTCCACCCGACGCACTGCGTGAAGGAAGCGCAGGAACTGGCCGCCGAGCTCTACGGCGCCGCCGCCACGTTCTATCTCGGCATGGGCGCCTCGACCGGCATCGCCGCCATGGTGCTCGCCGCCGTGCCGCCGGGCGAAACCATCCTGCTGCCGCGCAACGTGCACCGCAGCGTCGCATCGGCCTTGGTCCTCAGCGGCGCGCGGCCGAAGTTCCTGCACCACGAGGTGCTGCCCGAATGCGGCGCCCTCGGCGTCTCCGCCGAGACGGTCGAAGCCGCGATCACCGAGGGCCCGAAGCCTGCCGCCGTGCTGCTCACGCGGCCCACCTACTACGGCCTGGCGCGCACGCTCGAACCGATCGCCGCCGTCTGCCGCCGCCACGGCGTTCCGCTCTTGGTCGACGAAGCCCACGGCCCGCACCTGAAGTTCCTGCCCGCCGGCGGCCCGACGCCCGCGCTCGACGCCGGCGCCGACCTCGCCGCACAAAGCTGCCACAAGACGCTCGGCTCGCTCGTGGGGACGGCGCAGGTGCATGTGGGCCATAACTCGCCGGTGAGCCCCGAGCAATTCCGCGACGCGCTCAACTTTCTACAGACGACCAGTCCCAACTACTTGCAGCTCGCGTCGATCGACGCCAACCGCCGCTGGATGGCTGAGCTTGGCCGCGAGCTGTTCGCTGAAGCGAAGACGCAAGCGGATGAGTTGGCCGACCAGATCAATCGCCTTCCGGGGCTCAGCGTGCTCAGCACGACTGGCGACCGGCGGCTCGCCGACCACACGCACGACCCGTTGCGGCTGGTGATTAACGTCGCGCAGGCGGGCTGGACCGGCTACGACGCCGAGCTGCTGCTCCGCAATGACTATCGCGTTGAAGACGAGATGTCCGATTGGTTCAACCTGGTGCTGGTGCTCAGCCCGCACGACGATCCTGCAGCGCGCGAGCGTCTGCTCGCGGGGCTGGGGCGCGTCAGCGACAACCCGCGGCCGCCGGCGAAGTCGTCCCTTGCCGATGCGCGCGACCTGCACCAGCCGGCCATCCCGCCGCTGGCCATGACGCCGCGGGAGGCCGCGCTCGGCCCGAAGCGCGCAATCCCGCTGGCCGAGAGCGTCGGCCGCGTGTGTGCCGAAAGCGTGATGTTCTACCCGCCGGGCATCCCGCTGCTCATGCCGGGCGAGGTGGTAACGCCGGAGATTCTGGAAGTCTGCCAAGCCCTGCTCGCCGGCGGCGCCCACTGCTACGCGGCGGACACGACGCTCGCGACCCTCCGCGTCGCCGCGTAGCGCGACACTCCTCAGAGGTCGAACTTCACGACGGCCAGCCTGACCGACGGACGCCCCCCGGGCGGAGCCCCGGGGCTGAGTTCCAGCTCGCTGCAAATCGTCTTGGTAAGCGTTCCTTACTCTTCTATTGAGGTCTGCGTAGTGAATGCCCCCGCCGGCATGGCTCTCGGCTGTCAGCCATCGGCTGTCGGCCAGAAAGCACGCGTCTACTTCGCCTGGCCGAGAGCCGACAGCCGCCGAGGCCCATTTGTTGTGCAGGGATCAATAAATCCGCGTTCATCCGCGTCCCATTTCCGATTCATCGCGTTGGGCGTTCCCTCTCCTTCTCCTTCGAAGCGAGCCGCTTCGCCGAGATCGCCTACCGCAACTCCACCTCGATCTCCGGCAGCGCTGCGCCGCTACCCTCAGGCGCCATCGTTGCCAGGTGGACCACCGCTTCGCCCTGCTGCACCAGCGGGTTGTTCGTGTGGCCGATGACCAGACCATCCTCCGGCGCCACCAGCGGCGCCGCGTCTTCGCCGAAGGCATCGGCCACGAGGCCGAGTTGCTGCCGCACCACGACCTTGGCGCCCAGCTTCGTGTCCAGCCGCAGGATGCCGCTGTTGAGCGCCCGCACCCAGGAAGTTTTCGCCACCAACGCCGAATGCGGCCCCTTCTTGCGCGGCGCCGTCTTAAGCATCCCCAGCGCCGCCAGCACGCGCAGCACGCCGTCGCGCCCCAGACTGATGGCTGTGTCGTCGAACCGCAGCGGCTCGCCGGCTTCGTACACCAGCGTGCGGGCGCCGGCGTCGGTCGCCGCCTTGCGCAGCGAGCCGTCGATCGCCGCGGCGTGCATGATCACCGGCGCCGCGAAGGCTTCGGCCAACTGCCGCGTCTCGTCGTCGTGCAAGTTGGCCCGCACCTGCGGCAGATTCGTCCGATGGTTCGACCCCGTGTGCAGATCGATCCCGTACTGGCACTTCCGCACCACTTCCTGCATGAACAGAAACGCGATCCGCGCCGCGAGCGACCCGCGCTCCGACCCTGGGAACGAACGATTGAGATCCCGCCGGTCCGGCAGATACCGCGACTGCGCGTTGAAGCCGAACACATTGACGATCGGCACGGTGAGCAGGCAGCCGTGAAGTTCGCCCGGCGTAATCTTCTCCAGCACGCCGCCGATGATCTCGACGCCGTTCACCTCGTCGCCGTGCACCGCGGCGCTGATCCACGCGGTGGGCCCCGGCTTCTTGCCGTTCACCACAACGATCGGCAGCGACAGCCCCGTGCCGGTGGGCAACTGCCCGACGGGGATTTCCAGGCGGCGGCGTTCGCCGGGCTTGATGTAGACGCCGGCGACTTCGATCGGAGGATTGTCAACCTTTGCCACGGTCGCGCTGCTTCCCTGCTTTGGCGTTCTTTTCGATAAACTCGATGATCTTGCCCGCCACGTCAACGCCAGTCGACTTCTCGATGCCTTCGAGTCCCGGCGACGAGTTGACCTCCATCACCACGGGGCCGTGGTTGGAGCGGAGCAAGTCGACGCCGGCGATGTTCAGCCCCATCGTCCGCGCCGCCCGCACCGCCGTCGAGCGCTCCTCGGGCGTGATCTTAATCTTCTCGGCCGAGCCGCCGCGATGCAGGTTCGAGCGAAACTCGCCCGTCGCGGCCTGCCGCTTCATCGTCGCGACGACGCGGCCGCCCACGACGAAGCAGCGAATGTCGCTACCGCCGGCCTCCTTGATGTACTCCTGCACGAGAATGTTGGCGTCGAGCCCGCGGAAGGCCTCAATCACCGCCTGGGCCGCCTTCTTGGTCTCGGCCAGAATCACGCCGACGCCCTGCGTCCCCTCGATCAGCTTGACCACCAGCGGCGTGCCGCCGGCGAGACTGATCACGCCGTCGATGTCTTTGGTCGAGTGGGCGCACCCCGTGACCGGCAGCCCCACGCCGTCGCGAGCCAGGAGCTGCAAACTCCGCAGCTTGTCGCGCGCGCGGGCGATTGCCTGCGACTCGTTGGCCACGAACACGCCCATCATCTCGAACTGCCGCACGACGGCCGTGCCGTAGAAGGTGTTCGAGGCGCCGATGCGGGGGATGATCGCGTCGACTTGCAGCGGGTTGCCCTGGTAGATCACCTGCGGCCGGTGCGACGTGATGTCCATATAGCAGCGCAGGTAGTCGACCACGCTCATCTCGTGGCCGCGCTGCCTGCCCGCTTCTTTGAGCCGCGACGTGGAGAACAGCGACGGCCGTCGCGACAGAATGGCGATTCTCATGTCCGCTGCGCGGATGGCTGTCAGCTCTCGGCTCTCGGCTGTCGGCCAGAAGCCAGAGAGGAACCCTCCCCCTCTGGCCGACAGCCGAGAGCCGACAGCCGACAGCCCGTCACCGCCCCTTCCTCTTCCGTTGTTTCTTCCGTGCTGCACCGCGCGCCGGCGACTGGCTGACAAGATACGATCGTCCGGGGTCGACCACAAATCGACCGCGCACCGCCTCGCGCCCCAGGAGCATGCGAAATCCCATCTCGTCGCGGGAGGCCAGCGTCAGCTCGACCGCCCACCGCCGTCCGGCTAATCCGACGTCCGTGCGGATGACCGGCCGCAACGACTGGTGCCCGCTCGAGCTGCGAATCTGGCGAAACTCGAGCACCCGGGCCTCGGCTTGTACGACGGTGCGGTCGTCCCGCTGGATCGGATGCACGTCGAACCGCACCCACGTGGCCCCGCCCCGCGTGAACGTTTCGATGTTGAACGCATGCAACGACGACGACCGGGCGCCTGTGTCGATCTTGGGCTTGATGGCCGTGATGCCGAGCTCGGGCAGCGCGATCCATTCGCGCCAACCGATGACCGTCTTGCCGTGCTGTCCGTGCGGCGCCGTCATGGCGGTGCATTGGAGAAAGAAACCCGCCGCGGCACAAGGGTAGAGCGCCCGCCGTCGTTGATTCGTCGCCGCCTATTTGGCCCCGCCGCTCGCGGCGGGCGCGGAGCAAGCTCCGCGGCTAAATGTCATCCTGCACTGACGCACCCCATGCGATTAAAATCAATCGACGCCCACGCGGGATACGCCCATGGACTCCACCTGCTGGACCCTCGTGTACAACGCCGCCGCCGGCGATCGCCCGGCGCGCGAAACGTTCGGCGTGCGCTACGCGCCGGTGATCCGCGCGTATCTCGCCGCGCGGTGGCGGGGCTCGCCGTGTGCGGACGATGTCGACGATGCCATGCAGGAAGCGTTCGTCGAGTGCATCCGCGCCGGCGGCGTGATCGAACGAGCCGATGCGGACCGCCCCGGCGGGTTTCGCGCTTTCCTCTACGGCGCCGTCCGCAATGTGGCGCTGCGATTCGAAGAACGCCGCGCTCGACGCAACGTGCAGACCCCGGCGCGCGACATCGACCTTGGCGACCTGCCGGGCCGCGACGAGACGCTCTCCAAGGTGTTCGACCGCGCGCTGGCCCGCTCGATCATGCGCGAAGCCGCCGAACGCCAAGCCGCGCTCGCCGCCCAGGCCGGCGACGGCGCCCGGCGCCGCGTCGAGCTCCTGAAGCTGCGATTCCAGGAAGGCCTCCCCATCCGCGACATCGCCACGCTCTGGGGCGCTGACGCGGCCGACCTCCATCGTCAGTACGCGCGGGCCCGCAAAGAGTTTCATGCCGCGCTGCGCGAAGTCGTGGCGGTCCACCTGCCGGCCAGCGGGGACCGCCTCGACGCGCAATGCGCCGAGCTGCTCGCGCTACTTGATTAACGCTGAAATTAAAATCTCCGGCCCCCTCCCCCTTGTGGGGACAGGATGATGCATCTGCTATCGACGCACGCGTCTTGGCCCCGGAGGGGCCGCGT
>CAYSFP010000113.1:0-19304 GCA_964430075.1 uncultured Planctomycetaceae bacterium | reverse complement strand
GACGATGTTCTTGATGCGATTGCCGCGAACGCCGACGCAGGCGCCAACGCAATCGACCCGGGCGTCGCTCGAGCTGACCGCCACCTTCGAGCGGTAGCCCGGCTCGCGGGCCATGGCGCGGACCTCGATCACGCCGTCGATGATTTCGGGAATCTCCTGCTCGAACAGCCGCTGCACGAGCTGCGGGCGCGTGCGGCTAAGGATCACCTTCACGCGGCTGCCGCTCTTGCGGACTTCGAACACGGTGGCGCGCACCCGTTCGTTCACGTGATGCGTCTCGCCGGGGATCTGTTCGCTGCGCGGCAGGATGGCTTCGACGTTGGCGAGGGCCACCGTGGCGGCGCCGCCTTCGTAGCGGTGGATCACGCCGCTGACCATGTCGCCGATCTGGTCGGTGTATTCGTCGAAGAGGGCGTCGCGCTCGGCCTCGCGAATCTTCTGGATCATCACCTGCTTGGCGGTCTGGGCGCCGATGCGGCCGACGACCTCTTCGCTGGGGAGCACTTCGCCATTGTGCGTCGCCGAGACGTTGCCGTTCTGGCGATCGATCGAGACGACGATATCCTCTTCTTCCCCGTAGTGTCTTTTAAGCGCAGAGACGAGCGCCGCTTCGATGCCTTCGAAGACGATTTCCTTGTCGATATTCTTGTCGCGGTGGATCGCGTCGACGATCCGCAGCACTTCGTTGGCATTCATGGCGAGAGTCTCCGCGGCGTATTCGCCCGCCGCACGGGCATACCAGGTTGTTCAAATTGTCCGAAGTCGAGTTGTACGAATTGTAGGAGCGGCGCGCCTGCGCCCGGGGTGCAGCGTCAACGGTCGGCAAGCTGTTCACGGACGAACCCTCACCGCGCGCCGTCCCGCGGCGGCGACGCAAACTCCTGTTGCGGAAGCCACTTAGTGCATCCGCAATCTAGTAAGAGTATCGGCCTGAAATTGGGGTGTCAAGCGGCCAACCTGGGCGCCGCGGGTCCCCCCAACGCACGGCAAAACAGGGCGCGGCGATCCAAGCAATTCAATCCCTACCCGGCTGGCTTGTGCCGGACCCCCTGCGGACGGCGTCCGAACCTCCGTGGCGTCCTCAGGCCGTGCTCTGGCACTGCCGGTGACCGTTGCTAGCGCCAACAGCACGATTCCCAGTCCCGCGTTGGATCTCGCACCACTGGAGAACAAACTCCTCCGGCTCCCTCCCCTCGGCGGGGAGGGCTGGGGAGGGGGGCGACGCGGGTACACGCATGGCCAGAGGTAGCGAGTACATGCGTGCCAGAAAACCTTGTCCGTGTACCAGGGGCCTCACCCCTCCCCCAACCCCTCCCCATCAAGGGGAGGGGGGCGGAGGATTTGTCGGGCGGCGCGACTCGCGCTAGCCCGCCCGGCGCACGACAATTGCCGCCGCCTGACCTTGAGGCGTGACGCTTAGCTTCAAGAAGCTCGACCCAGGGGCGGGGAGCTGATCGCCGTGCGCAACGCGGACCGGACACGTGGGGTCGGGCGTGGCGTAGTTGAGCGTCGGGAAGAGCTGGCCGTGGTGCAATGCCAGGATGCTGGCGATCGTTTCCACCACGCCGCTGGCGGCGCCGAGGTTGCCGAAGGAACTTTTCACGGCCACCAGCGGCACGCTGGCGAGCGACTCGCCCAGCGCGGCGCCGAGGGCGGCCGCTTCTTCGGCGTCGCCGGTGGGCGTCGCGAGCGCGTGGGCGTTGATGTGGCCGATGTCGTCGGGTTGAACCTTCGCCGAGGCGAGCACGCTGCGTAGCGCGCCGCTCATCGCGAGTTCCCGGCGTCCCTCAGCGGCGGCGGTCAGGGCGGCAGCGCTCGACGTGCCGACCACCTCGCCGTAAATCGTCGCGCCGCGGGCGAGCGCCGCGTCGCGCTCCTCCAGCAGCACGGCGCCCGCGCCTTCGCCCACGACCATGCCGGTGCGATTGGCATCGAACGGCCGGCTTGCCTCAGCGGGCGGTAGCTCGGGGTTGGCTAACTGCTCCTGCTGCAGGGCGTGCACGGTCTTGAAGGAGTGGATCCGCGTGCCCGTGGCCCCCGCGAGCATTCGCTCGGCGTGGCCGCGCTCGATCGTTTGCACCGCCTCGCGGATCGCCATCAGGCCGCTCGCCTCGCGCATTGTGAGCGAGTTGTTCGGTCCGCGGAGGTCGTTGAAGATCGCGATGTGGCTGGCGGGCATGTTGGGCAGGTAGCTGAGCATCCACAGCGGGTTCATGTCCTTGATGCCGGCGCCGCCCCACTTTTCGTATTCGAACTTGCCGGCCGTCGTGCCGCACTTGCCCATGGCCGATTCGAAGTCGGCCGGCGGGCTGAGCATGTAGTCGCTGCCGAAGACGACGCCGGAGGTTTCCGGGTCCATGGGAGTTGCGGCGAACCCGGCGTCGGCGATCGCTTGCTGCGCCGCGGCGACGGCCATCATCGACTCGCGGCACATCATCTTGAGCGCTTTGCGGATCGACTTCTTGAGGTCTTTCTCGAGCTCGCCGAAGTCGTCGATCTCGCCGGTGAAGTCGCGGGCCTCCCCGCCGAAGGCGACGCGGCCGTCCAGCGGCGGCAGGTTCACCAGCGGGGCTACGCCGCTACGGCCGGCGACCAGCGCCTCCCACAGCGCTTGGTGCGAATTGCCGAGCGGCGAGACGACGCCCAGACCGGTGATGACGACGCGACGACTCAAAACACAATCCTCAGCGGATGAACCTCAAGCGGGCCAACCAATTCGGCCAGAATACCCCGCTGGCCGCAACGCGGCTAGGTTGTATTGGAGTGTAGTCTGCTCGCTCCGCGAGCAGAAAACTCCTCTCGCGGAGCGAGAGGGCTACACTGGCGGTGTGACTCCGCTTGCCGGGGGCGGTACACTGCGGGCGTTCCGGACAGCCGTCTTCTCTTGGAGCGTTCGCCATGACTATGCGTGTTGCGCTGACTCGCGGTGTGTGCACGTTGCTCTTGTTGGGCATTGCGGCAGTCGCTTCGCCGGGCTTCGCAGCAGACCTCGCCGTCGTCACGGGCGTGGAACTGCAGCCCCTTGCCGCGCAGGTGGAGCGATTGGCTCAGGCTCTGCAGTTGGCAGGCGCGCCGCTCTCGGATGCGGATCGCGACGCGCTCAACGATGCGCTCAAGATGGAATTGTCCAGCGACGCCGTCGCGGCGATTCAGCGCGTGCTTGATCCGCTGTGCCTCGTGCAAGTGAGCATCAATCCTGAAAGCCGGGTGAAGGCCGCCGAGGGTCCCGCGACGCCGACGCTGATGGAGCAGGGCTGGCGCGTGTTTCTTGTGAAGGTGGTGAACGAAGCCGGCGTCACCGCGCCGCTGCAGTGCGCGAGCCCCAACGCCGCCCAGATGCACGACCGCAGCGACGGTAGCCCCGAGCCGGAAGCGACGATTTCGGCTGCCGACATCCGAGATCGGTGGCTGGACGTGAGCCTGTTCACGGGCCACCCGCTGGGCGAACGGCTTTCGGGCCTCAAGCTCGAGTACCGCGTGATCGAGCTGTTCAGCCGCGACCGCGGGCCGCGCGAGGCGAAATTGGCGTTCGACGTGGGGCAGGGCACGCAGGACCTGGGGTTCAATAGCGAAGTGAATCTGCTATTTCAGTGCGAGCCGTCGGTCGACGTGCGGCTGGAGGTGCTCGACGACGACGGCACGCCCACCACGGCCCAGTTCGTCGTTCGCGACGAGCGCGGGCGCGTGTATCCGGCCCGTTCGCGACGGCTGGCGCCGGACTTCTTCTTTCACGATCAGGTCTATCGTGCCAATGGCGAGTCGATCCGCCTGCCGCCGGGCACGTTTGAAGTTCTGGCGACGCGCGGGCCCGAGTACCGCACCGAGCGTCGGGAGATCGTCGTGCCCGCGGGCGAGACGCACAGCGAGAAGTTCCAGCTCGCGCGGTGGATCGATATGGCCGAGCGCGGCTGGTACTCCGGCGATCACCACGTGCACGCCGCGGGGTGCAGCCATTACGCGTCGCCCACGCAGGGCGTCGAGCCGGCGGACATGATGCGGCACATCCTGGGCGAGGATCTCAACGTGGGGTGCGTGCTCACCTGGGGTCCGTGCTGGTACTACCAGAAGCAGTTTTTCAACGGCGACGTGAGCGAGCTCTCCACGCCGCAGCACCTCATGCGGTACGACATCGAAGTGTCAGGCTTTCCCAGCTCGCATGCGGGGCACCTCGTGCTGTTGCGCGTAGCGGAGGACGATTACCCTGGCACGCAGCGGATCGAGGATTGGCCGAGCTGGGACTTGCCCGTATTGAAGTGGGGGAAAGAGCAGGGCGGCGTGGTGGGATTCGCCCATAGCGGGTGGGGGCTCTACGTGACTGCCACGGAGCTGCCAACGTATGAAGTGCCGCCGTTCGACGGCATCGGCGCCAACGAGTACATCGTCGACGTGGCGCACGACGCCGTGGACTTCATCTCGACGGTCGACACTCCGGCCGTTTGGGAGCTGAGCATCTGGTATCACACGCTCAACTGTGGGTTCGAAACGCGGATCAGCGGCGAGACGGATTTTCCGTGCATCTACGACGACCGCGTCGGGCTGGGCCGCTCGTATGTGAAGCTGCCGCCGGGGGCGGAGCTGACGTTCGACTCGTGGGTGGAAGGCGTGCGCGTGGGCCGCTGCTATGTGTCCGACGGGCTGACCCATTTGTTCGACTTCAAGATCAACGGCCTGGAGGCGGGCGATCCAGGCGAGGGCGGCCGGGCAAGTGTGCTCGCGGCGAAGAAGGGCGAGCCGCTGAAGATCTCGGTGCAAGCCGCTGCGATGCTGGAGCCCGCGCCGCGCGAGGAGATTCGCCAGCGTCCGCTGGACCAGCAGCCGTATTGGCACATCGAGCGGGCCCGCATCGGCGGCACGCGAACCGTGCCGGTCGAGCTGATCGTTAACGGCGAAGTCGTGGAGACGAAGACGATCGAAGCGGACGGCAGCGTGAGCGACTTGCAGTTCGAGTTCACGCCGGAGCGTTCGAGCTGGGTCGCCGTGCGGGTGTTTCCTGCAGCGCACACGAATCCCGTGTTCGTCGAAGTCGACGGGGCGCCGATTCGTGCCAGCCGGCGGAGCGCCCAGTGGTGCCTTGTTTCGGTGGATCGTTGCTGGGAGTCGAAGCGGGAGGCGATCCGCGAATCGGAACGCGCCGCCGCCGAGGCGGCGTATGACGCGGCGCGAGAGCGGTACCGGCAGATCGAAGCGGAGTCGTTCGACGACGGAGTGCTTGAGTGAGGGGGGAATGCGCAAGCTTGCTTCGCACTCGCCTCCAATCGCGTCGCGGTCCATGCGAGGCGCCGAGGAGAATGCGAGAGTTTCACTGATGGCTCAGCGTTCGCGAGTGTAGCGATCTCGCTCCGCGAGATGAACGTTCTTCTCGCGGAGCGAGAAGACTACACTCGTTCGCTTGGTCCTGATCGGCCGCGGGCGTCGGCGTCCAACGACAACTCCGGCAACGGCGCCCCCAGCGTCGGTGCGACTTCCGCTCGCAACGAATTGAAGACGCTCAGGCACAAGCCGCTGATCTCGTCGAAGTCGTTGGCCGTCGCGGCCGATTCGGCCCGCGGAATCAGTTCGTCCAGCAGTCGCGACAGGTCGCTGGGCGCCTCGCACGCCAGTAGCCGCCGTAGCTCGCGCAGCGTTTGATTGAGTTCCAACAGCAGGCTGCGTGAATGGTTGGTCGCGCCGTTGCCCAGCGCCGACTGCAGAGGCGCGTGCGCACGGCACAGCAAGAGCGCCGCCTGATACGCCACAATCGCCTCGCATCCCGGCAGCGTGAAGGGGTTGCTCGGGTGGCGATCCACATGGTGCAGCAGCCACTCCAGTTCGGCCAGGTGCTGGCGGTGGGCCGTCTGATGCGGTCGCAGCGGTCCCGTTTCACGTTCGGCCGCCACGGCGTAGCCCTGCGCCACGTTGTTTCGCGCCGCCAGCAGGGCGGACAGGAAGTGCATCTGCTGCGACAGCGTTTGGGCGTCGGCCGAGCGTCGCAGCTCGTCGCGCGTTTCCTCGACCTCCAGCCGCTGCAGCTCGAGTTCCTTGGTCTGCAGGCGAATGGCCCAGATGACGCCGCCGAAGGCCAGCGCCGCGAACAGGGCGTTGACGAAGCCGAAGGCATCGGCGAACTCGGCCGCCGCGTGGACTTCGCCCCAGTACAGCAGTGGAAAGACGCCGACCAGCAGGAACAGCATCAAGATTCCCGCGAACAATCGCCACGGCAGGTCCATGGTTCGCACTCCCGGCGTTCCCTATTGAGCGCAGTCGCCGCGCGCCCGCAGAAAGAGTGTAGCACTTCGCGGGGGCGGAGCGAGGATTGCCAATCGCGGCGCGCCGGGCCATGATGGCGCGCGGGGCGGACGCCGTCCGCCCGCAACTTGTCCGCACCGGAGCACATCATGACCGACGTGACCCGCCGAACTTTTGTTGCCGGCGCCGCCGCAGGGGCGGCGCTCGCCGCGGCTCCCCGATTGCACGCCCAGGGACCGAACGACGCGACCGTCCTGGCGATCATGGGCGCCAACGGTCGCGGCTCGGCGCTGGCCGCGGGGTTTGCGGCGCTGGCGGGCGTCGAGATCGCCTACGTGTGCGACGTGGACGAGCGGGCGATCAAGAAGGGCATCGAGGCGGCGACGTCGCACGGCGGCAAGGCGCCGAAGGGAATTGGCGATTTTCGACGGGCGCTGGATGATCCGGCGGTCGACGCGCTCGTGTGTGCGGCGCCGAATCATTGGCACGGACCGGCGACGGTGCTGGCGTGCGACGCGGGCAAGCACGTCTACGTGGAAAAGCCGGCGTGCCATGTGCCGGCCGAGGGCGAGGCGATGATCGCCGCGGCGCGCAAAGCGGACCGCGTCGTACAAGTGGGCATGCAGCGGCGCAGCAATCCGCTGTACCAGCAGATCGTCGAGTTGATCCGCGGCGGGGCGATCGGCGATCTCTTGCTTGCCAAATCGTGGTACTACAACGACCGGCCGTCGATTGGTCGCGGGCAGCAAACGGACCCTCCCGCGTGGCTCGACTACGAGTTGTGGCAGGGGCCGGCGCCGGAGACGCCGTATCGCGATAACGTGATCCATTATAACTGGCACTGGTTCTGGACCTGGGGCAACGGGGAGCTGGGCAACAACGGCGTCCATTCGATCGACGTGTGCCGGTGGGCGATGGGCGTCGATTTTCCCAGTCGCGTCGCGGTTGCCGGCGGGCGCTTTCGCTACGATGACGACCAGCAAACGCCCGACACGCTGACTGCGACGTTCGACTGCGACGGCCGCACGGTCGAGTGGGAGGGAATCAGTTGGTCGCGGGCAGTCGGCGAGCGCAAGCAGTTCGGGTTCGAGCTGCGCGGCACGGCCGGCGCCATTCTGGCGGACGACGCCGGGTTCACCGTGTTCGATGCGGGCGGGAAACAGTCGAAGCGCGTCGACGGCGCCGGCGGCGACCGCGAGCACCTCGAAAACTTCCTGGCCTGCGTTCGCAACGGCGGGCGGCCGAACGCGGACGTCGAGGACGGGCACAAAAGCGCGTTGTTTTGCCACCTGGGGAACATCGCGTATCGCACGGGGCGTTCGCTGGCGATCGACCCGGCGACGGGGCATATCAAGAAGGATGCGGAGGCGCAAGCGATGTGGTCGTGCCCGTATCGGGAAGTGTGGGCGGTGGAGGCGTGATGATTAATTTCCTCCGGCTCCCTCCCCTCGGCGGGGAGGGTTGGGGGAGGGGGGAAGGAAGCGGGTACAGGCTCAGCCAAAATGCGATACGCGGCGCGTATACCTTCCGCATCACCCCTCCCCATCAAGGGGAGGGGAGCGAAGATTCTTGTAGCACGAACACATCCACCCGATCGTGCATCGTGTACAACCGCGGGCCGGCGTCGGTCTCGACGAGGATCCCGCTGGAGCGGTTCTCCACGAGCGGGTTGCCGGCGTATTTCTCCCAGTGCACGAGGTCCGTCGAGCGGGCGATGCACGTGTTCCACACGCGCGGCTCGGCGGCGCCGCAGCCGTGGTAGAGCAGGTAGTAGACGCCGTCGCATTTTAAAATCTGATTGGCCGCAATCATGACGCCGTCGTAATCGGCGGGGCCGTGCAGCAGCACAGGATCGTCCTGAACGTTGACCCAGGGCTGCGTGAGCGGATCGGTCGTTATAGCGAGCCAGACGCCGAGGTCGTGGAACTCGTAGAGCAGCATCCAGCGGCCCTCCTCGATCCACACGGTGGGCGTACCGCAGGGGCGCTTGGCGGGCGTGCGACCGTCGGCCCGTCGAATGTCGAGCTTGCCGCGCCACTGCCACGCGAGTCCATCCGTTGACGTATGCAGTTCGGCGTGATTCGCCTCGGCCCCTTCGGCGAACATGTAGAGCAGGCCATCGTGCGGGACGACGATCATATCCTCAATCCACCGCTTGGTGCAGAGCGGATTGGCGGCGCGCGTCCACCGGAGGCCGTCGGGGGACGTGGCAAGTCCGAGTGACTTCATGCCCTCGCGCGTGCCGTCGTAGTCGGTGTACCACATGCGATAGCCGCCCCGCCCGTCGCGGAGGATCCAGCCGCGTTCGCGAATCTTCTGATCCCAATGGCCATCGCCCGCGGCGGCGAACACGGGATCGTCGGCGATCGGCTGCCAATGGACGAGTTCGGGCGGAAAGTCGGCGGAGCGATCGCGCGATGCCTGCTCAGCCTGTGCGATCGGTAAATGCGTTGCAACAACGGCGACGACCAATGCCGTGAACCGCTTCACGAAGATGAAATCATGGGTGTTGGCGCCCCGGCGGCGGCGGTGCATGCGGCGTCCTCCCCGTGAGGAGAATTGCAAAGTCCTGGATAAAACAAACGGCGAAGCGAGTCGCTTCGGCTACGTGGTCGAAGCGGCTCGCTTCGACGTGGGTCCGCTTGTTCGCGTCCCTTGCAGTTCTCCGGTCCTTCCCGTGGGATCTCTTGCCAATTTCAGAGCCGAGATTGTAACGGCGCAACGTGAAGATTGCGCTTGCCCGATCAGACGCGACCGCGCGAAGGCATGGCAGGGATCGAGGTTGCTGAGTCGCGGCGAACGGAGCCGCCGCGAGGGGGCGCGTCGAACGAGTTGCCGCCCTCTGCCCTGATGCCAGGCGGGTGCGGCGGGTGCGGACACCCGCCCTACGGGAAGGCCGCGTCAGTACGGCAACTGCACCTGCAGGTTGTACTCGAAGTCGAAGCCGCGGTCGGGGCGATCGCGCAACGGGGCGACGAAGCCGTTAGTGACGATAAACGGCCCCATGTCGGCTTGCACGCCGAGGGCGGCGTTGAGAAGATCGCCGCGATTGGACCGGTTGCCGACTTTCAGTTCCTGAAAATCGGCGAGCACGATTCCGAAAGGGAACTCGTCGATCGGAAATTCTGACAGCTTGGCGTCCTGGAGCGTCGTGGTGTAGTGCAACTCGGCCAAGCCGACGAGTCGCTGGACGAAGGTCGCCCGCGGGTTGCGGGCCAGTTCGTAGCCCGTGCCGAGGTTGAGCCGCATGAGCGTCTGCGCGTGCAACTCGACGTCGACGGGGCCATTGGTCGTGTAGTCGAAGAAGCCGATAGGACTGCCCTGGTACAGAAACGTGTTCAGCCCAATGGCATTGGCTGTGACCGTCGAGGGGTTTGTCGCCGTTTCGACTTGGAGAAAACCGTGGTGGAACCAGCGGCTGTGGCGCGGCGCGTAGAGCCAACTGAGAAACGGCATGAGGTACACGGTTTCGTTTTCGAAATACGCGTCGACGACCGTCAGCGAGTCGACCGAGAAGTCGGGGAAGTCGGTGTAGAGCACTTCTCCGCGGAAGCCGAGACGGTAGCGCACGTCGTGAGCCGTGGGAAGGGTGACGCCGAGGCCCGCGGACACGGCGTAGTCGCGGCCCTCGAGCAGCAGGAATTTGGTGATCAGCGAGAGGTTGCCCAGACTGGTCTCGCGGTTGGGGTCGGCTACCACGTCGGCGGCGCCGGACACATTGTCGAAGATGCTGATGATGTCGTTGGGCACCTGGTAGGAGATGGGCAGGCGGACTTCCCAGGAGGCCAGCCCGCCCCAAAACGTGCGTTCGCTGGCGAGCGTCCAGCGGTCGATGTTGAAGTCTTCGCGGAACTGAAAGACGCTGATCGGCGAGGCGTTTTCAAAGTGCCGGTAGCTCATGTAGAGGCGGTTGGCTGGCAGCGGCGAGTTGTTCTCGGCGATGTTCAGCCGGCCGCAGGCGAGCGTGGGGTGCGAGAGCCTGGCGTCCAGCAGGCCGTCGAAGCCGATGCAGGTGCCGGCGCCGGTGTCGCCGATCATGTAGGGCACGCTGGCGAGCGTGCCGGCGGCCACGCCGCCCGCCGCGAGCGACGTGGTCCGGCGGGCGACGGCGGGCGTGCGCCGGCCGCGTGCCGGGGCGGCGAGGTTCAGCAGCGCGGACGGTTGCGACGCTTGCGCGGGCGTCACGGACGCATCGGCCAAGGGACCGGCGTCGTCGGCGTCGCGCGTGTCCGCCGGGTTCTGCAGGACGATGGAATCGGGCCAGGCGGGATGGGCCAGTTCGCTCGCCTCGTCGAGCCAGTCGTCCTCGAACCAGGCGTCGACCGACGGATCGGGAGCCGCGGGTCCGCCTTGCTCGGCGCGGACCGGCGCCGGCGCGAGCGACCCGGCGGTCGCGGCGAGTACGAGCAGCAGCGATTTCGGCCAATGGTCGGGCATGGCGGGCAGTCTTCGCGGGGTAGGAACGCGGCGAGGCAGGTGCGTGGGGAGCTGGCCGCCGGATCGCTGCCGCGACGCCCTCGTCTGGCGTACATCGGTCGCACGTTCTGGCGCGAAAAAGCCGTTTGTCGCGGCGGATGCGATTGCGGCGGGGCCGGGACCGGCTTATGCCGGCGGCGGCGAGTTTGCGGGGGGGCGGTTCGTCGCCCTCAAGCGTAAAATCCTCCATAGCACGGGACCTTGTGGAGGACATCTCTCGATGGGCGGAGCGGTCAATCGTCGTGAGTTTCTCGCAATCGCCGCGAGTTGGCCGTGCACCAGCGGCGTCGCGGACCGCGCGTGGGCCACAGAATCGCAGCCGGCGGTCCTGGATCTCCATGTCCATCTTTTGGGCGTCGGCCAAGGCGGCACCGGGTGCATGATTTCGCCCGCCATCCAACGGGGCGCGCTGTTCAAGCTTTTGATTCACAAACTCGGGTTGCGGGAGCGGGCCGAAACGCTTGACGAAGCGTATGTGCTCGCGCTCGAAGAACAACTGCGGGGGTCCGGTCTCAATCGATGCCTCCTCATCGGCCAGGATGCGATGTACGACGCCGCGGGCAAGCCCGATTGGCGTCGCACCCAGTTCTATGTGCCTAACGATTATGTCGCGGCGGTTGCCCGTCGATTTTCCGACGTCATGCTTCCGTGTGCGTCGATCAATCCGGCGCGCCGCGACGCGGTGGACGAACTGGATCGTTGTCTAGCGATCGGCGTCACGGCGCTGAAGATTCACCCGCCCATCCAGGGCGTCGATATTGCGGATAAGGTTCACCGGAAATTCTTCCGCCGCTGCGCCGAAGCGGGCGCGCTGGTCCTGGTGCACACTGGGCATGAGCGTAGCGCGGCCGTCGTGGATATCGAGCTAGCGCGGCCGGAGAAGTTGCGGCAGGCCCTGGATGAAGGGTGCACTGTGGTGGCGTGCCACAGCGGATCGGGACGGCCGACCGATCGTCCGGATATGCTGCCCGAGTTCGTCAAACTGCTGCACGACTACGAGCGGGAGGGCACGCTGTGGGGCGACACGGCAGTTCTCGGCAGCTTCCTGCGGTCGCGCGACTTCGGGCGGTTGCTGGCGGACGAGTTTGTCGCGTCGAGGCTGCTGCACGGCAGCGATTTCCCGTTTCCGTCGCTGCCGGTGGAATTCGCGCCGCGGATCGGCGCCGAGCTCGCAGCCTCCTTACAAGCGAATGCCAATGGGCTGGCGCAAGACTTTGAACTGAAGAAGGCGCTCGGGATCGGTCAAGCAAGCGCCGAGCGCGCGTACCAAGTTGTGTGCGGGCGCGGCGCAACGGCCGATTCGAAGTGAGGCGAAGCGGACGCGATTTTTCTTTGCCGTGGCGGTTTTGCCGGCCAAAGCGCTCGTGTGGTATAATTGGGCACGGAGGCCAAACCATGACCGTCAATCCGGCCGAAATTCAGCTTTCGCCCGAGCAGCAGCTTTTCATCGCGCGGCGGTCGCAGGAAAGTGGCCAGCCGTGGCGCAGGGTCCTCGATGAGATAGTACCTGGCGCAACGCCAACTCAAAAGGAGGAGGCGGTCGCTGAGACAGCCTACGACGCCTTCGCGCGCTCCGGATTTATCGGCTGTTGCTCTGGATTGCCCCAGGACCTCGCGACCAATCCCACGCACATGAACGGGTTCGGCAAATGAGGATTCGGGCGCTTGTGGACACTGGTCCGCTGGTGGCCATCGGCAATCGCGACGAGCTGCACCACCGTGCAATGCTCGAGCACTTAAAGGCATTGCAGCGACCGTTGCCGACATGTTGGCCCGTGCTTACAGAAGCGGCCTATCTTCTCCGCAAGCGCCCTGAGCAAGTGCGGCAACTGCTCGAACTGACAAAACAGAGCGTGCTCGAGATCCTTCCATTGACCTCGGCTGACGCCGACGGGATCAATGCGATCTTTGCACGGTATGCCGATCAGGGATTCCAGCTCGCCGACGTCTGTCTGATGCATCTGGCGCAACGCGAAGGCATCGAGCATGTCTTTACACTCGATGTACGAGATTTCTCCATTTATCGCACGCCCGGCGGAACGTCACTTTCGATTGTCGGTGGCTAGCAACTCGTTGTCTGGAAGCGACGAATCAGACCGCAGCGTGGCTGGAGTCACGCCGATTGCCTTTGCGTCGCTCTCAATACCGCCCATGAAACGTCCGGTCCGGCAGGGTCGCCGTTTCGGCGGCGGGGCCGGGGGCGCCGGCGGCGGGAGTGGATTGCGAGATCGTGCCGGTCGACTCGATCATCAAGAGTGCGTCGCTCCGCGGCGCCTGCTTCGGCAGCGGCAGCGCGTCGACGAGCGGGTTCGGCTTCTCCGGGCCCGGGGTGGCGACGACGCCCATCGACAAGAGCAGCACTTGGTCGGTCGGCCAGCGGAAGCGTTCGTGCAGTTGCACCATCGTGAGCTGCGGCACCTGGATCGCCGCGCGCTGATTTTGGGCCACCTGGCTGGGCGTTTCGAGCTGCACCTCGAGCATCCGTTCGATCTGGCACAGCTTCAGCTTCACCACGGCGTCGGTCGTGCGGCCGTCGGTCGAGAGGAGTGGGCTGAACTCCAGCGAGAACCCTTCGTCGATCTGGCCGAACTCGGGCTGGTAGCCGGGCCACACGGCCTGCGTGGGGAGGATGCCCTTGGTGTAGTTGATCGGCCGCATCGTGCTGATGACGATCGATTGGCCATTGAGGACCATTTTGTTCGGAGTGGTCTGCTCGCGGTAATCGGTGCGGCGGCGGAACTCGGCCAGCAGGATGGCGGCGTCCTCGCGAGCCATGATCCAGCCCTGCACGCCGGGCGACTGCACGGGGATCGCCGTGAGCAACGGCAGGGCCCGCACGCGCCAGTTGGGATTCTTCATGGTGATCACGCGGAGGCCGAAGCCGTAGTTCTGAGCGCTAGTGCTGACGAAGCGGTCGACGATCTCGGCGACGATCGCCTGCATCTGCGGCGTGTGGTAGACGCGGAGCACCTTGCGGTCGGCGCTGAGCAAGCCCACCGGCGTGGAGTGCCAGGCTTCGTAGCCGGTTTCGCGCAAGATCCAATCGACGATCGCCTGCTCGGGGCGGGCCGTGGTTGCGTTGCGAACGGTGTAAGGGGTGATGTCGTATTCGCGCCACACCTGGCCGTGATCGATGGGGAGGGCGCCGGACCCCTTGGAGACCTGAGCGCGGGTGACGGGCTCGGCGGGCGTGGGGGTGACGGGCGCCGCGGGCGACGATGCGGGCGAGTACGGCGTGGCGCCGGGCAGCGGTTGCGCCGCGGTCGAGGACGCGGTCGCGAGGGACGCGGCGCCGTCGGCGGGTTGCCACTCGGCGCGAGCGGCGGACGTTGCGTCAAAAGATAAAAGTGTCGTGAATAGGGCGGCGAGCGCGACGGGGCGGGGCATGAGCGCGGTCCTTCGCGGGAGAAGGTGACGCGGCGCATCCAGGGAGCGCCGCGGGGGAATCGGCGCGGGGAGGATAGGGGGCGGGCGAGGCCGCGGCAAGGTCGCGCGGCATTTTGTTCCTCCGGCCCCCTCCCCCTTAGTGCTGTCGCGTGATGCTTCTCGATGGGGGGCGGCGCGTGTACCCTCTGCAGCACCCCTTCCTGTCGAGGGGAGAGGGACGGAGAGAACTCGCGCGTCATGCGCCGTTGCGGAGGCGGCCGGCGATGATCGAGGCGTTGTGGCCGCCGAAGCCGAAGCTGTTGCTCATCACGTTGCGGAGGGGCCGCTCCTGCGGCGTGTTCGGCGTGTAGTTCAAGTCGCACGCCGGGTCGGGGCTGTCGAGGTTGATCGTCGGCGGGCAGAGGTTGTCGCGGAGAGCTAGCAGACTGACGACCAGCTCCACGCCGCCGCTAGCGCCCAACAGGTGACCGAGCTGGCTCTTGGTGCTCGAGATGTTCACGTTGTAGGCGTGGCTGTTGAACACGCGCTTCATGGCGGTGGTTTCGGCCTTGTCGCCCAAGGGGGTGCTGGTGCCGTGGGCGTTGATGTAGTCGATGGCCTCGGGCTCGAGGCCCGCGTCGCGGAGGGCGCCGCTCATGGCGCGGGCGGCGCCGGCGCCTTGCTCGTCGGGCTGCGTGATGTGGCCCGCGTCGGCGCTCGCGCCGTAGCCGAGTATTTCGCCGTAGATCCTGGCGCCGCGCTGTTGGGCATGCTCCAGCTCTTCGAACACGAGCACGCCGGCGCCTTCGGCCAGTACGAAGCCGTCGCGGTCGGCGTCGAACGGGCGGCTGGCGGCGGCGGGGTTGTCGTTCCGTTCCGACAGGGCCCGCATGTTCGAGAAGCCGCTCAGGCCGATGGGCGTGAGGGCCGCCTCGGCGCCGCCGGTGAGCATCACATCGGCGTCGCCGTATTGGATCGCCTTGTAGGCGTCGCCCATGGCGTTGGTGGCGCTGGCGCAGGCGGTGGCCACGGCGTAATTGGGACCGCGGAGGCCGAAGCGGATCGACAGGTGGCCGCTGGCCGCATTGAGCATCAACTTCGGAATGGTGAAGGCGCTGACGCGATCGGGGCCCTTGAGGATCAGCCGCCGCTCCTGCTCTTCGATTTCGTTGAGGCCGCCGATGCCGGAGCCGATGATGGCGCCGCAGAGGTAGCTGTCTTCCTTCTCGAACTCGATGCCCGAATCCTTCACCGCATCAATGCCGGCCACCAGCGCAAACTGGGTGAAGCGGTCGACGCGCTTCTGCTCGCGGTGGTCGATGTAGGCGTCGGGCGCCCAATCGTACACCTCGCCGCCGAACCTTACCTTATAGTCGGCGGCGTCGAACGACTTGATGGCGTGGATGCCGCTCTCGCCTTCGAGCAGACACTTCCACAGGTCGTTCACGTCGCAGGAGAGCGACGTGACGGCGCCGATGCCGGTGACGACAACTCGTCGTTTCATTGGGGAAGCGGGAGGGTTCAGGGTTCAGGTCGTCGGAGGTCCGAGGAGCAGCGATTCAGGCGGGGATAGCCCCCCCGGCGCGAGCCGGGGGTTGAGACGTTCATCCGTGCTCTGTCGCTCTCCATTCAATCGCCTCGACCCATCGAAGAGCGCCGCGTCGACACACCATCATTGCGGCGCGACGGCGGCGGGCTAGAGCGGGGCTGCGGAATGCGTGCCCCGTGGGCCTCCTGCGGAACGGGAAATCTCTCGCCGCGGGAATCCCTCCCCTAGCCCCTCCCTTCAAGGGAGGGGGAATGAGAGCACTCTAGCCTTTGCCGGAGTTTTCTTCGATGAACTTCACCGCCTGGCCGACGGTTTGAATCTTCTCGGCGGCGTCGTCGGGGATGTTGATGTCGAACTCTTCCTCCAGTTCCATGACCAGCTCGACCGTGTCGAGCGAGTCGGCGCCGAGGTCGTTCACGAACGAGGTTTCCGGCGTGATCTTGTCCTTATCGACGCCGAGCTGCTCGGAGACGATGTCGGTCACGCGTTCCATGATCGAGGCCACGCTGGGGGTCCTCCTTACGATCCAGGGATGTTTTGTGTGTCGGGTGCTGTGGCGTTTGCCGCCGGCCGTGTGCGAGTACGAAGCGGAGCGGCCGGCCCGTTCGTTACGCGCTGGCGCTCGTTACGCGCCGGGAGGGAATATCCGTAAACGTCGCCAGGGTCAACCGCACGAGCCGGAACGGCCGTGCTCCGGCCAAGCCGCCGTGCGCGCGCCGCCGTCCTTGCAAGCCCTTTAAAATAGAGCGGTTATGCGAAGGAGGTCAAGATATAACGGGTGGGGCGCCGGTTGGCAAGGCGGGTTGGGGAGTCCGCGGAGGCGGCTGGCTGGAGTTTGATTTGACTCGAGGAGCGGGGACTCGTTTTCGGCGTCGCCACGGTGGAATGGGACGCGGATGAACGCGGATTTGGCGGATTATCGCGGATCAGAGCAGCGTCCAAGAAATGAATCCCGCCTCTTTCCCTGTCGTCCGATCCGCGCTGATCCGTTCAATCCGCGTTCATCCGCGTCCCATTCACTGTTGCCATGTCGCTTGGGCAGGTCCCGGGTCCACCGCTGGCGCTCAAAAAGAGCAACCCGCCTCAGTCACAAGTCACCCCTCACGCCGTCATCCCGCCATCGACCACCAGCGTCTGGCCAGTGATATAGGCCCCCGAGTCACTTGCCAAGTACAGCACGGCGTCGGCGATTTCGTTGGCTTCGCCCAGGCGGTTGGCCGGGATGCGTTTCTTGGCCTCTTCCAGGATCGCCGGGCCGAGGGCTTCGGCCATTTCCGTGGCGATGAAGCCGGGGCAGATGGCGTTGACCGTCACCTTGCGCTTGGCCAGCTCGCGGGCCACGGTTTGCGTGAAGCCGATGATGCCCGCCTTTGACGCCGAGTAGTTCGACTGCCCTGGGTTGCCCATGATGCCCGAGACGCTCGACATGTTGATGATCCGGCCCGAGCGCTGCCGCATCATCACCTTGGCCGCGGCACGGGTGAACAGGAACACGCTCCGCAGGTTGGCGGCGATCACCTGGTCCCAGTCCTCGTCGTTCATGATGGGGAGCAGCGTGTCCTTGGTGATGCCGGCGTTGTTGACGCAGATGTCGAGCCGCTCGTGGGCTTTCACGATCGCGTCGACCGTGGCCCCGACGGCGTCGGAGTCGGTGACGTCGCAGGTGTAGGCGGCGCCGGCGCCTTTGCCGGCGGCGATCTCGGCGGCCGTCTCGGCGAGCTTCTTCTCGTTCCGCGCGATGCAGGCGACGGTGGCGCCGGCGTTGCCCAGGGCCAGCGCAATCGCCTTGCCGATGCCGCGCGAGGCGCCGGTGACGAGGGCCACCTGGCCGGTGAGATCGACGTGAATGCGACGATTGGGTTGGTCAGCCATGGCGACCTCGTTGGAATTCGGATTAACCGCCAAGGACGCCAAGGACGCCAAGGCCGGAAGGGAGGGGAAGGGGATAGCTAACCACGACGACTCGGCGGCACGATGACGGACAAAAGAATAATTCTTAATCCGCCAGTTCAATCAATTCCCACGGTGCAGGGAGCCCAGTTGATAAGCACTGGTCAGTCGTTCTTTCCCACATCGTGTCGTTATGCCGTCGTGGTGCATTCTCTGATTTCTTATTCTTACCTTGGCGTCCTTGGCGTCCTTGGCGGTTCAACTCTTCTGCATCATGCCGAGATGTTTTCGCAAGGGAAACGCCGTTCGATGCGTTTCAGCAGGCCCGCGAGCACGCGGCCGGGGCCAATTTCGTAGCACTTTTCAACGCTGTAGTCAGCCAGCAGGCGCCGCATCGAGTCCTCCCATCGCACGGGGCTGACGACCTGACTGCCCAGCAGGGCGCGGATTTCCGCGGGCTCGTTGTGGGCCTGGGCGTCGACGTTCGAGAGCACCGGGATGCGCGGCGGGCGGAGTTCGACCTGGGCCAGCGCCGCGGTCAGTCGCTCGACGGCAGGCTGCATGATCGGCGTGTGGAACGCGCCGGCGACGGCCAGCGGGATCACCTTCATGGCGCCCGCCGCTTCGGCCAGTGCCGCCACGCGCCTGCAGGCCGCCTGGCTGCCGGAGACCACGATGTTGCCGGGGCACAGCAGGTTGGCGACTTGGAGCACGTCGCCCTCGCGCGCCTGGTTGCACAGTTCTTCGATCCTGGCGAGCTCCAGTCCCAGCAGGCTGACCATGCCGCTGGGAATGGCGTCGGAGGCGTCCTGCATCGCGCGGCCGCGCTCGGCGACCACGCGGAGGCCCGAGTCGAAGTCGAGCGCCTCGGCAAATGTCAACGCGGTGTACTCGCCGAGGCTCAGGCCCGCCGTCACGGCACAGTGCGCGACGGCGTCGGGATCGCTCGCTTTGAGTTGCTCGAGCGCGGCCAGGCTGCACACGTACAGCGCCGGTTGGCTGTAGATCGTCGAGTTGAGCTTCTCTTCGGGCCCCTCAGCGCACAGTTTGAGCAGGTCGTAACCAAGGATTTCGGCGGCGCGATCGAACAGCGCGCGGGCCGCCGGCAAACTCGCGGCGAGCGCAGCGCCCATCCCCACCGTCTGGGCGCCTTGGCCGGGGAAGAGAAAAGCGGATGGCATAGGCTATAGGCTGTAGTCCGTAGGCTGCAGGGAACAGATTGAGCGCCAATCGCCAACCCTACGGTCTACAGCCTACAGTCTCCGGCCTTTGTACGATGCTGTAGACTGTAGTCCGTAGGCTGTAGGAAAGAACGCTTGAGTCGGCAGCGCAACCCTACGGTCTAAAGCCGACAGCCTACAGTCTTACTCCTCGCTCTCCACCATCGTGCGGCCGGCGTAGTGGCCGCAGTTGGAGCAGACCACGTGCGTGGGCGTGGGCGACCCGCACTTGGGGCAGGAGGTGAGCTGCTTCGGCTTGATCGCATGGTGCGACCGCCGCATGCCGGTGCGGCTGTTGGACTGCTTGCGCTTGGGAACGGCCATGGGAGGGGAAGGGGTCAGGAGTCAGGGGACAGGAGTCAGGCGTAGGGTGGGTGTCCGCACCCACCATGTCGCGTCGACCCCCTGGAATATGGCGAACCGCTCAAGATACCGCCGGCCGCGGCGGGGGGTCAATGGGCGGTTACCGCGCCGCATGGGGCATTTAGCCGCGGGGCTCGCCCCGCGCGGGGCAAGCCCCGCGACTAAATCCTAGTTAATCCACCGGCTCTGCCGGTGAGAATTGCCGAGGCTCTGCC
>CAYSFP010000112.1:0-19341 GCA_964430075.1 uncultured Planctomycetaceae bacterium | reverse complement strand
CGGCCGATGTCGGCGAAGCGCTCCAGGTCGACGCAACTCAGGTGGGGGTTCGTGGGGGACTCGCTGACGAGGAGCCGCGTCTGCGGCGTGATCGCGTCCTCCATCGCTTGGTAGTCGCAGGCCTTCACCTGCCGGGTGGTCACGCCGAATCGCGAGAGGTGCTTCGTACAGAACTCGCGACTACGGTGGTAACACTCGTCGAAGAAGATCACCTCGTCGCCCGAATTGAGCTTGGCCATCAGCAGGCCAACCATCGCCGCCATGCCGCTGGAGAACAGCACGGCTTCCTCGCCGCCCTCGAGCGCGGCCAGCTTCCGCTCGGCCACCCGCTCGCCCGGGTTGCCATAGCGGCCGTATTCCTCGCGCGGCTGCTCCTGCTCGATGTAGTCGATGACCGCCTGCGTGTCGGCGAAAGTGTATGTCGACGCGCAGAAGATGGCGTCGGTGATCGCGTCGCCCGGCTTCTGCCGCGCCTCGCCGGCGTGGACGGCGAGCGTCCCCAGTTGGGGCTCGTCGCCCGTGAGTGCCTCGCCGAGAGGCTTACCGCCGGGGGCCTTGGGAGTTGCCATGGGGATTTGGCTCATGTTGGAGCGCTCCTGCGTGGCGGCGGCGTGGGTGGGAACTGCCGACGCCGCCTGCGCACAAAAAAACCGCACATCGCCCTCGGCGATTGCGGCCTATTGCTAGCAAAAACTTTCGGAGTAACGGCGTCGTCGTCAGCAGCTAAGGCAGGCGTCGACTTCGGCTCTTTAGCAGTTTCGGCTGCAAGCGGCCACAAATCCCGAGTTGTTTGCAGTTTAGGCTGGCGGCACGAGCAAAGCAAGCGGGCGACGGGCGCCAACAGGAGAACTGCAAAGTCGCCGAGCGTCTGTCATTCTGAGGTCCGCCGAAGAATCTGGCGTCAGTCTCCCGGAGCGTTTCCTTCGTTCAGGATGCTGCCAGCAAGACCCTTCGGCAGACCTCAGGGTGACAAATGGCGACTTTGCAGTTCTCCTGTTGGCAGCAAATGCGAAGGACGGGGCAGCGGATGGGCGAGTCTGCCAATTGCAGTGAATGTGTCCGGCGATCGCCCAACGAATTCGTCCACGAGCTCGATGCCCTGGCGATTGTGGCGTTCTCCCTTGACCCGCCGCAAGGCGACTGCGACCATCCCCGCCCCCGCACTGTTCGCGCTCGCTGGCTCCAACCCCGCCTGACCCGATGAAACCTGCATTCCGTGGGCGTGCGTCGCTTGTGCTGATGATATGCGCCCTTGCGCCGCTGGGCTGCCGTTCGCCCTACTATGCCGATCGCGGCGCCGGCGTCGGCGCCCTGGGCGGAGCGGGCGTGGGGGCCCTTGTGGGCCACGCCGTGGGCGACACCGCGGCGGGCGCCCTGATTGGCGCCGGCGTGGGCGCCCTCGGCGGCGCGGTGGTGGGCTCGGCCATTGACGAGGCCCAAGCGCAAAACCGCGCCGAGCTGGCCGCCGTCATGGGGCGGCAGGTGGCGCCTGGCGCCGCGACGATTGAAGAGGTCGTCGCCATGAATCAGCAGGGCGTCGACCCCATGCTGATTCAGAACTACGTGCGGACCTCCGGCATGGCCCGCCCGCTCACCGCGTCCGACGTCATCTACCTGCACAATGCCGGCGTGCGATCCGACGTGATTCAGGTGATGCAAACGCCGCCCCCGCCGCCCGCGGCCGCGCCGATGATCGCCGCCGCGCCGCCGGTGATCGTCGAGGAGCACTACTACCACGATCCCTGGTATCACCATCCGCCGCACTATCGCTACTGCGGACCGCCGGGGCCGCACGTGAGCTGGGGCGTCAGCGTAGCGCGGTGAGCGACGCGGATCGCGGCTCGACGGCGATCCGCTTGATCGGCGGTTCGCAGCATCTATGCTCGGGACATGGCCAAGCGCCCCACGAAACCACGATCCTCCGTCCCCGCGCTACGCGAGATTGAGCAGGCAATTTTCACGATCCGAGGCCAGCGGGTCATGGTGGATTCTGACTTGGCTGCGCTCTACGGAGTGACCACCTCGCGGCTGAACGAACAAGTGGCCAGGAATCGCGATCGGTTTCCCGAGGATTTTGCGTTTCAGCTTACGGCGCAGGAGTTTACCGCTTTGATATCGCAAATTGCGACATCAAACTCAGGGCGCGGAGGACGCCGGAAACGCCCGTGGGTTTTCACCGAACAAGGCGTCGCGATGCTCTCCAGCGTCTTGCGGTCGCCCACGGCCATCGAGGTGAACATCGCCATCATGCGAACATTCGTTCGCGTGCGCCGGCTCATGGCGACGCCGGGCGAATTGGTCGAGCAGCTCACCAAGCTTGCCGAGACCGTTCGACTCCACGACCATCAAATTCAGGCCATTGCCGACGTGCTCCAGCGGATGGTTGAGCCCCCCGCGCCGCCTAAACGGCGGATCGGCTTTCATGCGGACGGCGAGGCGGAGTGAATCCTGTGCGCGCAGAGATCATCGCCATCGGCGACGAGCTAACCACCGGCCAGCGGCTCGACACCAACTCGCAGTGGTTGGCCGAGCGGCTCACCGAAGGCGGCGTCGAGGTCGCCTTTCACACGACGATCGGCGACAACCTCGCCGACAACGTGGCGGCGTTTCAAACGGCCGTCGCGCGGGTCGACGTCGTCGTCGCCACCGGCGGCTTAGGACCCACCGCCGATGATCTCACACGGGAAGCGCTCGCCGCGATGGCCGGGGTTGCGCTTGCGCGGAACAACGCATCGCTCGAGCACATTCGCGGGCTCTTCGCGAGTCGCGGCCGCGAGATGCCGGAGCGCAATGCGATGCAGGCCGATTTCCCGGTCGGGGCCGCGCCGATTGCCAACGAGTTCGGCACGGCGCCCGGCATCGATCTGCGGATCGCGCGCGCCGGCCAGGACCCCTGCGCCGTCTTCGCCCTGCCCGGCGTGCCGGCAGAAATGAAGCCCATGTGGTTTGCGCACGTCGCGCCAGCCATCGAGGCGTTGCGGCCGGCAGCGCGCATCATTCGCCATCGTCGTATCAAGTGCTTCGGCGTTGGCGAGAGCCAGCTCGAAGCGATGCTGCCCGATCTCATCCGCCGCGGGCGCGAGCCGACAGTCGGCATCACGGTCAGCGACGCCACGATCACGCTCCGCATCACCGCCGCGGGCGACGATGAGGCCGCGTGCCAGCGGCTGATCGAACCGACCGAGAAGATCATTCGCGATGCGCTGGGGACCGTCGTCTTCGGCGAGGGCGACGACGAGTTGGAGCACGTCGTCGGGCGGCTGTTGCGCGACCAGGGCAAGACGCTGGCCGTGGCCGAGTGGGCGACCGGCGGGCTGGTGGAAGATTGGCTGCAGGCCGCGGCGGCGGAGAACGCCGAGTTCCTTTCAATCGGTCTCACGGCGAACAGCTTGCGGCAGTTGAAGCAGGTGCTGGCGCTCTCGGCCGTTGAAGCTGCGGCACTGGCTGCGGCGCCGCACGACTCGGCCGTCGCGACGATCGCCGCGGAGGGCATCCGCCGGCTGGCCGACGCGGACGTCGGTCTCGGCATTGCCGCGTTTCCGCCGAAGGCGGATGCGCCCGACGCACGCGTCTGCGTTTCAATCGCCACGCGCGAGCGGACGCGGCGGCTGCGGTTCGGCTGCGCAGCACATCCGGCGATCCGGCGAGCGCGCACCGCGAAGCAGGCGCTCAATGCGTTGCGACTTGTGCTATTGGGACGGGACGCCGGCGATCCGTAGAGGCTGTGAGTTTTTTGTCCTGGGGCGGGGGGACGAGCGTTGGCATGTTGGATGGTGCGAGTCGGGGAAGAGCCAGGCGGCGGGGTCTGGCCCCGGCCCGTGGTTGGGGCGTCCGCTCGCCGGCTCCGCGGTCAGCCGGCGGCGAGCCGCCCCAAGTCATCGAGCGACGCCATTCGCAGGAAGTTGAACGTGACGGCGAACCACAGCGCCACCGTGCGGACCTTGGCCAAGCCCCGGACGGGGAACTGATGCAAGCCCCGGTTGCGACACTCGGCGTTGGGATACTCGGCGATCGACGAGCGCTCGCGGTATAACGCCTGCGCCTCGGGCGTCGCCATCCGCTGCCGGAAGGCGAACGACTGGTCGGTGTCCTTGTCTTGGCGAGCGTACGGGTCATGCCCCAGGCGGCGCATCCGCTCTTCGGCCGGCAGCGGGGCGTGCACCCGGCTGCCGCGATTTTCCAGCGTGGTCACCTCGTCATGCGTCACGAAGCCTCCGTCCATCAGGTAGTCCCCCGGCGTCGTGTCGTACCGCGCGCTGACCGTCCCATGCAGCGGCGACGCACAGCCGGCGTCGCTGCCGGCGTTGGTCACGTCGACCCCCACGATGATCCGCGCGCCGCCCGCGGTGGCGAATTGCACGTTGTACGCGGGGCGAAAGCCCCCATCGGCCATCTTCATCGTGCGAGCTTCCGGATCGGTCATGCTGGCGCGCGCCCTCTCGCCCGAGCCCTTCTTGTTGCGCTCTTTTTGCTGGCGAACCTTCTCCAGCTCCGCCAGCGCCTGCGCGATCCGCGCCTCGCGCTCGCGGGCCGCGCGGAGCTGGGCGGCCGTGCGGCGGGCGTCGTCGCGGCGGTCCGCGTCGTTCTCCGCGCCCTCGCCCCCGGCGACCTCGCCCCCCGGCGACCTCGCCCCCCGGCGACCTCGCCCCCCGGCCCGCGCAGCTGCGCCAGCTGTTGCTGAACTTCCTGGCGACGCTGCTGGAGCGTCGGTTGACGGCGGAACGACCCGCTGCCGGCGTGGGCCCGCACCCGCAGGCCGTCCTGCGCCACCACGTCCAGCGTCACGAGCCCTTGGTGCAGCAAGGTCGCCACCGTGTCGGTGAGCAGTTTCTCCAGAAACTCTCCCTGCCCCGTGCGAAAATCGGCCAGCAGGTGGTAATTGACGCCCACTCCGCCGCACAGCCACTGGTACGCCACGTCCCGCTGGCACAGCCGGGCCAGGTGACGTGCGCTGCCCACCCCTTCAATCGTCGCGAACATCCACAAGGCCAGCAGGATCCGGGGATCCACCGCGTCCCGGCCCGCATGGCCCGCGACCGAACGAATCCTCGCGTACAGCGGCTCGACGTCGAGTCCCTCGACGTACGACCACACCAGCCGCGCACGATGATCGTTCGGCAGGCACTCGTCCAGAGCCAAGGGCCGCCACGCCACCTGACGCCGCTGCGGAACCTGGACCCGAACCCCAAGAGACGCCGCGGATGAGGATTGTTTTGTCATGACTCTGTTCGAGCGCCCTCGACAAAAAATCAACAGACCGCAACAACGAAAAACTCACAGCCTCATAGCATCGCGGCTAATGCGTTTGCCTCGACGGCGTGCAGCTATTTGTGAGATACGGCCGCGGCGTATACTTTTCGCATGCAACGCATTCGACTCGCCGCCGCCGCCGTCAACCAGACACCCCTGGCGTGGGAGCCCAATCGCGACCGCCTGCTCGCGGCCATCGCCGCGGCCCGCGACGCCGAGGCGTCGGTCCTGTGTCTGCCGGAGCTCGCCATCAGCGGCTACGGCTGCGAGGATCAGTTTTTCTCCGAGGGCGTGCAGCGGGCGTCGCTCGACATGCTCATGGAGCTGGTCCCCGCGACCCACGGCATGGTCGCGTGCGCGGGCCTGCCAGTGGTCGTGGGACGCAGCTTGTTCAACGGCGCTGCGGTCATGTGCGACGGCGCCCTGCTAGGCATCGTGCTCAAGCAGCATCTGGCGGGCGACGGACTCCACTACGAACCGCGCTGGTTTCGCCCCTGGTTGGCCAGCAATGTGCAGTGGATCGACGTGGGCGATGAAACCATCCCCGTCGGCGATCTGCTGTTCGAGATCGGCCCCATGGGCGGCCCGTCCGTGCGCATCGGAGTGGAAATCTGCCGCGATGCGTGGGTGGCCGATCGGCCCGGCGCACACCTCGCCACGGCCGCATGCGACATCATCCTTAACCCCACGGCGAGCCACTTCGCGTTCGCCAAGCAGGATGTACGACGGCGAATCGTGCTGGAAGGGTCGCGCACGTTCAACTGCGCCTATGTGTTCGCAAACTTGCTTGGCAATGAATCCGGCCGCGCGATCTTCGACGGCGGCACGCACGTCGCGACGACAGGGCGGATGGTCGCCGAAGGACCGCGGTTGTCGTTTGCGGACCATGTGCTGACCTGCGGCGACGTCGACCTGGGCGTGATTCGCCGCCTGCGGGTCGCCGCGAGCACGCCGAGTTGCCCGGACGGTGCATTTGCCGGCGAGGTGATCCGCGCGGAGTTCTCGCTGCCGGACGCCGAGTCGCCGTGCCCCCCGTCGGCGCTGGCTCCGTGGGATGCCGCGCCGGCGGCGAAAGAGGAAGAGTTCGCGCGGGCCACATCGCTGGCCCTGTTCGACTACCTGCGGAAGAGCCGCGCCAGCGGCTTTGTCGTGTCGCTGAGCGGCGGCGCCGATTCGTCCGCGGTCGCGACGCTCGTGTGGCTCATGGTGAAGCTCGGCGTTGCGGAGCTCGGCAGCGATCGCTTTGCAGCCCGCCTTGGCGATGTTGCCGGCTTGGCGGAGCCCGCGAGCGTGGAGGGCACGGTGCGGCGCCTGCTTCTGTGTGCCTATCAGGCGACGCGCTACAGCGGCGAGGCGACGCGCCACGCGGCTGCAACAATCGCCAAGGCGCTGGGCGCCGAGTTCCATCAATGGAATATCGACGCGTTGGTAGATGGCTACGTCGCCATTGGCGCCGAAGCAATTGGCCGCGAGCTGACCTGGGACCGTGACGACGTCGCCCTGCAAAACGTGCAGGCGCGGGCCCGCGGACCGGCAGTGTGGCTGCTGGCCAATCTACGCGGCGCGCTCTTGCTGACGACCAGCAATCGCAGCGAAGCTGCCGTGGGCTACGCCACGATAGACGGCGACACCTGCGGCGGGCTGGCGCCGATCGCCGGCATTGATAAGGCGTTTCTGCTCCACTGGCTCAGATGGATGGAGCACGCCGGCCCCGCAGGCGTGGGTCCGTTGCCCGCGCTGTCGGTGATCAACTCGCTGGCTCCGACCGCCGAGCTACGTCCGCCCGATGCGTCGCAAACCGACGAAGGCGACCTCATGCCGTACCGCGTGCTCGACGCCATCGAGCGGGCCGCGATCCGCGACAAGAAAACGCCGGTCGAAGTCTTTCAGGTCATGCGGCGCGAATTTACGCAGTACTCCGCGACGGATCTCGGTGTATGGGTCGAACGGTTCTTCACGCTCTGGTGCCGCAATCAATGGAAACGCGAGCGGTACGCACCGTCGTTCCACCTGGACGACGAGAACCTCGATCCGAAGACCTGGTGCCGTTTCCCGATCCTCAATTCCGGCTTCGAACGCGAGCTCGCCGAGCTGCGCCGCTACCTCGCGACGCTGCCATAGTGGTGAAGTTTCGTCGCCGTCACGCGATCCGCTCTAAGGGATCGCGAAAAAATAACTTGATCAATTGATCTTGTCTCCTGCGGCGTGATCGGCGATGACTCGCGGATGGCGCTGGCGCAGGAAGTTGGGAAGATTCGACGCAAGTTTCGGGCATTGCGGCCCGGGATGGATGAACGGATGCGCCGGCAATGGGCGGCTGCGGAAGCTCGTGAATGGGGGCGCGGCGGCGTCACGGCGGTCGCCCGCGCCACAGGCATGTCGCGAACGACCATCGCCGCCGGCATGCGGGAATTGGAGTTGCCCGTCCCACAGCGCCGGCAAGAGGCGTTGCGCACGCGACGACCGGGCGGAGGTCGTCGACCATTGGCCCAGACGGATCCGGAGTTGTTGGCGGCCTTGGAGGCGCTGGTGGAACCGGCGACGCGCGGCGATCCCGAGTCGCCGTTGCGGTGGACTTGCAAGAGCACGGCCAAGCTGGCCGCCGAGTTGACCCGCCAGCGCCATCCCGTGAGCGATCGCACTGTGGCTGCGCTGCTCAAGCAAGCCGGCTATCGCCTGCAAGCCAATCGAAAAGTGCGGGAAGGCGCCTCGCATCCGGATCGCAACGCCCAGTTCGAGTACCTCAACGAGAGCGTGCGGCGGTTCGACCGACGAGGACAGCCCGCCATTTCCGTGGACACGAAAAAGAAAGAATTGGTCGGAGATTTCAAGAATGGCGGCCGCGAGTGGCGACCCCAAGGCCAGCCCGAAGACGTGCGGGTGCATGACTTTCAAGACAAGACGTTGGGCAAGGCCATTCCCTACGGCGTGTACAATATTTTGAACAATCAGGGATGGGTCAACGTCGGCGTCGACCACGACACGGCCCAGTTTGCCGTCAACAGCATCCGACGTTGGTGGACGCAGATGGGGCATCGTCGTTTCCCGCGGGCCGCGGAACTGCTGATCACGGCCGACGGCGGCGGAAGCAACAGCAGCCGATCGCGGCTGTGGAAAGTTTCGTTGCAAGGCTTGGCGGACGACCTCGGGCTGAAACTGTTCGTCTCCCACTTCCCTCCCGGCACGAGCAAGTGGAACAAGATCGAACATCGCCTGTTCAGCTTCATTACGAAAAACTGGCGCGGCCAGCCGCTGGTGAGCCGCCAGGCCATCGTGCAGCTGATCGCCAGCACCACGACGCGCCAAGGCCTCACCGTCAAAGCGGCCCTCGATACCAATCATTACGACACCAAAATTCCGGTGAGCGACGAGGAACTCGCTCAGGTGCGATTGAAACCGCATGCCTTTCACGGCGACTGGAACTACACCATCTTGCCACGAAAGTAATTGATCAACTTATTTTTTCGCGGATCCTTAGGCTATCGGCGACCAACCACCGTCCATAGGAGAGGACAATGGTAGTACAGGGCTCAATAATCGATTGAAAGCCTCTCGCGGCGATTCCAACTCAATTGCCGTGGGAACGGCAATCTGAGCCACGCTATGAGGACGCACGAACACGCCATCCCGCCGCGTCCTCGCCGTCGAGCCGTAGCGTCAGGCACTTCGCGCTGCCGCCCGCCTTCACAAACTCGCTAAGCGGCGTCGCCGTCGGCGTGAAACCCGCCGCCTCGAGTTGGCCATGCAGCTTCGGGCACCCCGTGTTGGTCACCACCGTCTTGCCCACCACGACCGCGTTGCACGCGAAGCTCTGTGCCTCCTCGGCCGCCACCGGAACGAGCGTCGGAATATTCGCTTCCAACACGCGGCGACCGTAATCGTCGAACGCCGGCGGGTAGTAGATTGCCGACTCAGTCGTGAGCGGGCAGAAGCACGTGTCGAGGTGGTAGTAGTAGGGATCGATCAATTCCAGCGGCAGCACGCGCACGCCGAGCCGCTCGGCAATCTGCTGGTGCCCGCGGGCGTCGCTCCGTAGCCGGTAACCCGCGTACAACGTGTCGCCGCAGAACAGCGCGTCGCCGGCGCCTTCGAACGAGCATCCCTCGGGCGTCTCGCTCACCGTCCACCCCGCGTCCGCCAGCCAGCGGCGAAAGTGCATCTCCTCGCCCTGCCGCTGCACATGGCGAAAGTGTGACACAACCGCTCGATCGCGAAAAATGAGCGCCGCGTTCGCCGTGAACACCATGTCCGGCAGCCCCTCGACCGGCGCCACTTCGACAATGTCGGCCTCCGCCTCGACCAGCCGGTCGTACAGCGCCCGCCACTGCTCGCAGGCCAGCTTGTGGTTGACCTTCCGCTCGGTGTTCATCCACGGATTGATTTCGTATTCGATCCCGTAGAACACGGGCGGGCACATCAGAATTTTGGGCGTGCTCATCGTGGTTTGTCATTTCGGCGGAGTTGCCCGCTAAACACGCGAAAGGGCGCGAAAGTCAGCGGGCAGCACATCAGTGTGGATTCGATTCATTTGCCGCCGGATTTCCGAGAGGGACGCTGAACAATCATTCGTGTTCTTCCCCATTTCGCGCCCTTTCGCGTATTTCGCGGGCCTACTCCGCCAGCCTTTGCACCTCCGCCACCAGCGCCCGCAAAAACGGCTCGACGTCCGTCACCAGCCCCACCGTCTGGAAACTCCCGCGGTCGCTGAGCTTGATCACCGTCGACGGGTTGATGTCGACGCACACGACTTGCACGCTCGCCGGCAGCAGGTTGCCCACGGCCACCGAATGCAGCGTCGTGGCCACCATCAGGCAGAATGTCACGTCGCGCACCAGGCGCCGCATGATCCGCTGGCACTCAATTGCGTCGGTCACCACGTCCGGCAACGGCCCGTCGTCGCGGATGCTGCCCGACAGGTGAAACTCCACGCCGTGCGTCACGCAGTCGTGCATGATCCCACTGGTCAGCACGCCAGTGCCGACGGCCTTGGTGATCGACCCCGCGCGGCGAATGCGGTTGATCGCCCGCAGGTGATGCTCATGGCCCGCGTCGACGATCGTCCCCTCGCGAAGGTTGACCCCCAAGCTCGTGCCGAACAGCGCCTGCTCGATGTCGTGCGTCGCCAGCGCGTTGCCCGCAAACAATTTGTGAATGTAACCCTCCTTGATCAACTGGCTCACGAGCGGCCCGCTGCCGGTGTGCACGATCGCAGGGCCGCCCACCAGCAGCGAGCGGCCGCCGCCCGCGCGGTTGGCGTGCAGTTGCCGCGCGATCTCGCGGATCACCACCCCCTTGGGCTTCTCGGTCGACACCGCGCTGTTCATGAACGCGAAGGCGTGCCCCTGCTCCTGCCGCTCCAGCGGGAACACCCGCACGCCCGCATGGCCGACGACGATCGGCATGCCGCGCTTCACGTCGGTCATGGGCAAGCAGCGACACGCCGTGGCGCTGCCCGGGTCGTCCGCTTCCACGACTTCCACGACGATCCCGCAGTCCATTTCCTGGTCCGCCACGGTGTGCCAATGCCCGCCGATGCGCACTTCGGTCCGCTGGTTGGTCGTGCTGTAAAAACCTTCGGGAAACGCCCCGTCCATGTCGGCCGCGACGAATCCGGCGTCGCGGTCGTGCACCGCGACCGCCCCGTGGTCCGCGATCTGTGCCAGGATGGCCTGCAGCAGCTCGTCGCTGGCGGCGCGGACCTCGATCCGGGCGAAACTCGGATCGGCCCGACCCTGCCCCACGGCAATGTCCTTGATCCGAAACCGCCCGCCGGCCGCCGTAATTCCGTCCAGCACCTTGGGCAAAATGAGGCTGTCGATGATATGCCCCCGAACTTCAACGTCCTCGCAGGCCTCGGCGGGCTCAACGGCCGGCGCGCCATCGCTGGGATTCAGTCTGTTCATGCCGGCATTCTACGCGGATAGCCCGTCCTGTCATGATGGAGGGGCGGTCGCGGGGTGACACGCCCAAGGTATGCCGCAAGGCGTGGGGGCGGACCAAAGCGATCATCCCACCACGCCCCACGACGACTCGGGTGGGCGGCCGGAACGCTTCCACCGGCGCCGTTCAATTTAGCCGCGCCCGCTTGCCCCGCACGGCCCAGGTCGCGGCGAAATGCCCAACTCGCGGCCACAAACAGTCCTGTGCGCGTTTCCCCAAACGCCGTATATTGAGGGGCTAAGCCGGTACGTGCATCCCGGCGCCAGAACACACGACGCGCGGCGCGGCGACGATTCCCCCTCGCCCCGCGCGTCTCTTCACGCGTATCACCATGGACGAAAAGAACCCATCGTCGTGGGACGACCTCCTCAATCAGATTGGCGTCACGCCGACGTCCGACGCCGACCAACGGCGCCGCCCGGCGATCGAAACGACCTTCGAACCGCCGCCAACGAGTGCGTCAGCCCCCAAGCCCAAACCCAAGCCCAGCGACTGGAACGCTCTGGCTAGCAACCTCGGCATCGAAGTTCCGCCCGAGCCCGAGCGACCCGCCGATCACGCGGGCCCCGGGGCCGTCGAGGCCGGCTTTGCTTCGATCGAACCCTTGGAGTCGGACTTCGAGGAGATCATCGAAGAAGAAATCGCCGACGTCGAGTTTTCCGAAGTCGACGTGGATGACGATTCCTTGTTCGAGGACGAAGACTCCGACTTCGAAGACGACGCGGATGACTCGGACCTGTCGGACGCGTCGGATCTCTCGGACGAGGAAGACGACCTCGACGACCAACGGTCGGACGAGTTGCCGCCGTCGACCCTTTCGGGCGAAGCCGCCCGCAGCGCGTTCGAAGCGCTCTTTCAAGCCGGATCGCGGAGCGGTTCCGCGCCCCAGCGCCGCGATCCGGAGACGGTCGACGACATCTTCGGCGACATAGCTCGCCCGCCCCGGCCCCCACGTGGCGAGCGGCCGCGCCGGGTCGTGGACGACGTCGACGGCGTGGACGATCTGGGCGTCGACCGCCCCGCGGCCGCGGACGAGCGTGAAGGTTCCGACGAAGGTCAGCGCCCTCGGCGCCGTCGCCGTCGCGGCGGACGAGGACGCGACCGCGAAGGCGCCGCCCGACCGCCGCGTCCAGAGCAGTCGAGCCGTCTCGCTCCGAACCGCGAAGTCGAAGCGGAGGACGACCTGTGGGCTGACTCACCAGATGAAGGCGTTAGTGAAGGGGAAGCCGACGCACCTGCCGACGAGTCGAGCGAGCGCCCCCGCCGTCGGCGCTCGCGTCGAGGACGCGGCGGTCGCGGCCAGGCCGCCAGCGAGACGCGCGAGGCGGTCGAAGAGCGCCCCGCGGCGCGCAATGGCCGTCGCACGAAGCGGCCGCCGGTCGAGGACGACGAGGACGACTCCGCTGACCTGGCCATTCCCATCGAAGGCGATGCTGATGGAGACGAGGACGACGAGGGTTCGCCCGCCCGCGCTGTCCACAAGAGCATTCCCTCTTGGTCGGACGCCATCAGCGTTATGGTCGACACGAATATGGTGGCCCGCAAGAATTCGCCACAGCGGCCCAGTGGCCAACGCGGCGGTCGCGGGCGTGGCCGAGGTCGCGGCGGGCGCGGCGGCGGCGACAGGGGCGGCCGGTCCAGAAGCTGACGGCGGCCGACCCACGGCTGTACAAGTGACGCGTCGCCATCGGCCCTGGTCGAACGGGAGGCGACAAGTTACGGGCGCCGTAGGGCGCCGGGCTGAGAACGCATGGCCGCAGCGCCTTTTTCCATCGCAGGCAACGTCGTCGACGTGAACGCGCGCCGCGTCGCTCAGGCGCGGGTCACGGTCGAGAACGGTCGCATCGCGGCCATCGAGCCGGTGGCCGACGCGCCCGCGACGTTCCTGCTGCCGGGCTTCATTGACGCCCACGTGCACGTCGAAAGCTCGATGCTCGTGCCCAGCGAGTTCGCCCGCGCCGCGGTCGTCCACGGCACGGTCGCCACGGTGAGCGATCCGCATGAGATCGGCAACGTCCTCGGCGTCGCCGGCGTGCACTACATGCTCGAGAACGGCGCCCAGACGCCGTTCAAGTTTTATTTTGGCGCTCCCTCATGCGTCCCGGCGACGACTTTTGAAACAGCCGGCGCGATGATCACCGTCGCCGAGGTGGAGACGCTGCTCGACGACCCGCGGATCGTGTATCTCAGCGAGATGATGAACTTCCCCGGCGTCCTGGGCGGTGATCCCGATTGCCTCGCCAAGATTCTCGCCGCCCAAGCGCGCGGCAAGCCCGTCGACGGCCACGCCCCCGGCCTTCGCGGCGCCGAAGCGGCCCGTTACGTGGCCGCGGGAATGACCACTGATCACGAATGCTTCACCAAGGAGGAAGCGCTCGACAAGATTGCCGCCGGTTGCAAGATTTCCATCCGCGAAGGCTCGGCCGCCCGCAACTTCGACGCGCTGTACACGCTCATCAGCGAGCACCCGTCGATGACGATGCTCTGCAGCGACGACAAACATCCCGACGAGCTCGTCGTTGGCCACATCAACGCGCTGGTCCGCCGGGCCGTCGAGCGGGGCGTTGACGTCTTCGACGCTCTCCAGGCTGCCTGCGTCAATCCCGTGGAGCACTACGGCCTGAACGTCGGCCTCCTCCGCGTCGGCGATCCGGCCGACTTGATCGAGGTCGATTCGCTCACGGCGTTCAACGTGCGCCGGACGTGGATCGACGGACAACTCGTCGCCGAGGGGGGAAAGACTCTCATTCCCCGCGCCGAGCCCACGATTGCTAATCAGTTCGCGGCCAACCATGTGCAACCCGGCGACTTCGCCGTCGCCGCGATCCCCGGGGCGAACCTGCAAGTGATCGAAGCCCTCGACGGCCAGTTGATCACCCGCCGGCTCGAAGTCGAGCCGCGCGTCGTCGACGGCGTCGTCGAAAGCGATCCGGCGCGTGACGTGCTCAAGATGGTCGTAGTCAACCGCTACCAGAAGGCGACGGCGGCCGTCGCGTTCGTGAAGAACTTCGGCCTGCGCGCTGGCGCGATGGCCTCCAGCGTGGCGCACGACTCGCACAACGTGATCGCCGTCGGCGTGACCGACGACGACGTCGCCGCCGCGGTGAACGCCGTGATGGACGCCGGCGGCGGCCTGGCCGCGGTGAGTCATCGCGACGGCGCCCACTGGGTCCTCCCGCTTCCCGTCGCCGGCCTCATGGCCACCGGCACGTGCGCCGAAGTCGCCCACGCCTACCAGGAACTTGACGCCGCCGTGAAAGACTGGGGTTCCCAGCTCCGGGCCCCCTTCATGACGCTGTCGTTTATGGCCTTGCTGGTGATCCCCGAACTAAAACTCAGCGACCTCGGACTCTTCGACGGCGGCCGGTTCGAGTTTACGCCGCTACTTGCGTAGTTGTCGGTGCTTCAAACCGCAACCCCCGGCTTGCGCCGGGGGCTAATCCCCTCCTGAACCCTGAACCCTGAACCCTGAACCCTGAACCCTCACACTGCCCACTGCCCACTTCTTCCGTCATGCCCGACCCCTTCCTGCAAGCCGCCATTGACGAAGCCCGCCAGGGTCTTGCCGAGGGCGGCATCCCCATCGGGTCGGTGCTCGTGATCGACGGCCAGATCGTCGGCCGCGGCCACAATCGTCGCGTCCAGCGCGGCAGCGCCATCCTCCATGCCGAGATGGACTGCCTGGAAAACGCCGGCCGGCTGAAGGCCGCGGACTATCGCCGCAGCGTGCTCTACTCCACGCTCTCCCCCTGCGACATGTGCAGCGGCACGGCCCTGCTGTACGACATCCCGCGGATCGTCATCGGCGAGAACCGCACGTTCCAGGGACCCGAGGAGTACGTGCGCTCCCGCGGGGTGCGGGTTGAAATCCTCGACAACGCTGAATGCTATGAGCTGATGCAGCAGTTCATCGCCGCCAACCCGGAACTTTGGAACGAAGACATCGGAGAGGAGTGAATACGAATGGGGAATGGCGAATGGGGAAGGGGGAGGGGACAATGAGCGAGGCATGACGTTTCGCGCCGGGCCATCGGGCATTCCCCATTCCCCATTCCCCATTCCGCCCTCCCCATTCCCCCGCATGTTCTTCTCCCCCCGCATGCACCTGAAGCCGCTCGCCGCGCTCTGTCGCCGGCTGGCGATCTCGACCAGCGCGGGGCTCGAGGATCGCCGCATCTGGGCCAGCGAAGCCGACCGCGGCGGGCGGGCGCAGCGAGCCGCCGCGGCCTACGTGCGCGACGACCTCGCCCGCGGCCGGTCGATCCCCGAAGCGCTCGCCGCCACCGGCGAGTTCTTCCCGCCGCTGTTCCGCCAGATGGTCGCCGTGGGCGAGGAAAGCGGCACGCTCGACCGCACCTACCGCCGCCTCGCCGAGCACTACGAACACATGCTCGCCGCCCGCCGCACGCTGCTGGGCGCCCTCGCGTGGCCCGCCATCCAACTGACGCTCGCGGTGCTCACCATCGGCGGCGTCATCTACATTTCGTCGGCCCTCGACCTGAAGGACATCGACGGCAACCCCCTCGACCTGTTCGGCCTCGGCCTCACCGGGTCAACCGGGCTCACCATCTACATCACGTTTGTCATCGCCGCGGCGATCTCCGTGCTGCTCGTCGCCGAAGCGGTCCGCCGCGGCGTCCTATGGGTGCGACCGCTGCAGCGCGCCGCCCTCGCGATCCCGGGCTTGGGCAACGCCCTTCAAACCCTGGCCGTGGCCCGCTTCACCTGGGCCCTGCAGCTCGTGCTCGACACGGCGATGGACCTCCGCAAGGCCCTGCCGCTGGCCCTCGACGCGACCGGCAACGACGCCTACCGCCGCCTCAGTCCGCAGATCGTGCGGAGCATCTCGCAGGGCCTGCCGCTGCACGCGGCGCTGGCCGAAACCGGCGCGTTTCCCGGCGACCTGCTGGATGCTATGAGCGTCGGCGAGCAATCGGGCATGCTCGCCGAAACGATGCAGCGGCAGTCCGCCGAGTACGAGCGCCGCGCGAACACGGCCATCGGCGTGATCGCTCGCATCGCCGGCGGCGTGGTCTGGGTGCTGGTGGCCGTGATGCTCATCGTGCTGATCTTCCACGTCTACAGCGGCTACATCGGCACGATCAACAAACTCGCCGCCCCCGGCGGGGGAATCTGAACGAAGGCGGAAGGCGGAATGGGGAATGGGGAATGGGGAAGAGACAAACGGAGTGTGAATGCGGCGTTCCTCGAATCCGCCTTCCGCCTTCCGCCTTCGATCGCTCACCCCTCCTTCAGCACCATATCAATGCACATCACCGCCGCGAGGATCAGCTTCCGCGTCGGCGACTCTGGCGCCACGGCCTCGTCGATGTCGAGCACGTAGTTGTCCGCGCTCGTGAAGAGCTCCTTGCCCACGCCCATCCACTTCTTCGTCACGCGGGCCAACTGCACGCCCTGCGCGGTGAACTTGTATTCGAACCCCGTCCATTTCCCGGCCAGCTGGCACACCTCGCGCCCCTCCGCGTCGTGCACGCTGAACGCGCCGCCGATCGAGAAGATCTTCTGTTTGAATCCGCCCAGCAGCGTGCCGTCGCCGTCGTACACGCTCACGTTCGACACAAACAGCGTCATGCTGCGCACCACGCGCAGCACGAACTCGCCTTCGCAGTCGCGAATCTGCACGTCGAACGGCGTGTAGCGGCGACAGTCGGTAAACCGCAGCCACTTCGTGAAGAATCCCAGGTCCGGCTCCCGGCACTCGAGCAGCTTCTGGCCATCGGCCAGGTCGTAGATGTCGTAGTTGCTCGCCGCCTTGAACAGGCCATAGTGTTCCTTCACGAGCAACTGGTTGGCGTCCGTCCAGGTCATCCGCAGCTCCGGAGCAAACGTGGTCGTCATGGCGCGAGGGACTCGAGGTGGTGGATCGCCGCCGCTTCGGCCGCGCCGAACTCCGGCAGACGCTCGGCAAGTGTAGCACTCAGCGGCTTCGGCGGCGTGCGAGCCCGCAAGGCCGCCAGATACGCGGCAATCGGCTCCTGTGGATCGCCCGGTGGGTGTTGCTCCAGCAGCATGTGCACCCACAGCCACGCTTCGGCATAGTCGAGCTGCGTCATCGTGCCCGCGTCGACGAGCTGCTCGAGCCGCTTGAGGTTCGGCCGCCACGTCCCCGCCGCACGCTGAGCCAGCAACAGCTCGACATGCGGCTGGTTGACGCCCCGCCGCCCGCGGCCCACCTCGAAGTACTCGGCCAGCCCCTCGTCCAGCCACAGCGGCAGATTCGGGACCGTCGAGTGCAAATATCCGTGCGACACCTCGTGCCGCAGATCGTCGGCCACGCGATCGCTCCAGTGCGCGTACACACAGAGGCGCACATCGGTCTCGACAAAGATGGCGCGCCGCTCGGGAAATCCGGGATACTCGCGGCCCACGTGCGCACGGTACGCCCCTTCGTCGCCGAACAGGAATACGTGGATCGGCTCGCTGCCTGCCGGCACGCCCAGCCGATCGCAGATGAGCTGCCGCTCGGACACAAGCTCCGCCACCATGCGATGCCCCGGCGGCAAACGGAAGTCGGCATGAAACACGAGCTGCCCCGCCGTCACCGGCTCGCGAAACGGCGACTTCGGCCCTGCCGCCCTTTGCACCGCGTCCTTCGGCGCCAGCCACCGCGCAGCCGCGCACCCGCCGCAAACGGGCGCTAGCAATGCCAGCAAAAAGAGGGCCGTGCGCATCGGGGCGGAAGTGTAGCCGCTGGCGCCCAACGGGCGAACCCCGGAAAACCCGCCCGCCCGCGCGACGCCGCGACGCACGAAATCCCCCGTTTAGCCGCGCCGCGCTAGCGGAGCGCGCCACACGCGCTTACATTGAGCGCAACGTGTTCGCTGCCTCCAGGCAATCTCCTTCCAACTTTCAGGAGCAGGACATGACCATTCGACGTTTGACGGTGCTGGCGTCGCTCGCTCTCGCGGTTGTTACGGTGTTTCTGGTCAACGCCGGCATGCGCGCCCAGCAAGCGGAACCGCAAGCTACGACGGCCGCCGCGCGCATGATCGACTCGGCGCGATCCGCATTGGAAGCCGCTCGAACGATGTACGAGGTTGGCAAAGTCCCGGCGGACGAAATCTATCAGTGGTCGCGACGGCTCATGGAAGCAGAGATCAAGGCGGACCCTGCCAATCGCGACGCCGTCGCCGCGCACGTCCAGCGCATGCGTGATCTTCTCGTGCGCGTCAAGTCGCTGTTTGACGCCGGCTCGGCAGGCGGCGAGCAATTGACCCTCGACGCCGTGACGTACTACGTCGCCGAGGCCGAGTCGCTGTAACCGCCGGCCAGCGACGTGCATCAGCAGCGAGACGAAGCATGCGCCGCCTCTGCGGAGCGGCGCGTGGCCAACTCGTCCCGGGAAAAAGCCGCGTGGACGCTTTCGATTGTGGTCTTCAGCGCCTCGCCCGCCGCAGTTCGCCTGTCCAGAAAGGCTTGAACGTCGTCGCGATGCCGCAAGGAGAACGCAATCGCCGCATGGACATCGGCCAGTTGTAGCGAATCGTAGTGCCGAACCATGTCCTCGGGAGCCATGCCGCTTTCGTACTGCTCGATGATGAGATCGAGCGTAACCTGTAGTATTTGACGGTAGTTTTCGCGGTGCTCTAAAAGTTGCGTGCGCCGCTACGTGCGCCTGGCCCGCGCTCTGCAATCAACTCATCCAGCGCCGCGCACAGCCGCGGCAAAATCGCGTCATACCCAAACTGCCCGAGCGTCGTGCTCCCCCGTTTCAGGTTCACCGTTGTCGGCCCGCACCACAGCCCGAGATCCGCGTCGTCCGTCTCCCCAGGCCCGTTCACTCGGCAGCCCATCACCGCGATCGTGATCGCGTGCTCCGCGGCGTACTGCGTCATCTCCTTCACCTGCTCGGCGAGCTCGATGAACGCCTCGTTCTCCACGCGCGAGCAACTCGGGCAACTGATGATGTTGAGCGTCGGCAGCCCGAAATCCACGAACGACCGCACCCGCCCCGCCGCGATGTCGGCCAGAATCTGCCGCCCCGCGGCGATCTCCTCCGGCTTGCGCGGGTTCGACACGGTGAGCGACACGCGAATCGTGTCGCCAATTCCCCGGCTGATGAGTTGCTCCAGCGCGATCCGCGTCTTGATGATCCCGTCCGGCGGCAGCCCCGCCTCGGTCACGCCCAGG
>CAYSFP010000111.1:0-19478 GCA_964430075.1 uncultured Planctomycetaceae bacterium | reverse complement strand
CTCGCCGAGGCGTACCGCGAGCGCGTCGTGCGGCGGGAAGTGCTCGAGGCGGTTCGAGAAATCGAGCAGAGCTATCCGCGAATGGCCTGGGCCGCTCGACGACTTGAACTGGCCGAGAATGAACTCGACGCCCTGATCCGCCAGCAGGAGGTGGCCAGCGGGTCGCCCATCGAGGTCCGACGGTCTCGACTGCATGTCGACGCGGTCCGCCAGCAGCTTTTCCATGAGGTGATCGAGTGGAAACTCTGGCTCGTCAAGCTGCGGGCGGCCCAAGGGCTGCTGACGCAAGCCGAGCAGGACTGACACGCTGCCAGGCTCGATGATCGAGCGTCATCCAACCCGGATGGCGATCAACTGGTCCAGTTCGTCGCGGAGTCGGTCGAGAATCTGGTCGTAGGGGAACGCGCCGAGCGACTCGCCACGCCGCTTGAGGTTCACGAAGTTCGGGCCGCACCAGAGTCCCAGGTCCGCGTCGTCCGTTTCACCCGGCCCGTTCACTCGGCACCCCATGACGGCGATCGTCAGCGCGTGCTGCTGGGCGTACCGAGTCATCTCCTTGACTTGTTCGGCCAGTTCGATGAACGCCTCGTTCTCCACGCGCGAGCAACTGGGACAAGCGATGATGTTGAGCGAGTCGCGGGAAAAACTCACCACCGAGCGAACTCGGCCGGCCGCGATATCGGCCAGGATTTGCCGGCCCGCTTGGATTTCCTCGGGCTTCCGCGAGTTGGGGACGGTCAGCGAGACGCGGATCGTGTCGCCGATGCCTCGGCCCACCAGTTGCTCGAAGGCGATTCGCGTCTTGATGACTCCGTCGGGCGGCAGTCCGGCCTCGGTGACCCCCAGGTGCAGCGGCACGTCGGGCCGGCGCTCGGCGAATCGCCGGTTCACTGCGATCACCTTCTGCGGGTCCGAATCCTTCAGCGACACGCAATACCGCGCGAACCCCAGCCGGTCCAGCTCGTCGCAGTGCTCCCACGCGCTCTCGAGCATCGCCGCCATCTCGTCCCCGCCGGCGTGCGCATCGGCCTTGGCCGGATCGACGCTGCCGCAGTTCACGCCCACACGAATCGCGCAGTCGTTGTCCGCCGCGACGCTCGCCAAATACCGCACCTTCTCCTGCCACGGCTTGTGCCGCTCGTGGTGGTACAGGTGCCCCGGGTTGTACCGCACCTTGTCGACGTGCGGCGCCACGAGCTCCGCGAGCCGGTAGTTTTCCTGCAGGTCCACCGACAGGTTGGCCGCCGTTTGCTTGCGAATTTCCGCTAGCGCCGCCGCGTCCTTTGCGCTATCCACGGCGACCCGCACCACGTCCGCCCCCGCAGCGTGCAGGGCGTTGACCTGCTCGACCGTCGCGTCGACGTCCTGCGTGTGCGTCGCCGTCATGCTCTGCACGGCAATTGGCGCCCCGCCGCCGATCGTGGCCGAACCGACGCGCACGGCCCGAGTTGGATTTCGAGGAAGGTTCATGTCGTTAGTACTCTTCAATCGAATTACTCACCCGGTGAGCAGTTCGCCCGCTTTCCGGCATGCACTTCGATGCTACTGCTCGCCCGCCGCCAGGTCCAGCCACAGCATCACGAGCGACAGCGCATTGAAGAGCGCATGGCACACCACCGAGGGCGCCAGCCGATGTGTCCGTTGATACAGGTAACCGAGAGTCCAGCCCAGGGGCAACAGCGACACCGGCGCCACGCCGTGCCCCCAATGGGCCGCCGAAAACGCCACGCCGCTGATAAGAATCGGAGCCCAGCCGCGGACAAGTCCCGGCAGCAGGCCGTCCGCATTCCAGGGCGCTTCGTCAGAAAGCCGCAGCAGCCGATCCTCCGTCCGCTCCAGCCAGCCTTGGAAGACCAGACGAAATGTCGTTTCCTCCAGCAGCGGCGCCGCCGCCACGGCCGCCGCCACGGCGGCAATCATCATGCCTGTGGTGTGCCGAACGTGTAGCTCTTCGATCAGCGGGTGGCCTTGGCTCGGCTCGAGCAAGATCGTTAGCGTCAATTGGATCGCATAAACCGGCAAGAGCACGGCCAGAAATGCGGTCGCACCGGTGCGCACATCGCCACGCAACTGTTGCCAACTTTTCGGCAGCCCCAAGTCTGATGGCCCCGCGCGATAACCCAGGACCAAGACGGCGCTAATCATCAGCGCCAGCGCCGCGAACGCAAGCGTCTGCGCCCACATGTCCAGCGCGGTCAGCCCGCCGGCCTCGAGCGACGACCAGCTCTTGGCCGTCGCCGCCGTCGCCATAGCGGCCGTGGGGGCGAGCCCTGGCGGGCCGACGCTGGCCGCAGCGGCCACCGCCGCCGCTTCTTCCGGCGCCTCCTGTTGAGGCAACTCCTGCGGGGGTGCGATTGCCAGGCTGGTAAACGACAACCCCAACAGCACCGCCGGCGGCAGAAAGTTCCACGGCACGCGCCGCCGCGGCTCAAACTCCAGTAGCGGCCGCCCGTCTTGCAATCGTTGCAGCAGCCGGTAGACGACCGCCGTGCTGCCAATCAGCACCGCGACCGGCAGCAGATTGGCAACGATTCGTAAGACGAAGGTCATGCGGCGGAAACACATCGGGCGGCCAGAGGGCGGCCCAGGAAATCATAAAGCCGCGACCGCTGGTCGCGCTCTTGTTCTTATTCCGCGTCGCGCAGCATCCGCGCCGCCGCACCAATGTACCCCACGCCCGACCACACCGTCAGGACGATCGCCGTCCACAGCGAGATTTTCAGCCCCCAGGCGTTCCAAGCCGGCAGCCCCACGAGCGTCCGCGACGCCGCGTCGTAGTATTGCAATTGCCCCATGCTGAACGCCGCGGCCGCGCACTGGAACACCATCTTCCACTTGCCCGTCCACTTGGCGGAGAAGTCGCCGCCGCGCGACTCCACCAGGCTCCGCAGCGCCGTGACGATCATCTCGCGGGCCATCACCAGCACCGCGACCCACGCGGCGATCCCCGAGGCCGGCGACCCGTCCGCCAACTGCGGCGCCGCCGCCAGATAAATGAACGCTCCGCAGACGATCAGCTTGTCCGCGAACGGATCGAGAATCCGCCCTAGCTGCGTAATCTGCCCGTACTTGCGGGCCCAATAACCGTCGACCCAATCGGTCCCGGCGGCGACCAGGAACACGACCAGCCCCGAGGTGAACCGACCCGCCGCCAACAGCACAAACAGCACGATCGCCAGCGCCAGCCGCGCGACCGTCACCGCGTTGGGCACGTTCCACACGCTCGGCTTCACGGCAGGTAATGCGGTGTGCGACATCGAAATTCGGTCTCAAGCCAAGGTTGCTCGTTGGAAGAGTTCACCACAGAGGGCACAGAGATCACAGAGAGGAACGGAATGAACCGCTGATAATCACTGAAAGGACGCAAATGACTTTTGCATTGAGCAGCGTCAATCAGCGTTCATCAGCGGTTTTTTGTCCTTCTCCGTGCCCTCTGTGGTGAATGAATTTCACCGAGCAGCCCCGCACGCCGCCCCAATGAGATCATACTCCCGGCTGGCGACGATTTCACACGGCACGATCGCCCCAGCCCGCAATCCTCCCCCCGTCACGTAGACAATTCCGTCCACGTCCGGCGCATCGGCATACGATCGCCCCACCCAGGCATTCCTTTCGCCCGGCACCTGCCCGTCGAGAATTACGTCCAGTTGCCGCCCGATCTGCCGCTTGTTCCACGCGAACGCGATTCTTTGCTGCACGCCCATCAATTGGGCCTGCCGCTCGAGCTTCACCTCGTCCGGCAGATGGTCCGGCAACCGCGCCGCCGGCGTGTCCGGCTCGAACGAGTAGGGAAACACCCCCAACCGCTCGAACCGCTGCCGGCGAACAAATTCCACCAGCTCGTCGAACTGCGCGTCCGTCTCGCCGGGAAACCCCGTAATGAACGTCGTCCGCATCACCAGCCCCGGAATCCGCGATCGCAGCTTGCCCAGCAGTTCCTCGGTTTCCGCCCGGCTCACCCGCCGCTGCATCCACCGCAGCATCGTGTCATTGATGTGCTGCAGCGGCATGTCGAGATACGGCACGATCCGCTCGCTCGCGGCGATCGCGTCAATCAGCGGGTCGCTGAAGTACATCGGGTACAGGTACATCAGCCGAATCCAGTCGAGCCCCTCGACCTTCTCCAGCTCGGCGAGCAACTCGACCAGCCGCGTCTCGCCGTACAGGTCGAGCCCGTAGTACGTCGTGTCCTGGGCCACGATCACCAATTCGCGCACGCCGTCGGCCGCCAGCTCCCGGGCCTCGGCCACGACTTCCTCGATCGGCTTGGTCGCGTGCTTTCCCCGCATCTTGGGAATCGCGCAGAACGTACACAGCCGGTCGCACCCCTCGCTGATCTTCAGAAACGCAAAGTGCTTCGGCGTGATCCGCAGCCGCGCCGTGTCCGGCAGCGGATGCGTCGGCGCCGGTCGAAACACGGTCCGCTGCTCGGTCAACCCGCCCAGCAGCCGATCGGCAACCTTCGTCACCTCCTCGCGCCCGAACACGCCCACGAGATGATCAATCTCCGGCCGCTCCTCCAAGAGCGACTCCTTCTGCCGCTCCGCCAAACACCCCGAAACGATGACCCCCCGCAGCTTGCCTCTTCGCTTCAACTCCAGCATCTCGTCGATCGAAGCAAACGACTCCTGCCGCGCCGCCTCGATAAACCCGCACGTGTTCACGATCGCAAAGTCGGCCCCCTCGGGTTCGCGCACCATCTCGTACCCGTCGAGCTGCAGCATCCCCAGCATTCGCTCGCTGTCGACGAGGTTCTTGGGGCATCCCAGGCTGATGAAGCAGTACGTGCCCTTCGAGCCGTCGCGAGGCGCCGGCGTCGCTGCGGGGACCAGCGCCTGACCAACGATGGGAAGTTGTTCGATCATCCAATGACAAGCGGGCAATGAAGGGCAGGGCGCCAGCGGCGAATCCCTGATTCTAGAGGGCGCTCTGGTATTCGGCGAGCCGTACCAAACGGCCGCTTGTAACCGATTTGCCGCAGCCTTCGCCGGCAAATGGGCCGAATTGCCCGGCGGCGCCGGTTATGCGCCCCGCTACGAGCGTCAATCACCCTCGGCGACGCCCGTCGGCTTGCCGTCGCCGAGCCGTTTTTCGATGGTCACGCAGTTACCGCGTTCGTTGTACTGAACGCATGTCATGTAGGCGTTCATCAACGCCAAGCCGCGGCCGCCGGGAAGTTCTAAGCACTCGGGAGAACAGCAATCAGGCACATCATCCGGTCGAAAACCAGCGCCCTGGTCGCAAATGCTCGCCCAAAAGACGTCGGGGCCCAGGCGGTAGTCGACGTCGACTCGTTTGCCGGCGTCCAGTTTGTTGCCGTGGCGGATCGCGTTGCTAATCGACTCCTCGAGGGCCATGTGCACGGCAAACAGGTCGTGCTGCTGCCAGCCGAATTCTGTCAGCCGGTCCAGGATCGACTGAATGAAGTCGTGATAGGAATCGAGCGAGCTCGGCAGGGTTCGCTTCAGCGTGGTCGTGCCATTGTTAGTTGCCATGCCGCTTCTCAGCCGAGGGATGCGTGGCGAAGTCGACGGGGACTCAGCGCCGACAGAACGGCGTGGGCGGACTGATGCTGGGATGTTGCGGGACGACGCCATGGCCCGCCCCGCAGCACATTCTATGCCGCCGCGATGATTCGGGCGCCCTAAAGCACCGCCAGAGCGTCCGCCTCGCGATCTTTGATCTGGAATAATTTGTCGAGGTTGGTGATGGCAAACACCGGATAGATCTCGGGCGAAATGTCGGTGAGGATCAATTCCGCCCCCGTGCGCTTTGCCTTCTTCTCAAAGGTGATCAGCTTGCCCAGGGCCGCGCTGGATAGGAACTCGACGCGAGCAAAATTCAAAATGATCTTGGGGCGGTCGCCGTTGTCGATCAGGTCGAACAGCTCCTGCCCCAGTTCCTGGATCGCTTCAGGGTCGATGATCTTCTGGTCCTTGAATCGCACGACGGTGATGTCGGACGACTCGTTCACTTCAATGCGACGCGGACTGGCCATGGCGACGAAGAACCCCCGGTTCAAATCGAGAGAGTGGAGGCGCAAGGAACACATCGGCGGACCGCGCCTGCAGGTATACTACCGATGATATCGGCGCATGTCACAATGTCAATTCACGCAACCGTTTGCGCACCGCGGGGAGCGGCCGCCATCGGCCCGCCCCACCGGCGCCCGGGCGACGCTACTCCACCAAGTCCGGCGCCGGCGGCAGCGTGGCGGACTTGAAAATCGCCCGCGTGATCAGCAAGTAGTTTCGGCTGCCAAACTCCGTGACGGTCCCGCTGACGCTCCAGGCGACGCTCTCGGGCTCGTCCACGCCTTTGAGCATGCGGAGGATGCGCTCAAGGTTGAGATTCGGCAACCCGCCGAGCTCGCGACCCTGGTTGTCGACGAAGACCACAGACTCGCCCTGCTGGCGGAAGTGGCCCAGGCGATTGGCAAACTGCGTGCCTTCGCGCAGCCGATGGGCGGCCGTCGGGGTGGATGCTTCGACGGGCGCGCCTTCGGGCACCATGCCCGGCAACGCCGCCGGCGTTGCGGCGGCGGCTTCGTCAAAGGCCGTCCCGGCCGCAGCGACGAACGTGCACGCGCAAATCGCGGCACAGGCCAAGCCGACGAGGCACAGGCCCGCAAACCGGCGTCGCGGACAACTGAGTGTCCATCCTTGGCATGAACTTCGCTGGCATGAACTTCGCTTCATAACGCTCTCCGACGCGGCTTCAAGCTGCTCCCGGTTTTCGCATGACAAGGCTGTGAAGGACCAATACCCCGCCGACCGACAACAGGCACCAGCCCGACCAATCAGGGAGATGAATCACCTTCTTCGGGCCCATGCCCGCATCGGTCGTCAATTGGAGCATCGCGCCGTCCGACGAATCTTGGGAACGTTCGGCCAAGAACCGCGTGGCTTCGGCAGTCAGCGTGTAGGAGCTGACCATGCGAAACTGCAGGCCCATCAACAAAAGTATGATGCCGAGGAAGAGGTAATGGTTGCGATTGAGTTCCATTGTGTTGCCCTTCCCGATGGGAATCGACCCTTCTGGCAACGTCGGCAAGGCTCGGCCAAGCCGAGCACAGCGCGCGTGCCCCTCTGGCAACTATCGTTCAAGAGTCGGGGCAGAACTGAGCCAACCGAAGACTTTGCGCAACGCGCGGGCGTTGCCGAGGTCGCCGAAAACGCCGGGGACGACGAACGACGACGTTGTGCGGACCGCAACGGTTTGGGCGGCTGCCTAGCGCGCGTCTGCATTGATCAGACGGTCCAGCCCGTTGTGGAGCGCATCTTCGGCGGCGGACCGAATGAGGTCCCTTCTGCCGGCTGCCGCTAGGGCGTTGAACACCTCGGGGTGGTCGATCCAATCGGCTGGCCCGAACTCGCGAATGTCGACATAGGTGCTCGCCAGTTGGGCGTCCACCTTGCGCACGAGGTGCAACCCCTCGTCGGTACGAACGATATGGAAGGAGAGCATGCCGTAGAGCAGCAGTCCGCCGACCACGATGCCGCAGAGAAAGGTTATCCAGCGACGCATGACTTCGCCCTCTCTCAATGAGTAACCTGCGCCTCCGTTACATTCGGAGCACGCCGCCGCAGAGCCTGGCCGTTGGCGAGTTCTCTCAGCTTCTATACTACGTTGTTGTGTGCATCACCGTTCGCCTGGGCCGGGCGGGCGGCACAATCGCGCACCCAAGCGCGATTCTCTCGACATTCCGCATGTGCTGGAGCTAGGGTTCTGAACGCAAGTGCAAGCCGCGTCATAACTTGCTTGACATGCCAGGAGGGCGAGTCCATCCTGTGAAAATGCCGCGGCGGAGCCCGCCATGCGCGACTGCGCAACTTACACTTGATCGAGAAATCCCGCTCCCGGCGCGCCCGGGAAGATAACTTGCTTTCCAGGTCGAGCGCCATGGGTCATCTGGCCGGTTGCCTTCGCGTTTGCGCCTATGCGGCGATCGCATGCGCCAGCGCGGCACTCGGCGGGTGCGGCGACCGGTTCGACGCGAATTCGGACAAGACTTCGTCCGGACCGCGCACCATTGTCGCCCTCGGCCGCATCGAACCCTCGGGCGGCGTGCTCGAAATTGGCGCCTTGCCGGGCGACGTACTGCAGGGTTTCGCGCCGGGCATTTTCGAAGGCGCGACCGTCGTTGCCGGCGAGGAAATGGCCCGCCTGAAGAGCTACGACCTCCGCAAAAGCCAGCTTGATGCGATCGACGCCAAGATGACTTTGGGCGAGAAGGAAGAACGGCAAAAGCTGGCCGTCGCCCAAGCCAATCTCAAGCAAGCCGTCGCCGCCCACGCGGAAGTCATTGCGAAGTTGGAAGAACTCGAGGCGCAGGCCGCAGCGCTCTCCGCGCTCGAAGAGTCGGCACGGATTGCCCAGACCGATTATCAGAGTCTACTCGAGCTCAAGGGCTCCGACCCCGACCTCGTGACCGAAATCCAGTTGCGGCGCAAGAAAAATCTTGCCGAACGCGCTCAACAGGAATTCGAGGTTCAAAGTCGCACCCACGCGGCGGGCACAAAAGCAGCCGAGGCGGCCATCGCCGCAGCGGTCGAGAATGTCGCCCTCGCCAAGCTGAACGTCGAACTTGCCAAGGAATTCGATCAAACCCTACTCACTGCCATTGAACGAAGGGTCGCGGTCGAAACGCTGGAGCAATCGATCCTCCGGGCGCCGGCACAGCGCGAGGGCGGGGCGGAACGCTATACCGTGCTAAAGGTCTTTGTGGAGCCTGGAGAGTTCATTACCCAGCTGCCCGTGTTTCAAATCGGCGACTTGTCCCAGATGACATGCGTTGCCGAGGTCTACGAAGCGGACGTGAAGGAGCTCGTCGTTGGCCAAGAGGCGACAATCCGTAGCCCCGCCTTGGGCAAACCGTTTGTGGACGACGGCGCGGCGGACGGCGGACCGGGGCTCAAAGGCACGGTTGTGCGCATCGGTTCGCTCGTGTCCGGCGGCGACTTGATTCAACGGAACCCGCTGGCGCCGAGCGACCGCTCGATTGTCGAGGTGTTGATCGAACTCGGCGGCGAGGACGAGAAAGCCACGCAATTGGCGACCACGGAGGCCGCTCGGCACATCGGCATGCAGGTGACCGTCACCTTTGGCAAGAAGCCCGAGAAAACTTCCAAGGGCGGTGAGGCAGCCCCGACGACCGAGGATGCTCCGCCGAATGACGATCTCGAAGCTCGCACCCGCGGCGCCAGCGACCCCGCGGCGTAACAAGCGTCAACCGCTTTGACGCCGCGGCGAAGCCGGCGCGATTCGTCGCGCGTTACGTGTGCCATGAAAACGCCCCTTGCATGGAAGAACCTCGTTTACAACAAGGTGCGCACCGCCGTGGCGCTCGCGGGGGTTGCGTTTGCTGTGATCTTGATCTTCATGCAGATGGGGTTCCTGGGCGCCGTTCGTAAAACGGCGACTCAGATTTACGACGCCCTCGACTTCGACCTCATGCTGCGGTCGCCTGCCTACCTGCACTTGACCGAGCCGCGATCATTTCCCCGGGCGCGCGTGTATACGGCCCAATCGCATCCCGATGTGGCGAAGACACGGCTGTTCTACCTGGGACTTTGCGAGTGGCAGGCGCCCCAACCGGCGGACGTGCAACCTGAAGATTGGAACGGCCAGTGGCGGGGCATCATCGCCATGGGCGTCGATCCGCACGATCCGCCATTGCTCCGCGAGGACCTCCGCCGCGAAACGAAAAAGCTGACCGACGCCCGCTTCCTGCTGATCGACAGCAAGAGCAAGCCGGAGTACGGGCCCAAAAACAAAGTGCAGTTCGACGAGAGCGACGTTGGCGTCGAGACGGCCATCAGCAACTTGCTGGTCCGCATTGTCGGCGTGGTCGAGCTAGGCACGGGTTTGGCCGCCAATGGGGCCTGCATTCTGAACTTCGATGGCTTTGCCCGCGCTTGCTTCTGGCAGCCCATCGATGAGGTGAATTTCGGCTTGGTCACACTCCGCGAAGGCGTCGACCCCGAGGCGGCCCGGCTTCGATTGGCCAAACTGCTGGGCGAGACCGATCCGTCGGGGGCCGTCTCGTCGACGCCGGCCGATTGCGAGGTGCTGACCCGAGCGGAAGTTGTCGAGCGCGAGGAGTACCGCTGGGTCGTTCAGACGCCGCTGGGCAAGATCTTCAACCTGGGCGTGTGGGTCGCGGTGTTCGTGGGGATGTCGATCGTCTACCAGGTGCTCTCGACCGACATCGCCAACATGATGAGCGAGTACGCGACGCTTAAAGCGATGGGTTACACGAACCGGTATCTCGCGAACGTCGTCTTGCAGCAGTCCGTGCTGTTGGCGGGCGTCGGCTACATCCCGTCGTTGCTGATTTCCTGGGTGTTGTACATTTTGATTGGCGCCAGGAGCGGCATGCCGATGCAGATGACGTGGCAGACCGCTGCGATCGTATTTGTCCTGGCGATTGTCATGTGCGTTGTGTCGGGATTATTCGCACTGCGCAAGTTGTTTGCGGCCGATCCGGCCGATTTGTTTTGAGGCGAGGAGGAACCGCCAAGGACGCCCAGGTCGGAAACGAGAGCAGTAGGAAATCTACTGGCACAACAACTTCATTCCAGAACTCAACGATCCCATTCCCCATTCTCCCTATTCCCCATTCCCCCCTTTGCCTTCCTCTCCTTGGCGTCCTTAGCGGTTCTCTCTGAATTCCACCATGCGACTCACCCGCAAAACGCCGCTGGCCTGGAGGAACCTCACGCACGACTGGCGTCGGCTGGCCGTGGCCGTGGCGGGCATTGGGTTTGCCGTGGTGCTGATGTTTACGCAGGTCGGCTTCCAGAAAGCGCTGTTCGACAGCCAAGTGAAGATGATCGACGATCTGCGCGGCGACATCTTCCTCGTAAGTCCTGCCAAATACACGCTGGCCGCCGAAAAGCGATTTTCGCGTGAGCTGGTGCTGCAAGCCCGTTCTTGCCAGGGCGTGGCGGGCGCTTACCCGCTGTACACCGAGCTAACGCTCTCGCGCCTCAAGAATCTGGAGGCGGATGCCGCGAGCAAGGGTTACCCGATCCGTTCTCTTGGGTTTCGCTTGGAGGATCCGCTCTTCCGGTCTCCGACGATCACCGACCAGGTAACGCGCCTGCGGGAACCCTATTCCGCGCTGATCGACGTTCACAGCAAACGCGAGAACTTCGATTTGCCGATGGACGACCGCGAAAAACTGGCCGACGCCCGCGTCGAGTTGGCCGGCAAGCAGATCCGACTGGTCGGCACGTTCAACATGGGGACCGACTTTGCCCACGACGGCAACCTGGTGATGAGCGCCGAGAATTTCGCCAGGTTCTTTCCGCAGAGGCTGCAGGGTCGCGACCCGCTGAGCGTCGTCGACGTCGGCGTCATTCAGCTCAAGAGCGGCGCCGACCTGGCCGACGTGCGCCGCCGCATCGACGACCTGCTGGACGACCGCGTGTGGGTGCTCACTCGCGAACAGTTCCGGCGCCAGGAAGTGAAATTCTGGGACGACAGCACGCCGATCGGGATCGTCTTCGCCGCGGGCAAGGTGATTGGGTTCGTCGTCGGCATGGTCATCTGCTACCAGGTGATTTACTCCGACATCGCCGACCACCTGCCGGAGTTCGCCACGCTGAAGGCGATGGGCTATGGCACGCGCTATTTCCTCGGGCTCATCGCGATGGAGGCCGTGCTGCTGTCGTTCATTGGCTTCGTGCCGGGGGCCATCGCCAGCACCGGGCTTTATGCCGCGCTGGCGAACTCGACCGGGCTGCTCTTGCGGATGACGCTGCCGTCGATGGGGCTCGTGCTCGTGCTGACGCTCGCCATGTGCCTTGCCTCGGGGTTGCTGGCCGTCCGCAAACTGCTGGCCGCCGACCCTGCCACGCTGTTTTAGTGTCGCTGCCGCAATTACAAGTCGCAGGGCGTACTGCCATGGCCACCGTCAATTCAGCCCCCGCCACCAGCGGCGCCTACACCGAAGCGGCGCAGCGTCCCAAAACGGTCAAGGTTGCCCACCTGAACCACTACTTCGGCGAGGGCGAGCTGCGCAGCCAGGCGCTGCACGACAACATGTTCGACGTGCGCCGCGGCGAGATCGTGATCATGACGGGGCCCTCCGGCTCCGGAAAAACGACGCTGCTCACGCTCATCGGCACGCTCCGCACAGTGCAGGAGGGCAGTCTCAAGGTCATGGGGCACGAACTCAAGGGGGCCACGTCGGACCTGATCGCGCAGCTCCGCAAGGAAATGGGTTTCATTTTCCAAGCCCATAATCTGTTCGAGTCGCTCACCGCATTCCAGAACGTCAACATGGCCGCCGAGCTGGTGGGCATGAAGCCGGGCGACGCCCGCGACCGCATCAAGGATTTGCTCACGCGGCTGCATCTCGGCCACCGCATCGAGTACAAGCCCAAAAAACTCTCCGGAGGGCAGAAGCAGCGCATCGCCGTCGCCCGCGGACTGGTTCACCGGCCGAAACTCGTGCTCGCCGACGAACCGACCGCTGCGCTCGACAAGGAGACGGGCCGGGCGGTCGTAACGCTGTTTCAGGAGCTTGCCCGGGAAGAAGGATGCTCGATCATCATCGTCACACACGACGACCGGATTCTCGATGTGGCCGATCGGCTGGTGAAGATGGAAGACGGCCGGATCAAGGTCGATGTCGCCGTGCAGGAAACGCGCGAGATTTGCGACCTGTTGCACAAGACGTCGCTGTTTGCCGACCTGCCCATGAGCATGCTCATCGAGATCGCAGTGAAGATGCGCGGCGAGCAAGTCGACCCCGGCCAGATCGTCATCCACCAGGGAGACCCGGGCGAGCTGTTCTACTTGATTCGCTCGGGCAAGGTTGACGTTGTGATTGAGAAGGACGGCAAGAAAGACACCGTGGCGACGTTGCACTCGGGGCAGTTTTTTGGCGAGCTCGCGCTCAAGACCGACGAACCACGAAACGCCACCATTATCGCCCGGGCGCCCAGCGTGTTTTACACGCTGGGCAAAGCCGACTTCAAAGACGCGCTGGCCCGCAGTAAGACCTTCGTCGACGAACTGGGCAACTACGTGGCCAAAGCGACCAGGTAATATGCGAATGCGCGTCAATGTTTCATTGCCGGCCGCCTGGGAGCAGGTTCCTGCCGAGCCGCGCGCCTACCGGAGGCGCGGCGTGAAGAGGGGCGTCTTGCGGCTATCATTGAGTCCGCCGCTCACTGGCGTCGACGACGGCGACGCGGTGGCCGCGGCGCTCCTCAATTTCCTCCAGGGCGTCGAGTTGGATATTGGCCAGGAGGTCAAGTTGTTTCACGGCCCGACGCCAATGGGGATTACGGCGACGTGTTTGCGAAAGTCGCCATCTCGCGGGCTGCTGCAGTTCTGGCTTGTCGCCGGCGAAGTGACGGTCTTCGCATCGTATACAATGGGCGACTTGGCCGAGGCGAAGCGCGATCTTGCCGACGCGCACCAGATCGTCACCGGCTTGCAGTTAATCCAGGTCGATTCAGGGGATTAGCGTTTGGCAAATGTGTCGACGTGCTACGCATTTGACCGACGGCCTTACTTTCTCTGCCGACACTTCTCGCAATAGCACGGCAAATCCCCCGGCCGGCACGTCGGCGGCTGGCACTGCGTGCACGCGCCGTTGCAGCAGCCTTCGCGGCACAGTTTGGGGACAAAGCCGCATTCCGCGGCGAGCCGTGCCTGGGTGCGCCGCAGCCGGGCTTGAGCGATCTTCAGCCCCGCCACTTGCTCGATCAAGTCCGACTCGGCCGTGTACACGCGGCTCCGCGCCCGGCTGATCTCGAAGACCGGCACGTCGTTGGCGTCGCGTTTGGCTTCACTTTCATACAAGTCGGCTCGCCGCAGTTCCACGACCCGCCGCGCGTGGGCGACGCGGTGCTGCTGCAGCACCACCTCGTAGGCGGCGCCCTTGATCTCGGCCGTCGCGAGCTGCTCCGTGTCGTTATAGAACATCGACAACTGGCGGCAGCGGATCGGCACTTCATGCCCGCTGCAGCGGATGCAGCGTAGCTTGTGAATCCAGCCCTCGGTCGGCTCGACCGAACCGATGGCGCCGTCGGCCACGTTGAGCACCCCGCGGGCGACCCGCAGCGTCGATTTCTCCAGGTTGCACCACACCAGCGAGATCGCCCGGAGGTCGTACCGCCCCGGCAACCCGAGGGCGAGCTCGGCGTCGGCGTCGATTGGCGCCATGTCGGGCGTCCAGTCCACCTGCGGCCAGAAGAACGTGTGCTCCGAGATGGGGCAGCCCATCAACTTTTGCAGTTGCCCGTTGAGCTGCAACCGCAGGAAATCGAGTTGCAGCCGCTGGTCTTCCAGCGTCGCGAGTTCCACGCCGAGCTCGCCGCGATCGATGTCCTTCACGAGATCGGCCTCGTAGAGGTTCTCCGCTCGATCGACCGATTGGGAGAGTTCGTCGATGGCCCTATCGAGGTAATGCTTGCGCGCTTCGAGCGCGGCGAGCTGGTAGAACGCCTCGAGCGCCGTGCCCGCCGCCTTGTTGCGCAGGTCCGTCGATCGCAGCTCGAGCAGATCGCGCAACAGGCACATGTTGCGGGCCACATATTTCGAGTCGCACTCGATGATGATGCTGGCCCAGTGCTGCTCCAGCTCGATCATGTTGGGCACGTTGGCGTTGGACGCCGCCCGGCACTGAGCATCGCTCTCGGTGAGCAACTGGTGCACGTCCGCGGGGTGCGGCAAGGGCACGAGCTCGCAGTCTTCGAGCGTGCAGTCCGGCACGACGCGCATCATGTCGGGCGGCGCGGCCTCGGCCATGGTCGCGTCGAAGTTGCACGGAGCGTGCGGCGTCGCGGGGATGCAGCATCCCGACGGGCAGCGACAGCCCAAGGCGGCCGTGGCAACCCACAAAAGTCCAAGAATGGCGGTGCGCGGAAGATGCATGACAGCCGTGATAAATGTCCTTTCCGCTTCGTTCTCAGCGTGTTATCGAATGCCGGCAATTCCTGACGAAACAAATGCAGCTAAGATTCGGCATGCACCGCTCGCGAGAAGATTGCGGGTTGTACGCCTGGCATGGGTCGCAGCGGTGACGTGAAGCGCGGCCGCCCGCCGTGCCGGACTGGCCTGCGTCACACCAGGTCGGCGGGGTCGCCAACTCCGCGCGGCCCCCCTAAAATGAAGCTTCCCGCCCGGACTCCCATCCCGCCTCCTCCCGCGGAAAGGCCCGCCGCTTGTACGCCGTTCTGTTCGACATCGATGGCACGCTCATCCAATCGGGCGGCGCCGGGCAGCTAGCGTTTGCCGATACGTTCGCCGCGGAGTTCAGCGTGCCGCAGATTTCCGCCGCGGTCGCCTTCGCCGGTCGCAGCGACCGTGCGATCGCCATGGAGCTGATGGAAGTGCATGGGATCCCGACGTCGGATGAGAATTGGCGCCGCTTTTGCGCCGCCTATCTCGCGCGGCTCCCCGATGCGCTGCAGAAGAAGACGGGCCACGTGCTCCCTGGCGTCGCCGATCTGTTGGACAAGCTCGACGTAGCGCCTCATTCCGCGATTGGACTGCTCACGGGCAACATGCGCGCCGGCGCCAACGCAAAACTCTCGCACTACGGTCTGCACGGCCGCTTCGCCTTCGGTGGCTTCGGCGACACGACGAACGATCGCTGCGAGATCGCCAAGATTGCCCTTGCCGAGGCCGAACGGCATGCGGCCGAGCGCAATGGCGCAGCCGGTCGCCTCCCGCTGTGGGGCGTCATGGTCATTGGCGATACCGTGCACGACATTCGCTGCGCGCGCTCGATCGGCGCCCTCGCCGTCGCGCTGCCCACCGGCGGCTCGACGCGAGACGAGCTTACCTCCGAAGGGCCGGACTTGCTGCTCGATGATCTGTCCGATTCCCATCCGCTGCTCCAGGCGCTCGAGCAGGCCCGAGTTGCCTAGTTCTCTACCAAGCTTCAGGAGACCTCGATGTCGGACCAGACGCTGCCTCTGGAACTCTCCTGTCAGGATGTCGCTCGACTGCGCGAGGCGGGTGAAAGCTTCCTCTTCGTTGACTGCCGCGAACCGGACGAGGCGGAGATCTGCCGCATTGAGGGCACGACGCTCGTGCCGATGAGCACACTGGGGGATCGCATCAGCGAGTTTGCCGGCAGTGAGGACAAGCGAATCGTGGTTCACTGCCACAAGGGGGGCCGCAGCTACCGGGTGGCCAACTGGCTCCGGCAGCAGGGCTACCCACACGCCCAATCGATGGCGGGGGGCATCGAGGGTTGGGCGCTTGAGATCGATGCGGGGATGGCGAGATACTGAGGCGCCGTCGGGCGGAGCTGATTTGGGCGGGCCCCGGACTGAGATCAAGAAAGAATGGCTCAAAAGTAACTTCCCCATTTGCTCTGGAGCGACTTCCGATGGCCCTGAAAGGGCCCGATGAGACAGCCCAGGGCGCAGCCCTGGGGAAGAAACGGTTGAACAAACAAAGCTCTGAAAGAGCGGGATTGCCGAGGGGGGGACGTCGCTCTACCGCCCTACAGGGCTTCGGGATCGTTATGCCTACGAAAACCCAGGGCTTGCGCCTTGGGCTGTCACCTCATGCCCTTTCAGGGGCGATCGAGAATGGCCTCCCGTTGTCGTTCGATTTGCAATTTCAGCCAGCAGACGGCAATCTGGTGAGGTCTTCCGATAAGGCGCCGTCCCATGCCCGCCGAATCCGCGCGCATCGAAGAAATCGTTGCCGAAGCCCTCAGCAAGGGCGATGGCGAGGCTCGCCAACGGTATCTCCTTGAGGTTTGTGGCGACGACGGCCAGCTCAAGCAGTCCGTCGAGGTTCTGCTCGAGGCCCGCGAGGCGCGGTTCAATGCCGAGTCGCCAGCTAGCAATACAATCCATGCCACCCCGCACCTGCCAACGGGCGAGCGTCCTGGATCCGTGATCGGGCGCTTCAAGCTGATCGAGCCTCTGGGAGAAGGCGGATTTGGCGTGGTGTATCTGGCTAGCCAGCAGGAACCGGTGCGACGACTCGTGGCCTTGAAGGTCATCAAATCGGGGATGGACACGCGGCATGTCGTGGCCCGGTTTGAGGCCGAACGGCAGGCGCTGGCCATGATGGATCATCCGAATATCGCCCGCGTTTTGGACGCGGGCACGACGGACGCCGGCCAACCGTACTTTGTGATGGAGTTGGTGGACGGTGCGCCAATCACCAAGTTCAGCGACGAGTACAACCTTGACATCCGCCAGCGGCTCGAGCTGTTTGGGCAAGTCGCGCAAGCTGTCCAGCATGCCCATCACAAGGGACTCATCCATCGCGATATCAAGCCGACCAATGTCCTGGCCATGATGCAGAATAACCGGCCGTTGGTGAAGGTCATTGATTTCGGCGTGGCGAAAGCCATGGCCGTCCCGCTCACCGATAAGACGCTCGTCACCGGGCTTCACCAGATGCTCGGTACGCCGGCCTACATGAGCCCTGAGCAAGCACAGGGCCAACTCGACGTCGACACGCGATCGGACGTCTATTCGCGGGGAGTGCTTCTCTACGAACTCCTGGTCAGCGTCCCTCCGTTCGATCCTCGCGAACTGCGGTCGAAAAGCTTCGTCGAGATCCTGCGAATCATCCGCGAAGTCGAGCCGCCCTGCCCCAGTGCGCGGTTGACGACGTTGGCCGACAAGCTTCCCTGGATTGCCGCCGACCGATCGATGGAACCGCGCAAATTGGCAGTCATGATGCGCGGCGAGTTGGACTGGATCGTCATGCGCGCGATCGAGAAGGACCGCACGCGCCGCTATCAGTCGGCCAACTCGCTTGCGGAGGACGTCGAGCGATTTCTGCGGGAGGAGCCCGTGGAGGCGCGTCCGGCGACGCTGACCTATCGGCTCAAAAAATTCGTCCGCCGCAACAAAGTGGGCGTCTTTGCCGGGGCGACGGCGGCAGCGGCTCTGGCGGTGGGAATGGCTCTCGCGGCGATGGGGTTCGTCCAAGCCCGGCGGCAAGCCGACGTCGCCCGCGATGAAGCGCGACGAGCGACCCAAGTACAAGACTTCCTGCGCGGGATGTTGACCTCCATCAATCCCGATGTGCATACCAGCGCGGCCGTGACCGTCGAACAAATGCTTGATCGCGCCGGTGCGGTGATCGACGCTTCCGCCGACATGCGGCCCGAGGTGCGGGCCGTCCTGCAGGACACGCTGGGCGAAACGTTCTACGGCCTTCAACTGTACAGCAAGGCAAGGACGCATTTTGAGAAGGCCGTCGACGTGCGGCGCCGGTTGCCTCACGACGCTTTGGGCTTGGCGGCAGCCCTGGTGAATCTGGCGAAAACCGAAGTCGTCATGTCGGTGAACGACGAAAAGACGCAGGCCTACGTCGAGGAAGCGTCGGCGATTTACGCCGCCGAGTTGCCGGAGAGCGATTGGCGGCTGGTTTACGCCCGCGGTCTGGCGCTTCACGCCGCGGGCAAGAGCGCCGATCGCATCCTGGTCGACCAGGCTGTGCAGGTGCTTGCGTTCATCTCTCAGGAACAATTGCAGCAACTGCACGTCGCCGAGGCGTTCGGACGCACGCTCGCCGAGACGAAAGCCCTGCTCGTTGCCGGCGACCATGAGGGAGCGACCTCGATCATGCTTGGGTATCACCTGGCCAATATGGAGAAGGTGAACAAGCTCATCGCCGCCGGCGACGTCGAAGCGATCCAACGCAACTTGCACGAGCACCTGGAGCCATTTATGAGCGTGCCCCTGGTCGGCGCGAACACTCCCGGCGGAACGATCGTGCTGGCGAAAACGATGCAAAAGCAGGGGTTCAGCCCCGTCATCGTCGAAGCGACCTTGCGCGAAGGCATCGAGCTGGCGCGCGAGTATTGGCAGGGCGGCGAGCCCGCCTACGTTGCCGTCGCGTTGCACGATCTGGCCGTGTTGCAGCGAGATCAGGGCCGGCTCGCGGCGGCCGAAGAATCGGCTCGCGATGCACTCGAAATGCGTCGGAAGACGCTTGGACTTGAGAATCCCGAGACCGCGAAATCGCGAGACCTTTTGATCGACGTCCTCCAGCGCGCCGACAAGGCCGACGAGGCGGAAAAGCTCCGCAACGAATCCGCACCCCAACAGGCGGCGTGACGTACGTTGTCTTTTTTCGAACCCAGGAGGCCGCCGGACTGATCTCCTCGCCGCGGGGCTTCAAGGTATTGTCGGCGCGCTTCCGACGACGCGGCGACCCGTTGCCGCGGCGGGTGCTCGCGTCTTCCCGCCGCGCCCCACTGCACATTGCGGGCGGCGGTTGTTACAATTCCCCTTCACTCAGCCGGAGTGGCGGAATTGGCAGACGCGCATGGTTCAGGTCCATGTGCCCGCAAGGGCGTGGAGGTTCGAGTCCTCTCTCCGGTAGTGAGGCTGGAGGCTGTAGGGTTGGCAGGCGACGCCTCCTCGCCGAAGCCATCCGGTCTTCTCTGCTCCGACTCCGGACCTACAGTCTACAGCCAGCCCTTTAAAGCTGTCATAGCTAGCAGCGTTGAGGGGGGCTGATCATTGTTG
>CAYSFP010000110.1:0-19537 GCA_964430075.1 uncultured Planctomycetaceae bacterium | reverse complement strand
GTGGGCAGTGGGCAGTGGGCAGTGGGCAGTGGGCAGTGGGCAGGCCGAATGCGGCGTCGTTTGCAACTAACCTTTTAGGAATGCCCTTCGTCGTAGGCGCGGACGATGTCTTGCACGAGGCGGTGGCGGACGATGTCGGCACCGCTGAGCTTGACCGACGCCGTGCCCTCGATGCCGCGGAGGCGGTGGAGGGCGTCGACCAGCCCGCTCTTGGCGTGGCTGGGCAGGTCGATCTGCGACACGTCGCCGGAGACGACCACCTTGGACCCCTCGCCCATGCGGGTGAGGAACATCTTCATCTGCGAGACGGTCGTGTTCTGCGCTTCGTCCATGATGATGAACGCGTTGTTCAGCGTGCGGCCCCGCATGTAGGCCAGCGGCACCACCTCGATGACGTCGTCGTCCATATAGCGGCGCACTTGCTCGTGGTCCATCATCTCGCGCAGCGCGTCCAGCAGCGGGCGGAGGTAGGGATTGATTTTGGCTTGCAGATCGCCCGGGAGGAACCCGAGGCTTTCGCCGGCCTCGACGGCGGGGCGCACGAGCACGATTCTGCGGATCGCCTGGTCCTTGAGCGCCTCGACGGCCGTGGCCACCGCGAGGTACGTTTTGCCCGTGCCCGCCGGGCCGGCGCACAGCACGAGGTCGTGCGTGCGGATGGCCTGCACATAGGCGGCCTGTCCCTGGGTACGGGGGCGGATCTTGCGGCCGTTGCGGATGTCGATGGCGGGCGTCGAGGCGGCGTTGCCGTTGTCGGTCACGCGGTGGATGACCTCGCTCACCTGGCTAGGGTCGAGAGCGCCATGGCGGCCGACGGCCGAACGCAACTCCTCCAGGACGGCAGTCGCCTTGATAACGGCGTCTTCTTCGCCCTGGATGAGGACCTTGCCGTTGCGCGTGGTGATCTTGGCGGGGATCAAGCCGCGGATTTGGCGGAGGTGCTGGTCCTTGGTCCCCAGAAGCAAGACGAGCTCGTCCGGGTTGCCGACCGAAATGGATGCTTCGATCATTCCATGGGCGTCGCGCTTATCGCGTCGCAGTAACTCCTGGTGAGGCGGCACGGGCACGGATGACGGCCCGCGCCGCGATTGGGACGGCGCCGTTCCGCACGGGGGCCCGCATCAGTAAATATACTCGCCCGGGTGGCCGGGGGAACAATGCAGCAATTCGCCCTCCCGCAATACGGATCCCAGGAACAGGTTGTACGGATTATCCCGCCAGTTTGAAGTCCAGAAACCCGTTGACGAACCAGAGGTACGCCACGGGCCCGGCCAGCAGGACCGAATCCAGCAGGTCGAGCACCCCGCCGAAGCCCGGCATCCAGGCGCTGGAATCCTTCACGCCGGCGTCGCGTTTGAGCAGCGACTCGGCTAAATCGCCGAACAGGCCGGCGATGGCCACCGAGCCGGTGAATGCGGCCAGGACTGCCAGGGATTGCCAGGGCATCTCCTTCCAACCGAAGAGGCGGAGGTTGATGGCTAGCGAAACAATCGCACAGGCCAGGGCAATGCCGCCGACCGCCCCTTCCCAGGTCTTGCCTGGGCTGAGCTTGGGCGCCAGTTTGTGGCGGCCCAGCGTGCGGCCCACGGCGTACTGGCAGATGTCGCTCAGCTTGACCGTCGCCAGGCAAAGGAGCAGCGGCTGCAGGCCGCGGAAGCCGCCGATCTCCAGCGGCGCCCGCACGAGCCGCAGTTGCACGAGCGTGCCCAGGCAGCCGCCGAGGTAGACGACGGCGAAGGTCTTCAGGGCGAGGTTGAGGACGGATTGCCCGGGGGCGTCGAACCGCCGCATCTCGCTGAACAGCGCCGTGGCCAGCCCCGCGGCGATGCCGATCGACAGCCAGCCGTGGGTGCCCATCGTGTCGTTGACGGTGATTTTGAAGAACAGAATCGGCACGCAGCTCAACGCGACCGGGAGTACGGCGGCGGCGTAGAACGATGTTGGCGAGGGATTAAATCCCCGGGCCCGGAACATTGCGAGAAGCTCGCCGGCGCAAAGCCACGCGAGAACAATGGCGAGGACACCGAGGTAGATGCCGGGGTGGGGGCCGCGCGCGTCGAGCCAGCACAGTCCCGCGCCGGCGGCGATCATGACCACGCCGAGAATGAGTCGCCAGCGGAGCACGAAGGTTCAGCAATCCTCAGGAGTTGAGCCCGCCGTACTTGCGATTGCGGCTGGCGAAGTCGCGAATGGCCTCGTGCAGCGTCGCCTCGTCGAACTCGGGCCAACAACGCTCGGTGACCCAGATCTCCGCGTAACTGATCTGCCAGAGCAGAAAATTGCTGATCCGCAGCTCGCCTGCAGTACGGACAAGCAGGTCGGGGTCGTCGAGCCCGGCGGTGTAGAGCCGCTCGGCAATCGCTTGCTCGTCCACGTCGCCCGGCGTCATGCGGCCGGCGGCGATCTCGGCGCCGATGCCGCGCACGGCGTCGACCAATTCAGCCCGGCCGCCGTAGTTGATGGCCAGGTTGAGCCACATGCCCGAGTTGGTGGCGCTCATGTCGACCGTCTTGTCGAGCTCCCGGAGCACCTGGTCGGGAATCCCCTCGCGGCGGCCGATCATACGGACCCGCAGGTCATTGTCCATGATCGTGGATCGCTCCTCGATCATGTACTGTTCGAGCAGGTGCATCAGGAAGTCGATTTCCTGCTGCGGCCGTTTCCAGTTTTCGCTGGAGAGGCAGTAGAGCGTGAGCTGCTCGATCTTCAGCCGGGCGCACTCCTCGGTCGTGCGGCGAACGCTGGCGACGCCGCGGCGATGGCCTTCGATCCGCGGCAGATTCTGCCGCTGGGCCCAGCGGCCGTTGCCGTCCATGATGATCGCGATGTGCCGCGGCCAGCGGTCGCGTGCGATGTTTGCAATCGCATCAGGGAATTGGGCAGTGGCGTGGGACATCAGCGAATGCGGATCGTTTGGTCGCGCTCGGGGCCAACCGAGACCATGTCGACCGGCGCGCCGACGAGCTCGCCGACGCGGTCGAGATACTTGCGGGCATTCAAGGGTAGCTCGCCGAGCGTGCGCACGCCGCTGATGTTCTCGCTCCAGCCGGGCAGCGTTTCGTACACCGGCTGCACGCGGCGGAGGTCGTCGACGTGGCTGGGGAAGCGGCTGGAGCGCTCTCCGTCGAGTTCGTAAGCGGTGCAAATCTTGAGCTCGTCCAGCCCGCTGAGCACGTCCAGCAGCATGATGCACGCGGAGGTGACGCCGCTCAGCCGGGCGGTGTAGCGAATGGCGACCGCGTCCAGCCAGCCGCAGCGGCGCGGGCGGCGGGTGACCGTGCCGTATTCGTTGCCCTGGTCACGGATCCGCTGGCCGATGTCGTTGTCCTGCTCGGTGGGGAACGGCCCGCCGCCGACCCGCGTGCTGTACGCCTTCACGATGCCGATCACGCGATCGATATACCGCCCCGGCACGCCGGAGCCATTCGAGACGCCGACGCCGGAGCTGTTGCTGCTGGTGACGAACGGGTAGGTACCGTGGTCGACGTCGAGCAGGGCGCCCTGGGCGCCCTCGAACAGGATGCGCTTGCCCGCTTCGGCCGCATTGAGCAAGTACTCTGTCGTGTCGTCGACGTACGGTTTGAGCCGCTCGGCGAACTCGCGGTATTGCTCGTAAATCTCCGCGGCGTCGAGCGGCTCGAATCCGCCGTCGGGGTACATCGCCGCGATCGCGGTGTTCTTCATCCGAGTGACGTACTCGACGCGATCGCGGAACGTGGGGCGATACAGGTCGCCCAGCCGCAGGGCGAACGAGCGGCCCACCTTGTCGCGATAGCAGGGGCCGATGCCGCGCTGCGTCGTGCCGATGTTCTCGCCGTCGCTCGTGCTGGCGTCCATGGCCCGGTCTTCGGCGAAGTGCCAGGGGAAGATCACGTGCACCCGGTCGCTGAGCTTCAGGTTGTCGTGGTCCTCGACGCCGCGGCTGGCGAGCTCATCCAGCTCCTCGATCGCCCGGGCCGGGTTGAACACCACCCCGCCGGCAATGACGCAGGTGACGCCGGGGGTCAGCACGCCGCTGGGCAGCAGCGACAGCTTGTACTTCTGGTCGCCGTGGACGACGGTGTGCCCGGCGTTGGCGCCGCCCTGATAGCGCACGACGATGTCATGCTCCAGCGTGAGCAGGTCGACGATCTTCCCCTTGGCTTCGTCGCCCCACTGGAGGCCGATGACGCAAGTTCCGGGCACGGCAGGTGGTTTCCTTGTCTGCGGGGGCGGTGGGTCCACAGCCGGTCGATTGTAGCGGAAAGCAGCGGGCGGCCGTAGCGGGCGCTCCCGTGGCGGCATCCGCCATTTCGGGCGATGGGGCGATTGCGCATTTAGCCGCGGGGCTCGCCCCGCGCGGGGCAAGCCCCGCGGCTAAATGAGAGACTCGTGACGCTACGTTCATCCGCCCGGGATTGAACGGCACGTTTTCTGCACCTTTTCGGGCGCGACTCGGCATTTTTTCCAGTAGCTGCGAAAAAGCAGGGAACACCATCGGCCGTTCCGGCGTCGAACCTTCCCGGAACAATCTCCTTTTCGCCCCGGGGCGCCGGGGCCGCCTCGTTCGCAACGGAGTCGAATCATGACGACCCGCCCCCGGGCCGCGCGTCGCGCGGCGTTCTGTGTATTGGCACTTCTTTCCACGGCCTCCTTGGCGGGATTCGCCAGCGGCCAAGGGCTGCTCGTCGACGCCAGTCCCGGACGCCGCGTGTGGTTGCCGCGCCCCATCCCACGGCCGCAAGAGCCGCCCGCGGCGAGCTATCGTATCGCGTCGCTCGAGGTGAACGCCCAACTGCGCGACAGCATTGCCGAAGTGCAGGTCACGCAGGTGTTCGAAAACACCGGCAATGGGACGATTGAAGCGACGTTCGTGTTCCCGCTGCCCTACGACGGGGCGATCGACGAGCTGACCCTCATGGTCGACGGCAAGGAATACGCCGCCAAGCTGCTGGGTAAGGACGAGGCTCGCCGGCGGTACGAGGAAATCGTGCGGAAGAACCGCGATCCGGCCTTGCTCGAGTGGGTCGGCGAGGGGATGTTCCAGACGAGCGTGTTTCCCATCCCGCCGGGCGCCAAGCGGACCGTCACGCTGAAGTACACGCAGTTGTGTCGCACGTCGCACGGGCTGACCGACTTTCTGTTCCCGCTGAGCACGGCGAAGTACACGTCCGGCAAACTGGACAAGCTGGCGATCCGCGTAGCCGTCGAGAGCGCCCGCGACATCAAAACGGTCTACTCGCCCACGCACGCCGTCGAGGTCGAGCGGCCCGACGGCAAGCACGCGGTGGTCAAGGTCGAGCTGAAGGACGCGATTCCCGCCGAAGACTTCCGCCTGTTTTCCAGCAGCGCTCGCGGCGACGTGGCGGCCAGCGTGGTGAGCTATCGGCCCGAGGGCGGCGAGGACGGGTACTTTTTGCTGCTGGCGACGCCGCAGATCGAGCAGAAGGAATCCGAGCGGCAAGCCAAGACGGTGGTGTTCGTCGTGGATCGCTCCGGCAGCATGAGCGGCGAGAAGATGGAGCAGGCCCGCGGGGCCCTCAAATTCGTGCTGAACAACCTTCGCGAGGGCGACACGTTCAACATCGTGGCCTACGACAGCGAAGTGGAAACATTTCGGCCCGAGCTGGAAAAATTCAACGAGGAGACGCGAGTGGCTGCGACGGGGTTCGTCAACGGCCTGTTCGCGGGCGGGACGACGAACATCGACGGGGCGCTGGACCGGGCCTTCGGCATGCTCCGCGATAGCAGCCGGCCGACGTATGTCATCTTCCTGACCGACGGATTGCCGACGTTCGGCGAGACGAACGAAGCGAAGATCGCCGCCAACGCCGAACAGGCGAATCGCTACGGCGCGCGGCTATTCACCTTTGGCGTCGGCTACGACCTCAACAGCCGGCTGCTCGACAAGCTGGCCCGCGGCGGCCGCGGCACGACCGAATACGTGCGACCGGAGGAGGACATCGAAGCAGCCGTCAGCAGCTTGTATCGCCGCATCGGGGCGCCGGTGATGACCGATGTCACGCTCATCGTCGACGTCGAAGGCGCCACCGAGGCGGACGGCGCCACGACCAACCGCGTGTATCCGGGCGGCAAGCTCGACCTGTTCGCCGGCGATCAAGCGGTTCTGGTGGGCCGCTATCGCGCGAGCGGCAACGCCAAAGTGCGGCTTCGCGGCCGCGTGGGCGGCGACGAGGAGACGCTGGAGTTTCCCGCCGAGCTCGTCGGTAAGAGCGACGACGACACGAACGCCTTCGTCGCCAAGCTGTGGGCGACCCGCCGCGTGGGCGAGATTATCGACGAGCTCGATCTCCACGGCAAGAACCAGGAGTTGATCACGGAGCTCGTGGAACTCGCCACGAAGCATGGCATTCTCACGCCGTACACGTCGTTCATGGCCGACGACACGAACGCGCTGACGGATTTGGCGGCGGCCACGCGCGGCGCGGCCGATCGGCTGGAGTCGTTGGCCGAGTCCGACGGCGAACGCGGCTTCCGGCAGCGCGAAGCGAAGGCGCTGTACCGCTCTGCCGATGCGCCGGCGTCGCGAGCGTTCGGCGGCGGCTACGGCGGCGCCGCATCTGACCCCGCCGCGCCTGCCGTCGCCGGAGGCGAGCCGCCCGTGCTCGGCCGTGGCATCACGTACTACGACGCCGAGGCCGATGAGACGCGCGTGGCGCGGAATGCGATCAGCGTGGGCCGCAAGACGTTCTTCCGCCGCGGCGAGCGGTGGATCGACTCCAGCGTGACCGACGACGAGGCCGCCCAGGCGACGACGATCGAGCGGTTCAGCGACGAGTACTTCGCGCTAGTCGCCAAGTACGGCAAGCACGCGGCGGCATACCTGGCCATCGAGGGGCCGGTAACGGTGAAGCTCGACGGCAAGGTCTACGCGTGGTGACCAAGTTTAGCCGCGACGCGAAGTCTTCGGAGCGGAGCGCGTTGGCCCCTGGCGCAACCCCGCGTGCGCGCTCCGCTACCGCGTCGCGGCTAAACGTGGAGTCGACGTCGGCGTTTGCGAATCGCTCAACCCCGCATCGCCGCCAGAAAACGCCCGAACAGGTAATGGCTGTCGTGCGGCCCCGCCGACGCCTCGGGGTGATACTGTACGCTGAACGCCGGGTACTCGCGGTGCGCGACGCCCTCGATCGTACCGTCGTTCAGGCTGCGGTGCGTCACCTCCAGCGAGGCGGGTAGCGACGCTTCGTCGACCGCGAACCCGTGGTTCTGCGAGGTGATCTCCACGAGCCCGTCGTCGAGCCGCTGTACCGGGTGGTTGGCCCCGCGGTGGCCAAACTTCAGCTTGAAAGTTTTCGCCCCGCAGGCCAGCGACAAGAGCTGGTGCCCGAGGCAGATGCCGAACACCGGCGTCTTGCCGAGCAAGCCGCGGATCGTGCCGATGGCGTACTCGAGCGGCTCGGGGTCGCCGGGGCCGTTGGACAGGAACACGCCGTCGGGGTTTTGCGCGAGCACGTCCTCGGCCGTTGCGGTTCCCGGCAGGATCGTGACGCGGCAGCCCTGGTCCACCAGGTGGCGCGGGATGTTCCACTTCATCCCATAGTCGAGCGCCACCACATGCCTCCCCGCCGCTTGCGGCTTAGCGTCCCCGTTTCCCAGCAATGTCCATTCGCTGAGCGTGGCGTCCCACCCCCGCGCCGCCTCAGGCATCACTTCACGGACGAGATCGCGGCCCACGAGGCCCGGACTGGCCTTGGCCTTCGCGACGAGGCTGGCGTCGTCGAGGTCCACGGTCGACAGCACGCCGCGCATCGCGCCCTGCGAGCGCAGGCGCCGCACGAGGGCCCGGGTGTCGATCGACTCGATCGCCACGACGCCCCAGTGCTTCAAGTATTCCGACAGCGAGCCGGCCGAGCGGAAATTGCTTTCGGTGCGGCTGTGCTCGCGCACGACGAACCCCGCCAGGTGCGGGCGGGCGCTTTCGACGTCGGCGTCGTTGACGCCGTAGTTGCCGATCTGCGGGTAGGTCATCGTCACGATCTGTCCGCGATAGCTGGGATCGGTGAGGATTTCCTGATAGCCGGTCATCGAGGTGTTGAAGCACACCTCGCCGTCGACTTCGCCCTCGGCGCCGATTGCAGCGCCGGCGAACACGGTTCCGTCTTCAAGAGCAAGCTTGGCGGGGGACATGGAGGGAAGCGGTGAGGCGTGAGGGTTCAGAAGGGGATAGCCCCCGGCGCAAGCCGGGGGTTCAGGGTTCAGGATCGATCCGCAAATGCTAGCCGCGATGCTATGCATCGCTGGCGCGGCGCGAGGTGGGATTCTGACGATCGTATCAGGCACGGCGCCGTCGTCGAACGCTGGCGGCCCGTGCGACCGGACCTTGCCGGGGGAACATGTAGCCGCGCCTGCGCCCGCGCCGATACGCACAACAGGCTGTGGGTCTCCGGCCGTTCGCACCCCCCTCGCGAACCGCCGGTCAGCCTAATATAGAGGGCCCCTGCTTCGGCGAGCAGGGGCCCTCGTTTTTTGTCGCCGTCTCGTTGGTAGCCGTCTCGCTCCGCGAGACGAAAAACCCTCTCGCGGAGCGAGAGGACGACACTTTTCGGGTATCATGGCGGCGAAAGGAATGCCCCCATGTCCGACTATTCCTCAATTCTCACCGCGGCCATTCAGTTTCCCGCTTCCGAGCGCGTCCGATTGATTGAGGAGATTGAAGACACGCTCATGGACGACGGCGGCGATTTGCCGCCGCTGTCCGCCGAGTGGCTCGCGGAGATCGATCGGCGGTCCGCCGCAATCGACGCTGGTACGGCCACATTGGTCGATTGGGAAATCGTCCGGGCCGACCTATTCCGACGCGTCGGACTGGACCGTGGAGCTTAGGAACGCTGGAGTCATCACGTCCGTACTTTCGCCGTCGCGTGCCGTCGCTGTATTTTGCTCCTAGGCCCGGGCGTTTACGCCGGGTTTCGTCGTCCGAGACGTACGTCGGCCGAGCCGAGAGCATCGAGTTCCGCCGACGCGTTATCGAGGCCGAAACAAGGCCGCGGTTTGTTTCGGCCTCGGCAGAACCGCCGGCGTCCCTTGCACGCCGACCACTCGGCCGACAAATACCAGCACGGTAAGACCCCGGCGTGAACGCCTCGTTGCGACACACAAGTCTTCGTCCCAGCGGGACGGCGCGACAATAGCCCAGCACTTCCAATGCTGGGTGATGTCAGGCCGTCGGTCCGGAGCCCCGGCGGGGCGCCTGAAACGAGCCCTTCAGTCGCCCCGCCGGGGCTTACCATCATGGCGCCCCAGCAAACCCAGCGTTGAAACGCTGGGCTAGTATCGGTCGTCCCTCCGGGACCATCGACTTGTGTGTAACAACGAGGCGTGAGCGCCGGGGCTAGCAACGGAATGCAACAAAGGTCACCGCTTGTTTTCGTGTTGCTCAACGACGGGATGACTCGGAACGTGACATGTCCGGCGTTCTTATCCCTTCCAGCCCCAGTTGTTGCGGACGGCCAACCATGTGAAAAATAGCGCCGCTGCGGTCGGAGTGATGAAAACAACTGCAGCGGAGATGGGATGAGTGCGGGGCGACCAGAATTGAGTTGTGTGCGTAACAACCCAGTCGACGCCGACGAGATACCCCACGAAGATCGCGATGGCGAGGATCGCGGCATAGATGGGTTGCCGGACGAGCGTCGCCATCGCCGCGGCGACCGAGAAGAGGCCCACTTGAGCCATGAGCCCGGCGGGAATCATGTCGGCCGCCATGCGTTTGATACCTTCGCCGACCAAACGTGAATAGAAGGCAAGCAAGCTCGCTGGCGGGATCGCCAGGACGGTCATGATCAACAGGAGCGTGAGCGCTGTTTTCACCGCGAACCACGCATTCACGTTGATCGGTCGCGATCGCCAGAACGTGTGAAGGCCGGGTCGAAGGTCCTCCATGAAGGCTCCGACGCCGGCGACAACCGACACAAACGCACCCACGAACAGCCATACGCTGAGTGCGAAGCCGACGACGTTGTCGGCAATGCCTGGACTCGAGCGGCTTGCGACGACTGCCCAGGCGGCGGCGAGCGCGATGAGGCCGCAACCCAGTCCGGCCAACGGCGCCGATTCCCGACATTGCTTCCAAACGAGCGCCGCCAAGGGCGTGCGACGCGGCGCGGAAAGGGGCGCCTCGGAAACTCGAGTCGCATAGAGCTCTGGGGCGGGCGTCGCTTCTCGCCGCGGGGCCACGCGACCGAAGCGGCCGATGTACCACGCCGCCAAGCCGCTGTGAACAGCCACGGCCACGGCCAGCGGCAGCAAGTAATTCCCGAACCAGGATTGCGACGGAGCGGCTACGGCAGCAGGAGGTTCCGGAGCCCGCCCAATCGCCGGCCCTCCTGGCGCGGCAGCCCACGCGACGCGGAGCCAATTTGGCGGTATCCAGTTTCCGTGCTGCACCTTGGAGAACTCGCCGTACGCCCCCGCGTAGGCTAGCCACGTTATGAGGATGGCGAGCAGCCCAACGGCCGCAGCGCGGACCTCATCGCGACGATTGACCCCAGCCGCGGCCATCCAGAGCAAAATGCTCAAGGCGCCGGCGGCGCCGGCGACGGCCATCGAGAGATGCCAATGGGAAATGCCCCAAGCGCCGCTGAACTGCTGAGCCATTTGGACGTCGACCGCGTTCGCTTGGCGGACGAAGGCAGCGTTCCACGCCGCCGCCGCGAGTACTGCAATGAGCGTGGGGGCAACGACGGTGATGGCCGCCCAAAACAGCTTGGCCGTGGCCGGCTTGGGCAGCGGAGTCGGCAGGGCCTGTAGGAATCGAATGGTCCCTTGCGAATTCTCGCCCGCCGCCGCGTGCATGCCGACGAACATGCTCCCCAACGGCACGCCGAAAAAGAATGTCGAGATCATGGCAGTCATAAACATGCCCGGAGAACCCAGCGACATGAGCATCGGGGCAAGGACGGCGATGGCGGTTAGGCCCGCGAGCGTCCAGCGGTGCTCGCGCCATTCTTTCCACAGCAGGCTTCGCCAAACGGAATTCATTGCGGCGCCATCGGATTGCAGTGACGAGGGAGGCGAGCAGCGGCAAGTCAGCGCATGCTCATGAGACGGGTTGCGGCGCGGCCGCTGCGGGAGCGATGTTGATCTGGCGGTTGCCCGACACATACGCCGCGAAGATCTCGTCGAGGTTCAGCTCCACAATCTGGTGCTGCACGCCGTCGCGCTGGAGCAGCGCCGCGATGGCGCTCGCGTTTTGCACGGTCACGGCGACGTCGTCTCCGGCCAGCCGCATGTCGAGCACGGCCATGTCGTCGCGGACCGCGGCGAGGGCTTCGGCGCTCAGCACGAACTGCCGCACGTCGCGGCGGAGCGTGTCGACGTCGGCCTGCCGCACGATGCGACCGCCGTCGAGGATCGCCACCTCGTCGGCCACGGGCTCCACTTCGTACAGCAGGTGCGAACTGTAAAACACCGTGCGGCCCTCACCCTGCAGGTGTGTGATCAGGTCGAGGTTGAACTGCTTGCGCATCACCGGATCGAGCCCGAGCGCCGGGTCGTCGAGAATCACCACGTCCGGGCGATGGGCCAGCGCGAGCACCAGGCCCAACCGCACGTTCTGACCTTTTGACAGATGCCGAATCTTCGTCCGCGGCGGCAGCTCGAACTCGCGCACATAGCGGAGCGCCAGGTCGTGATCCCACGTGCTGTAAAACGGCGCCACGAACCGCAGGATCTCCTCGACGCGCATCCAGCCGTACATCGTCTGGTCCTCGGCGAGGTAGCCGACGCGGCTGCGGACCTCGATCGGCTGCTCGGCCGGATCGAGCCCGAGCACCCGCACCACGCCCGCGTCGCGCGGCAGCAGGCCCAGCATCATGCGAATGGCGGTCGTCTTGCCGGCGCCGTTGCGGCCCAGGAAGGCAAAGGTCTTGCCGCATTCCACGGCGAGCGACAATCCCGACAACACCTGCGTGCGGCGGAACGACTTGTGCACGCCGATGAATTCGATGGCGTAGTCCTTCATGGCAAAACTCACGAAGAGGTTTTCGCGTGGTCGGCCGCCTGCTGGCAGCCAAGTTCGTCGAGCGCTGTTGCCAGTAGTTCGTGGACTTCCTCGCTGGAAAGCCCTAACGCGACGGCCTGGCGGGCCAGTTGACGAAACTCGTCGATCAGCCGCTCCCGCTGACCGGGAGCAGCATTCGCACGGGCGTCGAGGGCCACGAACGTGCCCTGGCCGTGCCGCATTTCGAGCAGCCCCTCGCGGCACAGCCGCTCGTACACGCGGAGGATGGTGTTCTGGTTGACGCCCAGGTCGCGGGCGAGCTCGCGGACCGAGGGGAGCCGGTCGCCCGGCGCCAGGCTGCCGGCGGCGCAGTGCGACGCGATCTGCTGGGCGATCTGCCGGGAGATCGGCGCCGAGGAGCCTTTTTCGATTCGCAGGAACATCGCTTGAAACGCCAGAACCGGCGAAAAATGAGTGGTGATTACAGATATATAACAGTAATCACCGGCGGCGTCAAGCGTTTTTTCAAACCGTTCTGGTCGACCCGCCAAGGTACAATGAACCAGGAGAAATCCTTCGGGCGATAATCTCGGTTTGACGCTCCATGACAGACAGGCGCCGCCATGTCACCTGCCGTACTGACGGAATCCGATACGCGACGAGCTCAACAACTCTGGGCTGAGTTCGCGTCCAAGAACGACCTCTCCGATCGCAGCGGCCTTGCCGCTGGAGTCGATCCTGCAACGGGGCGCGTGTGGTTTGGCGATTCCGCCTTGGAGATCGTCTCGCAAATGGATGCCGCCGGCGAGTTCACGCCTCTCTATTTCGTTCGCGTCGGCGACGCCGCCTACCTTCGCAAGGGAGGGCGGCGTTGATTCTCGGCAACGTGACCGCGGCTGGCGTACCGATCGTCCTACTCGAAATGGCAGGACGCCGCTGGGAAGCCGTGATCGATACCGGATTCAACGGCGATTTGGAATTGCCGGATGAGTTGAAGAGTTCCCTGCCTTGCCGCTACGTTGGGCAAGTCACGTCGTTACTTGCCGCCGGACAGCGAATTGTCGAGGATGCTTTTCAGGTCGAAGTTCCCTTCGACGGACAAACCCTTCAAACGGAAGCAACTTTCGTTTCCGGCCAAGAGATTCTCGTCGGAACGCGTCTACTTCGATCGCATCGCTTGGAAATCGACTTTCCGATCAGGACGATTTCCCTACAGCGCTCCTAGACGTGCTGGAAAGGACGCCGCGAAGGCGCTGTTGCCCGATGGTTAGGCAGGCGCCGGCGTCGCCGGCGATTCGACCGTCACGGGAGGGGGCGATGGAACCTTGGCGCCGAAGTTCGCCTCCGCGTCGCGGAGGCACGCCTTGATCTGCCGCACCGCCTGCCGCAGCCGCTCCTCGTTTTCCACGAGCGACATCCGCAAAAATCCCTCGCCGGCGGGGCCGAAGCCGCTACCCGGGCTGACGGCCACATTGCCCTTCTCCAGCAGCATCATCGCAAAATCCATGGTGCTCATGCGGCTGCGCCAAGGCTCGGGGATGGGCGCCCACAGGAACATCCCGGCCTTGGGGGGCGTCGCGTTCCAGCCCAGCCGTTTGAGCCCGTCGCACAGCGCGTCGCGGCGCCCCTGGTAGATCAGCGACTGCTCTTCCACGGCCGTGTCCGTGTGCCGCAGCGCGACGATCGCGGCGATCTGGATCGCCTGGAACATGCCGTAGTCGTAGTAGCCCTTGATGGTCGCCAGGGCGCGAATCATCTCGGCGTTGCCGCAGCAGTAGCCCACCCGCCAGCCGGCCATGTTGTAGCCCTTGCTCATGGTGGTGAACTCGACGCCGACGTCGGCCGCCCCCGGCGACGCCAGAAAGCTGGGCGGCTGGTAGCCGTCGTAGGCGACGTCGGCGTAGGCGAAGTCGCTGAGCACCATGAAGCCGTACTTCTTGGCGAGCTTCACCACCTCGTCGAAAAACGCCTGCTCGACGACGACGCTCGAGGGGTTGTGCGGGTAGTTGAGCACCAGCAGCTTCGGCCGCGGGTAAAGGTGCTCGCACGTGTAAGCGATGTTCGAGAGGAACTTGTCGCTATTGCCGACCTCCAGCGCGATCACGTTCGCCGACGCCAGCGCGATCGCGTAGACGTGAATCGGAAAGTACGGCGCGGGGACGATCGCCGTGTCGCCGGGCTCCATCAGGGCCAGGCACATGTGGCTGAAGCCTTCCTTCGAGCCGAGGCAGACGATCACCTCATTGTCGGGGTCGAGCCGCACGCCGTATTTGCGGTGGTACTTGCCGGCGACTTCGCGGCGGAGATTCGCGATGCCGATGTTCTTCGAGTACCCGTGATTGGTGATGTCTCGGGCGGCCTCGGCCAGCTTCTCGATGACAATTTCCTGCGGCGGGTCGCTCGGATTACCCATCCCTAAGTCGATCACATCGTCGCCGGCGCGACGCTTGTTGTAGAGCATCGCGTTGATGCGGCCGAACATGTACGGCGGCAGCCGGGTGACGCGGTCGGCCACCTGGACGCGAAACGATGATGGGGAGGGATCGATGGGCGTGGTCATCGACGGGGAATGCGAGGGGAGAGAGGACTGGCGATCGCCGCTTACTCTTACACGGGAACTCCTAGCCGCGAGCCTACGGCTCGCCGGAGCGGCACCATCCAGACCAAGTATACCCGCGCCGGGTTCGGCGTCCCATAACTCGTCGACGGCGCCAGGCGTCAGCGACCGTGCAGAGCCTCTTCCTGGTCTTGGGCTCTGTGGATCACTCCGACGATGTCGATCATCCTGCCGGTCGCGGCGCGGTAGTAGGCAACGTAATTACGTGCAGGCCGGCGAGGTGAAAATCGACGCAGGCCGGCTCCAAGGTGCTCGCAGAGCTCGCCAAGTTGTGGGCTATTCGCAAGAGCCCCAAATGTTTTACGAAGTGCGCCAAGAATGGCTCTGCTCGAGCGTGGCCAGTCTTGGGCGACGTAGGCCGCGATTCCCCTCAAGTCCGCATCCGCGTCATCCGTGATTCGATATCCCGGGCCACGGACCGTCACGGCTTTGGCGGCTCGGCTTGGATCATCAACAGTTCAGCAAAATACCGATCGAGTCCTTCGTCGTCGTATTCGGTGAATTCGCCGCTGTCGAGTTGGGCCAGGCTATGCTGAAGTTTTTGGCGAAGTGCCGCCTGGCGACGCAGCAGTTCCACGCCGGCATTGATAGCCGCGGTTGCCGACGCGAAATGCCCCAGTGACACTTCCTCGCGCACGAAGGCGGCGTTTTCGGGATTAAGCTCGTTCATCGCGAAATCCTTACCCACAATTAAGAACAGGGGCCCGACTGTCGGGCCCCTGTTCAGGGTACTCTTGGCGTTGTGAGCTGGCAAATCGCTACCGCGCCCCCGCCGTCGGCCGCACGGCGGCGTCCCGCAACAGGGGCGAATCCGCGGGTACCCGATCGGGCGCCTGCGACGTGCCGGCCAGGTAGTTGTCGACGCGGGCCCGGGCGTTGATCTCCTCGAACTTCTGCCCCATGGCCATGCGAAGCTTCTTTTCGTAGATGTCACGGTACAACTCTTGGCGAACTTCCGCCTCGTCGATCTCGATCCGCTCCGTGCGGCCCTCGCATCGCAGGATGACGAACTTGTCGCCCACCTGGATGATGCCGGACAGTTGGCCGGCCTGCAGCTTGAACGCCGCCTCCTCGAGCTGCGGCTGACCGCCGTGGCGGCCGATCGGCGGCACCTCGCCGCGGAGGGCCTTGCTGGTCGGCTCGACGGAGTACTCTTCGGCGAGCTGGCCGAAGTAATCGGGCGACGCATTGCGGCGGGCCTTGTCCCAAACTTCCTGGGCGTGCCGCATCGTGCCCAGCACAATCGCCCGGCACCGCACGCGCTCGCCGAAGTTGGCTTCAAAGCCCTTGTTGATGTCTTCCTGCGTGACGGTCACGCCCTGGGCCGTGATCTTCTTAAGCGCGGCCGACGGCCAGACCGAGTCGCGAATGTACTGCTCTTGGGTGATGCCCTGCTGCTCGGTGACGGACTTGATCCATGCGGCCAGGTCGGCCTGACCTTGGGCGTCGATCACTCCGGCCAGCTCCGCGGCGTGGCGAATCTCCGCGTCGATGTCGGCCTGCGTGATCGTGACTCCTTCGGTTTCCAGCGCCTGCCGCAGCAGAAGCTGCGAAATCTCGCCTTCGAGCACTTCCTCGCCGTGGCGCAGCAGGCACTCGGCGCCGAGCTCTTGCATCGTGATCTGCTGACCGTTGACGGTGGCCGCGACTTGCGGCATGGTTTGCCGCAGGTTCGGGTCGTTGTACACATTCACGATCGTTGCCGAGGACTGCAAGTCGGCGAACAGCTTGTGGGCGGCTTCGCGGAGTTTTTCATCCTTGATTCGTTCGATGAGCTGCGGCTGGACCTGAGCCACCGGCACGTTGCGCGGTGCAATCCGCTCGTCGCACTTGAGAATGACAAACTGGCGGCCGGCCTGAATGACCTGCGAAACCTGTCCCGGCTGCAGCGCGAAGGCCGCTTGCTCCAGCGACGCGTCGCCCACGTGGCGGCGGATCGGTTGGATCAGGCCGCCCACGCTGGCGCTGCCGACGTCCTCGGAATGCTCGATCGCCGCCCGGGCGAAGTTGTCCGGATTGGCCACAAGCTCGGCTTGAAGCTGCTGGGCCTTCGCGGCGTCGCTCACGGCAATCAGCCGCGCGCGGATCATTTCGCCGTACTCCTGCTCGTACGCGGCTTGAAGTTCGGCCTGGCTCACCTGGAGCTGAGAGTTGGCCAGTTTGCGGAGGGCGAGCGTCGGCCACACGATGTCGCGGGCATATTCCGCCTCGGAGACGTCGCGCTCCTTTCGCAACAGTTCGAGCCACTGCTGGCGGCCCAACTTGAACCGCGCGGCCATGCGGTCGATTTCGGCCGAAATCTCTTCGTTCGTGACTTGCACGCCCCGTTTGGCGCAATGCGTGGCGATGAGCCGCTTATTGACGAGGCTTTCGAGCACGTCTTCGCCGTAGCGGCGCACGCAGGCGTCGGTCAGCGCGGGGCGGCTGATGTCCTGGCCGTTGACGATCGCCATGACGTCGTGCTGCGGTCGGCCGGGGCGGGGCAGCGGCGCTCCGTTTTCGGCGGCGCCCGCCGGGGCGAGCGTTTCGGCGCGGGCCGGGCGATCGCCTTCGCGCAAGCGAAACACGATGGCCACGGCCAGCACGGCGGCGGCGATGGACAACCAGAGAATGCGATGCTTCCACTCGGTCCGGTGGTCTGCAAACAAGGCAGCGTCGGCTTCCCTGCGACTCATAGCGGTTTCTCCATAAACCGGCGTGCGGACAGGGCGGCAGCGCCATTCATGGCGCTGCAAGGCGCGCATCGCATCAGCCCCCGAACAGCCCTGGCCGCGAGGCCGGGGTTCACCCCGAGCTTGCGCTGGGGGCTATTTCGGATGGTTTAATCGGAGGCTGCCGCGAGGCGCGTTTGCCGGAGTCGCACGAACGAAAGAATTGGGTCGCCGCACGGCCGATCGTCGACAGCGCAGCAGGAACGTCGGGGAGTTCCGGCGACGAGTATAGGCGCGAGCGGCTCGAAGGAACAAGACGAGCTTGGCGTGCATGCTAGCACGCACGGCTGATTATCGTTCGCCTGCAAAAGCCTTCTGCACGACGCGCACGGGACCAGTCGGCCTGCCGCCGCCCGTCCGTCGATCCTCAAGCTCCTGAATCACCTGAGACTCAAGTAACAAGCGATGCGCGGCCTCCCAGAGTTGCAGGTGGTTGGCAACTTCACGGCGGAACACCTCAAGGTCCGCCGCATCCGTTGCGGCAGCTTCCTGTTCGCGGCGACTCCGTTCCGCGACCAGTTTGACAGTTTCCTTTCGCAAATCTTCGGCAAGGCGGCGGAAGTCATCCTGTCGCGCTCGTTCCTCCAAGCGTTGCTCGAAGATAACGCTATTCAAAAAACAATCGATGACGGCGTCGACGAGCTTGACCTCGTCCCGCATATCTTCCGTTCGTCCATAAATAGCGATTTCGATGATATCGCCGTTGTCCATGACGTCGACGTGAAGTGCGTCAAACAGCCACTCGATCGGGTCCTCTTTCGAGGCAACGACGTCGAGTCTAGAGATGTCCGAGCGGAAGATCGCATCGGACAGGATTTGTTGGCTTTTGATGCGAGCCGCATACGTTGCCACCTGTCTCTGGATCGCCGCAACGTCTCGCACAGGGCTTTCTCGAAGTGGCGAAGAGGCCTCGTCGACGACTTGCAGGTAGGCCGTGACGGCGTAGGGCGGATTGAAGTAGATCCAGGCGCCGGCGCCGGCGATCGAGCCGACGGCAATCAACCCCAGAAGCAGCAGGAGAACGAAGCGAATCCCGCCGTACCGCCGAAGAGCCATGTTTCGCGACATCATGAGTATCCCCAGGGAAGAGATTCTCAATATAGTCGCCCGGCGACTCCAAATTCAACTAGCCGCCCATGACTTCCGCTTCTTTTGCGACGGCGAGGTCGTTGGCCTGGCTTTCGAACTTCTTGGTGAGGTCCTGGACGTCGTCCTTGACGGCCTTGCAGCCGTCTTCGCTCAGCTCGCCGTCCTTTTCGGCGGCGTCGGCGTGCTTGTTGGCGTCGCGGCGGACGTTGCGGATCGCCACCTTGGCCTCCTCGGCCAGTTCCTTCGTGCGGGCGACCATTTTCTTCCGCACGTCGCCGGACAGCGGCGGGATGTTGAGCCGAATCACCTTGCCGTCGCTGTTGGGCGCGAGGCCCAAGTCGCTGTTGATGATGCCGCGCTCGATATCCTTGATGATCGAGGGGTCGAACGGCCGGATGACGAGCTGCTGCGGCTCGGGCGCGCTGACCGACGCAATCGTCTTGATCGGCGTGGGCGAGCCGTAGGCCTCGACGCGCAGCGAATCGAGCAACCCCGGGTTGGCCCGGCCGGTGCGAATGCCGGTGAGATCGCCCTTGAGCTTGGCGATCGCCTTTTCCATACGCTCTTCGGCGTCGAAGAGGATTTCTTCGGATGTCATGTCGTCACCAGTTCGAATCAGATTGACCACGGAGGCACGGAGGGCACGGAGTTGACAGCCATCAGAGAACCATGCGATGGATGCCGTGCTTCATGAGCGAAACATTGAAGTTGAGCAAAAGTCCTACAGGCTTGCAGCCAAGTTTGAGGTATGTGAGAAGTTGTGCTTTATGTAGGTCCGTTACCTCCATGACACATTTGAGCTCGACGACGATCTCATTTGCAACGAGCAAGTCAAGGCGGTAGCCACAGTCGAGAGGCAAACCCTTGTAGTGAACAGGAAGTGCAACTTGCCTAAGGTATGCGATGGACTTTCCTTCGAGTTCGCGGCAAAGACAGGCTTCGTAGGCGGATTCCAACAACCCCGGCCCAAGCACGCGATGCACTTCAATCGCGGCCGCGATGATCTCGCCTGATAGTTCTTCGTGTCGCAGCATGGCAGTCCACCTGTTGAAATGGACTCTCCGTGCCCTCCGTGCCTCCGTGGTTCATTAACTCTTCCCGCTCGTCACGCGCGTGCCGATGGGTTCGCCGCGGACGGCGCGTTCGATGTTGCCGTCGACGCGGTAGTTGAAGACCAGG
>CAYSFP010000109.1:0-19538 GCA_964430075.1 uncultured Planctomycetaceae bacterium | reverse complement strand
GCCCACCTGATGCGACACGCCGAGGATGTGCATCAGCAGTTCGCTGCGCCCGCTCTTCGCGCGTCAATTCAAATTGTCGAATCATCGTCGCCCCGCGGGGCGACCTGCTAAATTCTATCCAGCCAGGCACGCGATCGAAAGCAGCGATGCGGGGCGTGTCTGGCAAGTTGTTATGCAAGTCGTTATGGCAGCATGGCCAACGCCTGCATCGTTCGCTATTAGCCCCGGGCGTTGACGCCGGGGTTTGGGGATGCGCAGCAAGACATTGGCCGAGCGCGTCGCGCTGCCTCCTACGGCGGCCGACCGAGGCCGAAATCAATCCGCGGATCGTGGCGGCCTCGGTTCACCGCCGAGGGAAACTCCGATCCTAGGCCCGGCGTTCACGCCGGGTGTTGACGACGTGAGGGCGTTCTTCGGCCGCGAAGGAGGCGTTGTGTTCCGCCGGCGGCGCGCCGCGGCCGAACGCCAGCCGCGGAGGGTTTCGGCCTCGGCGCGACCGCCGGCGGATTGCAGCGCTTGGCGCTCGGCCGACGGAAGGATGACGCCCGCGCAACCCGGCGTGAACGCCGGGCCTAACAACGGGCTCTCGGCGATCGCAGTTGCATCATCCTGTCAACGCCGGGGCTCATATCGCCGGCGTTTTTCATGGCGGCCCAGCAGCTCGCGCGGCTGGAGCGCGTCGACGAAGCGCCCACGTATTTGCGCGGCGACATCCAAGCGGCCGCACGCCAGGCAACTCGCTCGCGGCGGGGGGGAGAGGAGCGAGTTTCTGGCGTCGCTTGGTTCGGCGGAGTGAGAATGGGACGCGGAGGAACGCGGATTGGGCGGAGGGACGCGGATCAGAAAGTTAGAAAGGGCGTTCCGATCCAGTCATTCTGAGGTCTGCCGAAGAATCTGGCCGGCAGTGAGGTCCGGCGAGACCCTTCGGAGGACCTCAGGGTGACATCCACACGAGAATGTGAATCTGCGATTCCCATCCGATCCGCGGAAATCCGCTCAATCCGCGTTCATCCGCGGGCCATTCCCATATGACGGCGGAGACCGCGTTACTTCTGTACGCCGCATGCAAGGCAGTTCGCACGCAGCGGAGGAGATAAGCGAGTTTCTGGCGTCGCTCGGTTCGGCGGAGTGAGAATGGGACGCGGATGAACGCGGATGGGACGGATGGACGCGGATCGGAAAAAGAGAAGAGTAAAGAGGAGCAAGGGAACACTAATAACCGCTCATAAACGCTAATCCGGATGAGTGGTCATTAGCGGCTATGAGCGTTCCTTCCCTCTTCCTTCCGATCCGCGGAAATCCGCTCAATCCGCGTTCATCCGCGGGCCATTCCCCCTGGACGGCGGAAACCGCGCTACCTCCGCACGCCGCACGCCGCGGCCACCGCGCAGCTCGTGCAACTGTCGCAGCCGCCCTGCCCTTTGGCTTCGTCCGTGCCGCAACCGGGCCCGCAGCCTTCGGCGAGCGTTTCGGCGAACTTGCGGAACTCGACGGCCGATTCGTACGCGTCGGCCAGTTGCCGCGTCACCTCGATCAACTCCGGCGGCGGATCGCCCAGGAAGTAGAAGAACAGGCCGCGGCCGTCGAACAGGTGCTCCACGTCGACCAGCGCCGCGTCGACGCCCCGCTCGCCGAGAAGCTGCTGGCAAGCGGCGAACGCCTCGTGGCGGCGCCGCTCCAGCCGGGCCTCCAGCAGATCGTCCTGCACGCTCATGCGGCGCAGGATTTGACCGGAGGATTCGCCGACGCCGAGCGCGTCGCCCTCAGGCCCGGCGAGCACTTCGCCCACTTCCAGTCCGCGCGAACTACGAACCACCACGCGGGCGCGACGCGGATAGAGCGTCGCATCCACTGCGGAGAAACGGCCGACGTGGCCCAAGAGTCCGTAGCGAACGAGGTGGTAGCCCATGCGGGTATTGTCGCTGGGGCGCCGCCGCGTGCCAAGGGAAGCCGCCGGGGCAAGTGTGTAGACCTCTCGCTCCGCGAGAGGAAATCTCGTCTCGCGGAGCGAGACGACGACACTCGGCGAACTTGCCAGCGTGCCCTTGGCCTGGATACGCTGGTGGCACTTACGTTAACAGGAATGATGGCAGTTTCGGAGAAACTGCCCAACTTGTTGGCGAGTCTCTCTCCGAGACTCGTAATTCCGCTCCCCTGTCAGTCGTCTGCCGATGATCTCCGCCGAAATCCAAACCTCCAATCCCTGGTCCGCCCTCGCCGAGCGCGTGCTCGACGGCCACTGCCTCACCGAGGACGAAGCCCTCGCCGTGCTGGCCGCGCCCGATGAGCAGGTGCTCGACCTGCTCGCCGCGGCCTTCCGCGTGCGGCGGCGGCACTTCGGCCGCAGCGTGCAGCTTTACTTTCTGATGAATGCCAAGAGCGGGTTGTGTCCCGAGGACTGCAGCTACTGCTCGCAGTCAAAGGTCTCGACCGCCGAGATTCCGCGGTACAACATCCTCAATCGCGAGCAACTGCTGGCTGGCGCCGCCGCGGCGGCCGAGCGCGGCGCGAAAACCTACTGCATCGTCATCTCGGCCCGCGGGCCGAGCGAGCGCGAGCTGGCCGCCGTTGAAACGATCGTGCCGGAGATCAAGTCGAAGCACGGCTTGGAAATCTGCGCGTGCCTGGGACTGCTGACGCCCGATCAGGCCGAGCGGCTCGCGGCCTGCGGCGTCAACAAGGTGAACCACAACCTCAACACCGGCGGCGAGCACTACGCGGAGATCTGCACGACGCACACGTACCGGGACCGGCTCGACACGCTTCGCGCCGTGCGGTCCAGCGGCATGGCCCTGTGTTCGGGCGGCATCATTGGCATGGGCGAGCAGCCGCGCGACGTCGTGTCGATGGCGTTTGAGCTGCGGGAGCTGGGCGTCGAGTCGATCCCCGTAAACTTCCTCAACCCAATCGACGGCACGCCGCTGGCCGGACCGTCGTCGCTGACGCCCAACTACTGCCTCAAAGTGCTCGCGATGTTCCGGCTCGCCAATCCGGCGAGCGAACTGCGCATCGCCGGCGGGCGCGAGATGCACCTTCGCAGCTTACAGCCGCTGGGGCTGTACGCGGCCAACTCGATCTTCGTCGGCGACTATCTCACCACGAAGGGCCAACTGCCCGAGGCCGACTACGCAATGATCCGCGACCTGGGCTTCGAAGTGACGCAATCTGCCCTACCACTGCCGGCAATACTTGCGGAACCGCAGATGAACGCGGATGAACGCAGATAAGTCAGTGCGAATCCAAAAATCTGCGTTCATCTGCACTACTATCCGCCAACTTCTTCGCGCGCCGCGAAAATTTCGTACGGAACGGATTTACCACAGAGTGCACGGAGGTCGGATAAGTTAAAGCAAGGACCCCTTGAGAAGAACCTCGCGAGTCCTCAGCTCATCGCCCCCAATTCCTACGGCCTCTTTCCCTTCCTAAATCTCCGTGTCCTCTGTGCCCTCTGTGGTAAATCTTCTCCCCGGCGCCGCGCGCCGCGAAGATTTCGCACCGTTGTTCGTCGAGTCCTGAGTTTTCACCATGTGGTTCCGGCCAACGGCCGGGCTGCGTTTATCTGCGGTTCATATGAGGTGCTAGCGTTGCTGCGCCCGCAGACCCCAATTTACCCAGTTCACACGACCGGAAATCTTTCCAAAATCGATTCATTCCCTGCAACGCACAAAGCCGATGATCGATAGCGACGGAATTCCCCCCCTTCCGCCGAAATCGCTTTTAGGAATGCAATCATGTTGCGTGGATGGATTCTTGCCCTGGCCACGGCCGGGATTGCGTTGGCCGCGGAGGCTCGAGCCCAGCAGCACTCCTCCGGCATGTCGCTCGCCGACCGGATGAGCGCGCTGATGGGCTCCGACGAGGCCGAAGCCCAGGCCGCTTTCGATCCTGAGGTCGAGCCGGCGGCCGTCGCCAATGAAACCGCACCGGGCGGCAATCGACGGCCCTCGGCGCCCAGGCGCTCCGGCGGGCTGTTCTCCCGGCTGCGATTGCCGAGTTTGCTGCCGGGCTCGAATCCCAACGCGGGCGAGCTTTCCGATCCGCCGCCAGCTTATGATCCCTCGGAGCTGCAATCGCGCGGCGCTGCGGCGCCCTCGACTTCGCCGCGCGCCAGCACGCCCGGCGCCCGCTCGACCGGATCGGCCAATCCCTCGATGGTTCCGAATAACGGCGCGACCGTGCGGCGCCCGACGAACGTGACCGCGACGCCGCCGCGGACCACCGTTGTCCCGCTCGTGACGACTCCTACGCCCGGCACGGAGAGCACGGCGCCAATGCCGTCGGCTCCCGGCGCCACGATGCCGCCGCGCCGCGTGGCGCGGAGCTCGCCGCCGGTGAGCCACCGGCATAACGAGCTTGCGGAAGCCCTCACCGGATTGCGCGACGCCATCGAAGCGGCCGAGGACGAATCGGTCGCTGGGTTGTCCGAGTCCAGGTCGCCCTCGGGCGAAGCGGGCGCGGCGGCCGGCTCTCGTGCGCGAGCCAGCGCCCCCGTGGCAGGCGGATATGCCGACGAGGTCCCCAGCGAAATGCCGCCGGCCGCCGACAACGGCGAAGCGGCGCCCAGCTATCTGCGCGGCGGCCGCTACGACGATGGCCCCGCAACGACGCCAAGCGCTCGAGACGGAGGACGCGTGACGGCACGCGGTCCGGTCGACGTGCATGAAGCGCTGCTCGGCGGCGACGAGGGACCTTCGCCGACGCCGCCGGCGGCCTCATCGCCCCGCGCAACCACGGGCACGGCTCCGCGCCGTGGCGTCGCCGTGCCCGCGGCGCCGAGCCGTCGCACGCCGAGACCGTCGCCGCCGCGGCCCGCGCAGCCCCAGGCCGACATTGCCGATGCCCTGGGCGAGGACCTGCTCGAGGACTCGGCGCCGCCGGCGGTCGAGCCAACGGCTCCGCCCGTTGTCGAGGCCGACGAGGTGCTTGGCGACATCGCCGCCGAACCAATTCCCGAATCGGCCGTGATCCCGAGGCCGCCGGCTCCCACAGCCCCGACGGCCGCCGAGCCGCCGGCGACGGTCGTTCCCAATCGCCTCAACCGCGCCGAGCCCAGCGTGCCGGCCGGCATCAGCAACCTGCGGCCGAAGCGCGAGGAACTGACCAGCGTGCGGGCGCCGGTGGTCGTCTCCAGCGTGAATGGCCCGCAGCAGATCGTGGTGGGCCGCACCGCCTCGTACCGGATTGTGGTGGAGAACAAGGGCAACGAAACAGCCCGCGATCTCACCGCGACCATCGCCGTGCCCGGCTGGGCCGACGTGGTGGACGCCGCCGCGTCGAACGGGGCCGTCGAAACGGCTCCGCCGGCCGCGGCGGGCGCCGATCACGCGATCACATGGAAGCTGTACGAGCTGGCGGCCGGCGCGTCGCAAACGCTGACGGTCGACCTCGTGCCACGCAGCGGTCGGCCGTTGCAGTTGGCCGTCACCTGCGAAACGGCGCCGATCACGACCGAGGCCACCGTGCAGGTGCAGGAGCCGCGGCTCGAGATGGATATTACGGGCCCCGCGGAGGTGATGTTCGGCAAGTCGCAGCGGTACACGCTGACCCTGTCGAACCCTGGCACGGGCGACGCCGACGAGGTGTCGATCGAGCTGGTGCCGCCGGGCGGCGATCCGGCCAATCCGGTGCGCCACAAGGTGGGCACGCTCGCCGCGGGCTCGTCGAAAAAGATCGAACTGGAGCTGACCGCCCGCGAAGCCGGCGACCTGCGGATGCAGGCCGCGGCGATCGCCGCAGGCGACCTGCGCAGCGAGGCCGTCAAGACGGTGCTGTGCCGTAAAGCAGAGCTGGACATCGACTGGCGCGGCCCGGACAAGAGCTTTGCCGGCGCCGAGGCGACATACTTCATTCGCGTGCGGAATCAGGGCACGGCGCCGGCCGACGACGTGCTCGTCGAAATCATGCTGCCCGAGGGCGCCGAGCTGGTCGACGCCAGCACGGGCCACTCGTGGGACGCCAATCGCCGCGCGGTGCAATGGCTACGCGGATCGATCGGTTCGACCGAAGAGCAATTCATGCAGGTGCGGTGCACGCTGTCGAATCCCGGCACGAACGAGCTTGAGCTTGTGGCGCGCACGCAGTCTGGCGACCTGAGTAACGTGAAGAAGGCCCCGGTGCTCGTGGAAGCCGTGGCCGACCTGAAGCTATTCGTCACCGATCCCAAGGGCGTGCGGCCCGTGGGCGAGTCGGCGCTCTACGAAATTCGCGTGCAGAACCGCGGTCAGACGGCGGCCCGCGGCGTGAACGTGGCGGCCATGTTCTCCGAAGGCATCGACCCCTCGCACGTGGAGGGCGGCCAGCACGAGATTCGCGACGGCCGCGTGGCGTTCCGCACGATCGACTCGCTGCCCGCGGGCGCCGAGGTGGTACTGAAGATTTACGCCAAAGCGTCGGCGGCGGGAACGCACATCTTCCGCGCGGAGGTGACCTGTAGCGACCTGGACATCAAGCTGGCCGCGGAGGAAACGACGCGGTACTTCGTCGAGGAAGAACGCTGGGCCGATGCGTCGAGCGCGTACTCGGACGAAGGCGGGGCGACCACGCGGTAGGCGGTGCATCTTCTCCGTTCCCCTCCCCTTGATGGGGAGGGGTGATGAAGCGGGGACACGCGCTTATTATTCCAATGTGACCCGAGTACCCGGTTCTTCCCCCCTCCCCAGCCCTCCCCACCGAGGGGAGGGAGCCAGAAGGCGCCGCGCGTCCGCTCCCCAATCCAGCTACAATAGTGCGTGAGGACCTCCGCACGCATGCCGACCGCTTCGACTTCCCTGGCCGCCGCCCTCGCCCGCACGCTCGGCGGCGAGCGCGTGCTGACGCAGCCCGAAGACCTCGCCGTCTACGCCTACGACGGCACTGCGGCGCTTCGCGAGACGCCCGGCTGCGTCGTGTTTCCTAAGACGACTGCTGACGTGGCGACTTGCGTCCGCGCCGCACGCGAGCATCGCACGCCGATCGTCACCCGCGGCTCAGGCACGGGGCTCAGCGGCGGCAGCATCCCGGCGCCGGAGTGCCTGGTGCTGTGCCTCACGGACATGAACCGCATCCTCGGCGTCGATGCGCGAAACCTCACGATCGAGGCCGAGGCGGGCGCGATCACGCAGGCGATCGACGAAGCGGCCAGCGCCCACGGGCTGTTCTATCCGCCGGACCCGGGGTCGCGCAAGATTTCCACCATCGGCGGCAACGTGGCCGAGAACTCCGGGGGCCTGCGCGGATTGAAATACGGCGTCACGCGCGACTACGTGCTCGGACTCGAAGCCGTGCTTGCCAGCGGGGATGTCGTGTGGCTGGGCAACAAGTGCGTCAAGGACGTGGCGGGGTACAACCTGCGCGACCTGTTCATCGGCAGCGAAGGGACGCTGGGCATCGTGACGCGGGTACTGCTGAAGCTCGTGCCCAAACCCGCGGCGCGGCGGACGCTCATGGCCACCTATGCGTCGATCGAGGCGGCGGGCCAGACGGTCAGCGACATCATCGCGGCGAAGATCATCCCCTGCACGCTCGAATTCCTCGATCAAACCACCACGCGCTGCGTCGAGGAGTTCGCCCACGTCGGCCTGCCGCTCGACGCGGCCGCGGTGCTGCTAATGGAGACGGACGGTCATCCGGCGGCCGTCGAGGATGAGGCCGCGGCCATGGCGTCAATCGCCGCGGCGTGTGGCGCGATCGACGTGCGCACGGCGGCCGACGACGCCGAAGCGGCCCGGCTGCTCACGGCCCGCCGCAGCGCGTTCTCGGCGCTGGCCCGCGTGCGGCCGACGACGATTCTCGAAGATGTCACCGTCCCGCGGAGCGAACTGGCCACGATGGTCGCCTTCATCGCCGCGTGTGCCGTGCGGCACAATGTGACCATCGGCACGTTCGGCCACATGGGCGACGGCAACTTGCACCCGACGTTCCTGACCGACGAGCGCAACGCGGAGGAAATGCATCGCGTGGAGGCGGCGCTCGCCGAAATTGTCGATCGCACGCTGGAGGTCGGCGGCACGATCACCGGCGAGCACGGCGTGGGGCTCGCGAAGAAGGCGTTTCTGCGCGGGCAGCTTGGCGACAACAGCTACGAACTGCTGAAGCTGGTGAAGCGGTCGCTCGATCCTGACAACTTGCTCAACCCGGGGAAGATTTTCGATTCAGCTTCCTCCGGCCCCCTCCCCTCGGCGGGGAGGGACGGGGAGGGGGGATGAAGCTGGTACACGCTGCCGACCCCCCCTCCCCCAGCCCCTCCCCACCAGGGGGAGGGGAGCAGAGGGATCGTGCGCACAATCTTCTCACGAAGCTCGACTACTCCGTGCTGCAGCAGTGTATGCACTGCGGCATGTGCCTGCCGACGTGCCCCACGTACGACGAAACGCACCGCGAGCGGAGCAGCCCGCGGGGGCGCATCCGGCTGATGCGCGACGTGGCCGATGGCCGCCTCGCCGTGTCGCCCGCCTTCGCAGACGAAATGTCGTACTGCCTCGGCTGTCTCGCCTGCCAAACGGCCTGCCCGGCCGGCGTCGACTACTCGACGCTGCTGGAACACGCCCGCGGCGAGGTGGAACGCCAGGGCATCGTTGGCGGAGCGCGGCGGCGCTTCGTGCGATGGCTCACGCTGAGCGTGCTGTTTCGACGCCCGCGGCTGCTGCGCGCCTCCGGCCGCCTCATGTGGATGTACCAGCGCTCGGGGCTGCAGGACATCTTCCGACGATCGGAACTGCTGCGGCTGTTCATTCCTCGACGCCTGCGACGCCTGGAGGCCATGGCTCCCACCATGCGGCCGCCCTTCTCGCACCGGCGCATCCGTCCCCACGAGTGGCACGAGCGAGCCGACGGCCGTCCGCAACGGTGCGTCGTGCTGCTCACCGGTTGTGTGCAGGACCTCATCTACCCGCACGTGAACCGCGCCACGGCCGACGTGCTGCTGGCCAACGAGTGCGAAGTGTCGACGCCGCCGGTGCAGTTCTGCTGCGGCTCGCTGCATGCGCACAACGGCGAGCTGGAGCTCGCCCGCGACCTCGCCCGGCGAAATTTGGACATGTTCGAGCTGCACGAGATCGACGCCGTCATCACCAATGCCGGCGGCTGCGGCTCGCACCTGAAAAAGTACGGCGAGCTGCTCGCCGCCGATCCTGACTACCGCGATCGCGCGCACGCATGGGACGCCAAGGTCCGCGACATTCACGAGTGGCTCGTGGAGATCGGCTTCCGTCGGCCGCAAACGAGCGCCGAAGCGCCGCCCTGGAAAGTGACCTACGACGCTTCGTGCCACCTGCTGCATGGCCAGCGCATCGCGCGCGAGCCGTTGGAGATTCTGCGGGCCATCCCCGGCATCGAGCTGGTCGACTTGCCAGAGTCCGACTGGTGCTGCGGCAGCGCGGGGGTCTACAGCCTCACGCAGCCTGAGCAATCGGCCAAGCTGCTCGCACGGAAGCTGGACAAAATCGCGTCGACCGGCGCGAGCATCGTCGCCACCGGCAACCCCGGGTGCCTGCTTCAGCTTGAGCAAGGCATGCGCGCCGATGCGCGACTGGCGAACGTGCGAGTTTGCCACCCTGTGGAACTGTTGGCCGAAGCGTATCGACGCCAGGCGCCGGACGCTTGAGTGCCCAGGGACCAGGGCCGCGCTTCGGGGGCAGGCGATCGCTAGCTCGCCAGGTCCGTTTATACCGGTTGTAACGGATATTCCCTCAACCGCCGCCGCCCGCGGCGCCGATTTTCTCCTCAGACGATGCCGCGGCACGCCCGCCTGCGTCGCGCTGCTGGACGAGCCAGCGGCGCCGTCCCTGTGTGCCGGCCGTCGAGGGGGGAATCCGATGACTCGTCGCACGCTCTTGGCCGCGTGTCTCTGCGCGGCACTGGGCTGCCTGGGTTCAGGCCGCGAGGCCCAGGCCCAAAACGCCTACGGCCAAGCCTGGGGAGGCACTTACACCGCCCAGGACTGGAACCGCTTCTATCACTACCCGTATGTCTACTACCCCCAGAACTTCTGGGGCAACGAGTACTACCGCAGCGCCGACAGCCTGTACTACCGTTATCCGCCCGAGATGCGGATCCCGGTCTACAACCGCCGGTGGCACAACTACTACCCGAACCGCCGCAAGTTTCACAGCGGCCATCATTTCAACCTGGACGTGTTCTAAAAATCGCTCGACGTCCGCGCAGGCCGGGGCCGCGGGGGGGTGGCCCCGGCTTGCCGGAAGTCGATGCGAAATCGGCACATCCGACACGATCGGGAGAATTTCGCCAACAACTTAGGGCAGACATTTGCATCGCACCCGCGCAGCGGTTAAACTGCCGTGAGCGTGGGGCAACCTACGCGCAAACACCCTCCGCGGGTTGCTGCCCCACTCGCGGAGGGATTTTTTATGCGCTGCGCCGAGAGACGCGGCCGCATTGTACCCGGGGCAGCCCCCGACGTACCCGGGGCAGCCCCGACCAAGCTTGGTCGGGGCTCGTTGAATGCAAACACCGGCCGCGACTTGGGCAAAACGCCTCGCGCCGTTATCGTGGACCGCTGGCGCCACGGCGCGGACCCTCGTTCACCGCCGCTCAATCGCCGCACACTCGGAGGCGGGGCGCATTTGCGCCCCACTTAAGGTTTGTCCGTCATGCCTGATTCCGCCCCCCTGCGCGCCGCCGTCGACGGCGTGCTCGCCGCGTTCCCCGATCCCGAAACCGGCCGCGACGTTCGCACCATGGGCCAGGTCCGCGACGTGGCGGTTGACGGCCCACGCGTCATCGTCACGCTGGCCCTCACCACGTACTCGGCGCCGTTGTGGGCCGAGACGCGGCAGGAGCTGATCGACCGGCTGCGCGCCGCACTGCCCGGGGACGCCGACGTGCAGGTGGAAGTGGTCGAGCATCGCCGCCCCGCCGACCCCATCGGGACCATTGGGCTCACGGCCAAGAGCGTCGTCGCGGTGGGCTCGGGCAAGGGCGGCGTTGGGAAGAGCACCGTGGCCGCCTCGATCGCGGTCGCGCTCAAGAACGCCGGCGCGAAAGTCGGCCTCATGGATGCCGACGTGTACGGTCCCAGCATCCCCCACCTGTTGGGGCTCGACGGCCGGCCCACGGTCGTCGATCAGAAACTACAAGCCATCGACGCGGCCGGGATGCCCGTGATGAGCATGGGCTTCATGGTGCCCCCCGGCGAAGCGGTCGTGTGGCGGGGCCCCATGCTGCACGGCGCGATCACGCAGTTCCTGCGCGACACGGCCTGGTGCGATCTCGACTACCTGCTCATCGACATGCCGCCGGGCACCGGCGACATCGCACTGACGCTCTCGCAGACGCTGCCGCTCACCGGCGCCGTGGTCGTGTGCACGCCGCAGGACGTCGCGCTGCTCGACGCGGTAAAGGCGATCGCCATGTTCCGCAAGGTGAGCATCCCGGTGCTGGGCGTCGTCGAGAACATGAGCTACTTCCTCTGCCCCGACAACGGCAAACGGTACGACATCTTCGGCGCGGGGGGAGCGCGTGCGAAGGCCGAGGAGCTCGAGATTCCCTTCCTCGGCGAAGTGCCAATCCAGATCCCGATCCGGGAGCGCGGCGACGCCGGCGAGACCACCGGCAACCTGGCTGACGCCGAGAGCGCGCCCTACTTCCAACGCATCGCCTACAACCTGGTGCGGAACATCTCGCAGACGCGCGCCGCCGCCCCGCCCCTGCCAACGTTATCGGTGCTATAAGGCGCATGAAAACCACCGGCTCTGCCGGCGGACGGCCGACCGATGAGGCGTTGCCCGGAATTCGCCTACCGGCGAAGCCGGCGGCTTTCATGGATCCGATGCGATGATTCGTTCTGCGCGCAACGAAAGAGGGACCGCCGTTCCGCATGGGGAACGCCGATCCCTCTCATGATGGTCGCCGAAGCAACGCGTTCATTGCAGGCTCCGCCTGCATCGAACTACGACTTCTTGGCGGTCTTCTTCTTGGCGGTCTTCTTCTTCTTGGCTGCCTTCTTCTTGGCGGCCTTCTTCTTGGTGCCCTTCTTCGCCGTCTTCTTGGCTGCCTTCTTCTTGGCTGCCTTCTTCTTCTTGGCCACAGTCAATCCTCCTAAACAGGGTCCAGGCGACTCGCTCGAAGGGGTCCACTTGGACCCGCAGAGCTCACAAAGCCGCCCTTAAGAAAACAAGTCGCCCGTCCAGGGCAACATATCGCATCGCCGTCTCCATCGTGGGCGATTATTTCCGTATGCGCGTCGGCACCGCTTTCGATGATCGAACTCGAACTGCCTGGCGCCATCTCACCGTACGTCTTCTCGCCAAGCCGTCGACTGGTCTTGTTCGCTCTCGACCGGAGTTGCTCTTCGTTCAGCGGGCCGTGATTTTTTTTTTGGACTGAAGAATTGACAACGAGACTTCCTTGTTGATTCGTCGTATTTGTACGCATCTCTTTTTTTTGTGCAACACTTATTCGCAGAAATTTTCGCGCACGCAAGGTCAATCGATGCTGTGCGAAGGGCGCGCGAGCGCGCTTTTCATGCCGCGCGCGGCGCGCCGACGAGCCGTCGCGCGGAACTTCAGAACAGCGCGACGGTTGATCCATCGCGAAGCTGCGCCGTCGGCGGCGAGCGATGCCCGGCGCGCCTGTTGCCCATCCACCAGGCGGCTGTTGCGCGGCGCAGCGCGCTGGCGTCGGAGCGAGACGGACGCGTCCAAGTTGGCGCCGAGGCGAGCGGGTCCAGCGCGCCAATCAGAAGTCGCCAAATCTCGCCGGCGGAGCGCCGGCGCGGGTGAATCGGGTCGATGCCGTACCATGCCTCGCTCGCAGAAAATACCGGGATTTCCCGCGTTTCTGCGAGGGCAGCGAGCTTCTCACTGAGTGCATCGGCGCGCACCAGCAACTCACCGCGAGACAGCCGGCAACTGGGAAACAACAGCGAACGCAGCACATGAAATCGTACCGTGCCGACGGTCCGCAGCGGTTCAATCGGCACGTTGTTCAAAGCCGTTCGCGCGGCGTGCCTCGCAAGTTGGTCGAGCGTCGTCTCGACCCACGCCGCCACCGTTTCAACGGGCGCTTCATACGCGAGATCGTTGCCTACGTCGGCAACGATCGCGTTGGTTGGCAGCGCGTCGGCGCGCTCGAGCGCATCCCAAATTGCACACTGCAAAATTCCTGAAAATTTTTTTCCAAAAAATTTGGACTGTTGGCCATAGGAGCGGCCATAACCCATCGCGACGAGGAACTCGAGCGGCGCGCCCCACGCGGCGCGCGAGGCTTCGATCACGCGCGGCAGAGACAGCGCGAGGTTGCTCGCGCCGAGCAACACGACGCGCTGCCGCGGCGCGATCGTCTCAATCTGAGAACTCGTCGGCGCACTTCGCGCGTTGTTCGCGTCCGCGCTTGATGCACTCTGGCTCATGGAAACGACTGGAGCGCCAACCACAACCTATTGCGTTGTTTTCGCGGCACGGCGTGCGCGACAGCCCAACATGAAGTTCAGTACCCATGCGTGCGCAACGCCGCGATGGTTTGATAACTCGTAAACGCGAGGTAGCCGAACATCATCGCAGTGAAGATCGACTGCCATGCGAAGAGCCCGTAGAGCGCCATCGCGCCGGCGGTCACGACGGAGATCTGTAACGAAAAGACCACGCCGCGCCGGGAGTCTCGCAGCGTGCAGACCTCGCGCATGACGCGCCCGCCGTCCAGCGGATACACCGGAAGGAGGTTGATCAGGCCCCACAGGATGTTGACGGTCAGCAGATCCCACACAAGATTGTCGGCCAGCCCTAACCTTGTTCCTTCGCTCGCTACGTAGTACTCGGGATCGAACAGCGTCCAACGCACCGGAATGAGACTCAACTGGAAGCCCGTGAAACGCCCCGCCATCGCGAGAACGGCCGCCACCGCGGCCGCGAAACAGAAACCCGCCGCCGGCCCCGCAAGGCTGATCAGAATCTGGCTCGACGGCCGGCGATCGCAGTCGTCGCAGATCGCAAGCCCGCCGAGGCCGTGGAGCACGATCCAGGGGTGACCGCCGAAGCGACGCTGCAAGGCGGCGTGGCCCATTTCGTGGACGAGGATCGAGACGAACACCACGCCCACCCAGGTGATAAACTCGCTTGGCGGAGTGCCCGAGCGCGTGTTCAGCCCCATGAGCGCAGTGACCGCCCAGAAGAACGGATGGACGCGCACCGGCACGCCGAACAAGCGAAAGTGAAGATCGGCCTGTGTGGGCGGCGGTTCGTAGAGCAGCATGAGAATGAGCCGGCTCGCGAGCGCTGGCAATCGAGGGGCGATATCGGCGCGGGCGGTGGATTATACCGACCTCCCGAAACCGCAATACGGGCTCGTCCGCGAAGCGGACGGACTAGGCGGCCTGTTCGCGCGAGCCGCACACCGCAGGCACACCGCCGAGCGCCCCAGCGATGTACTCCGCCGCACGCTGCGAGGCGCCGCCTTGGGCGTAACGATCCCGCAGGGCCGCGAGCGCCGCCGCGCGCTCGTTCCGCCGCGCCGGCTGCGTGAGCCACTCGATCGCGTGGGCAGCCAGCGCCGCCGACTTGTCCCCACACGTCAGGTACTCGGGAATCAGCACATGAGCGTCGCGCGGTTCGGCAGAATCGTAGATCCACGCCGGCCGATCGCTCGCGATGTCATCGGTCGTCAGCAGGTTGACCAGCGTGATGTACCGTACCCGGCGGAACAAGCTTTGAATGAAGTACCCCGCACGGCCGATCTGGTACAGCACGACGCTGGGCTTAGCGTGATAGAGCAGCTCCAGCGACACGGAACCAGAACACGCCAGGCAGCAATCGGCCGCGTGGATCAACTCGGGTGTGCGGCCGACGTGTACGGTGATCGCCAGGGTGGATTGCTCTGCGAGCGCGCGTGCCTGTGCAGCTTGCGATTCCTTAAACGCCGCCACGGCGAACCGCACGTTCGGCACGCGGGCGGCGATTTGCTCAGCCGCGCGCAAAAACGCATGCAAGTTCGCTTCCACTTCCTGCGTGCGCGAGCCCGGCAAGATGGTCACCAGTTGGCCCGGCCCGCGTTGCAGCTCGCGCACGAACTCCTCGTCGAGCCGCTGACTGCGCAGCTCGTCGAAATACGGATGACCGACGTAGGTCGCGTGGCACCCACGCTCGCGAAACCATCGCTCCTCGAACGGCAGTTTGCACAGCACGTGGTCGACGAACCGCTGCATCTTCCGCACGCGATGGCTGGCCCAGGCCCAAAGCTGCGGCGTGCCGTAGTAGAACACAGCAATGCCGCGGGCCTTCGCACGGCGGGCGATCCACCAATTGAATCCGGGGTAGTCGATCAGCACGACCGCGTCCGGACGTGAATCGCGAAAGTAACGATCGGCCGCCAACAACAGGCCGACAAACTTGTGGAGGTTCACGATCACGCGTGTGATCCACATGACCGCGAGCTGCGTGAGATCGGCGTGGAGCTGGCACCCCGCCGCGGCCATCCGGGATCCGCCGTAGCCGACGAACTGCCAATCGGGATGCGAAGCCGCGAGCGCGCGAATGAGATTTGCGCCGTGCAAATCGCCGCTGGGTTCGCCGACCGAGAAAAAGATTCGCATGACACGCTCCCGGGCAGCCGGCGCAGCAGGCGCCCGCAAGGCCGCGAAGTATGTCAAACAGCCAGCGTCCGCGGAACCGCAGTCTTGCAACGGCAACTCGCGTCGTTTAGCCGCCACGCGCTCGCGGAGCGCTCCGTTGGCGCGTCGCGGCTAGACATGTGACGAGTTGGAAAACAAAAAAGGGGCGCCCCGCAAATCGCGGAGCGCCCCTTTGTGTCACCTGTTCAAATCATTCGAGACGGATCGCTAGCACAGCTCCTCGCCGCCGCCGTCGCAATCCCCGTCGCCATCGCAATCGGCGAGCAGACTGCCTCCGTCTTCGCAGTCGCCGTCGCAATCCCCATCGCAGTCAGCCAGCAAGCTGTCGTCGTCACAGTCCCCGTCGCAATCGCCATCGCAATCGGCGAGCAGGCTGTCTCCATCTTCGCAGTCGCCGTCGCAACCCCCGTCGCAGTCGGCCACCAGCGCCGTGTCGTCGTCCTTATCGCAGTCGCCATCGCAATCGAAGGCGACTGCCGGGGCCATCCACAAGCCCAACAAGGCAGCCACGGCCAAGCACTGCCACCATTTACCTTGCAACATAACGCAGATTCTCCTTAGTGAGGTGCGGACCCGTGTCGCGGTCGTCCCCGCGAAACCGCCGCGGGGAGCCGATAAAACCCCCGCCATTTGACTAAGTTTCGCGGCGCGCGGGCGGAACAATCTCAGAATCGACGCGCACGGTCCAGGGGGCTTTCCCGAGCCTGCCCCCCCCCCAGCCTTGCTAGCGGATTTGCCGAAAAGCGAGTGCCGTTAAAGAGATCGGCATTCTCGGCCGCCCGCGACCACGGGAATTCGCGGCGCAAGAGAAAGAGGCGCCGCGACGAATCGCGGCGCCCCGGACGGGCAAGGGATGATCTCGCCGGGGGGACTTCCGCCCAGCGCATGTGCCAAGGAGCAACGTGGCGGCTCACGCCAGCAGGTTGCCCTCGTGGTCCTCGTGGTCGTCGACGAGCATCTCGTCGTGTTCACCGTTGCCGTCGTCGCCATCTTCCGCGCCGCCGCCTTCCTCGTCGGCAAGCAGCTTGTCATGTGCGTCGCCTTCGTGGTCGTCGGCAGCGAAGCGGCTTTCGCCCTCGTCGCAGTCGCCGCCCAGCGCCAGCGTGGCCGGCGCCATCCACAGGGCAACCAACGCGAGGCCCAATGCCGCCCACCATGTCTTGTGGTCCATGCTCGTCAAAGCTCCTGTGAAGAGAGGACAGGTCGCACCCACGGCAAGATGAGAATTCCGCGGCCGCGCGTCGCCGTCACTGGCCGGCGCGAGGGGGTGCTCCATAGCAACTCTGTGTTATGCCCGCCCCAGAAGCAAATGCGGACGCCCGCGTGAAGGGCTGGCCGCGCGGGTTGTGACAGGCGCGCGCGCTCCGTTGTACCGATTGTTCACGCGAGTCCAGACGCCGCACGAAAGGAGAATCAGCCTCCCTGGGCAGCGAGCAACAACTCGAGATAGCTGCGGCGCTCGACGTCGACCAACTTCAATAGCGCAGCGACCAAGGCAAGGACATGCTTGGCCGCCTCGACGGCGTCCAGGCATCCTTCGGGCGCGTTCACAGACAATTCGAGTTCAACGAACGTGCCCACCCCTTCCACGTCGTCGAGCGCCGCCTCAATGACCTTTTCATCGCGAAAGAGCGTCAGCGTCTCGCGCCGCTTCCGAACCACGGCCACGTGCTCAAACCCCAACCGTCGCAAAATCTCGTCGGTTGCCTCGAATGCTTCAGCGCCGTCGCCCAGCGGCGCCTCGCGCTCGAAGCGCGACTTGGTCGTCGCGTCGATCTTGGGCCCCTTGTAGGTCATGAAGTTCAAAGCGCCGACGCGGCGCAGGCGAAACGCCTCGTCGGTCGCCGCAAGGTCGCGCGCCGGATGCCGGTAATAACAGTCGGCCTGCTCGACCGTCGGACCTGCAGAGGCGCCCAGCGCAATGAGCTTTGCCCGCACGTGCGCGAGGTCGCCGACGCGGTACTTCTGTTCGACTTCGTAATGCATGATTCTCAATCACTCTCCGGAGCTAATCGCAACAACGCTCGATCGAGCTAGCCGCGATGCTATGCATCGCCGGGGAATCGCCTTGCGGGCCTGTCCTCGCTTCGCGTGCGATGCGCAGCATCGCGGCTGTGGCGGCGCGCCGCGTGCCGTCGCACGGCGCACGCGCTATTCGCCTCGCAAATATTCCGACCTCTCAAACACCCGCCCCGGCGCCACGATCTCCGCCACCTGCTGGGCGTCCATCGCCAGCAGCGGGCCGATTTCGATTTGCACGCCTTCGGCAAGCTGAGCACCCGCCGCTTCCAGCCACCGCCGGTGCTGATCGAGCATGAACCGCTGCACGTACTCCGGCGTGTCCTTCGGTTCGCCAGGCGCGTTCTTGAGCGGGGCGAAGCTCTCGGTCTCGGCGTACTCCACGACGATCGGCCGCTTTGAGTGCGGCAGCAAGTCGAAGATGAACCGTTCGAACTTCAGCGCGTTGGGCTTCTCGGTTTTCACGACCTCGCCGCGCTCGTCGATGGACTCGGCCTTTTTGCGCGCCACGTGGAACGGCAGCGAATCCTTGAGCTGCAGCGATCGCTCCAGAAACGCCCGGTCGAACATGTGAATCGCCACGCTGCCGGCCCAAAATTTCAGCCCGCCGGCGGAATCGGTCTGCTTCGCGACGTCGGCCGGAAAGTCGCTGTACTCGATCACGTGCAGCCGGCCGTCGATCATCACAAAGTTGCCGAGCTTATCGTCCGCCGCGGTCTTGGCCACGGCGAGCGAGGTGAGTTCTGACTCCGCGAGCAGGTGGTGGCCGATGAACTCCGGATCGCACAACGGCGCCAGCGGATTGTCGACCTGCAGGTAGAATAACTGTTCGACGCCGTAGGACCGCATGTGGTCGATCGCGCCGCTGGCGGCGAGCGCCGCGACCGTGCCGCCGTGGCCGTCGGGGCTGAGGAACAGCGAGTCCTTGGCTTCCAGCAGCAACTTGCCCGTCTCGGCGTCGACCGCCGGCATCGTGCCTTGGCAGAACACCGTCAACTCGTCTTCGAGCAGCCCGAACCGGCTGTTCTCCTTGAGAAACGCGACCGTGTCGTCGTGCATCACCGGGCTCGTCATGAGGTACATCCGCACCGGCTTGCCGTACCGGCGGCTGGCGGCCCGCACCTTCTCGCAGTGGATTTGCAACAGCGACGCGCCTGACAGAGGCCCGATCTTGAACAGGCTCTTGGGTTTGTCGAACCCGAGCCGACTGCCCTGCCCGCCGGCGGTGAGCAGCACGCCAACCTTTCCCGCGCGCAGCGCCTCGACGCCGCGCGTGCGGGCCTGCTCCGGCGTGGCGCCCCAGGCGGCCGCGGCGCCACGATCGCGATCGGCCAGCCGCAGCGCCGGCGACGGAACGGCGCGGCGCGAAAGTTCCGCCCAATCCGGTTGATCGACCTCGCCGCGATACAGCGACGCGACCAGATCGAGATCAACGCCCTCAATCTGCCGGGCGAGCCGGTCGCGCTGGGCGGCGTCGAGCTCCTCCCAAAACGCCAGCAGATGCTCCTGGCCGTGCGGCCGCAGGCGAGCGACGAGGGCGTTCTTGTCGGGGGTTTCGCTCATGCCAACTCGCTGGGGAATAAGCCGCTGGAAGTTTGTCGTCGCTTGCCGCATCGCCAGCGAGCCGTAGGCTCGCGGCTATTTCTCTCTTCCTGACCTCCGACCTCGGACCTCCGGCCTCTCCGCTCACCACTCCCCGCGCACCCAGGTCCAGGCCAGCCAGCACAGCAGCGGGAATCCCAAGAACACCGTCAGATAGGTGAACAGCGTCGTCCAGACATGTCGAGGCCAGCGGGCCATGGCGGTCGCTCGGAAAGCAAGTCGTCTTCAAACTAAGGATTATCCGTGGCGCCCCGGGCGCTGACCAGGGTGGCCGCGCTGCAGCCGGACAACCGGTGCGACCCTCGCCGGGGTGCAAGTCGCACTTTGTATTTTATGCGGCGGTTTGATAGCAGCGGTA
>CAYSFP010000108.1:0-19602 GCA_964430075.1 uncultured Planctomycetaceae bacterium | reverse complement strand
TTCAGGCGCCACGACGCCCTGCCAGGCGCTGCACGTTTCGGGCGCCATTCACACGCCGAAGAGCGAGAGACAGCCTCTGTCGCCCATCGGCACGGCAAGCCGTGAGTAGATGAAGCTCTTCCAGTAGTTCGCATCGAAGACGACGTGCCGCACAGCGCGCTTTCCCTGGACATTGGGAATCCGCCAGTTGTGACCAACGCGATCACCTGGCCGGCGTTTGTATTCGGAGAACGGCTGGCTCGAAGCGCCGACGAACCGCCCGTGGCTCGGCATGACGACGCCTGGGTGCGCGGACTGCCGGCAGAACTGGTAGATGACGTCGGTCGAGTTGCCCCAGTTGGCATCGATGAGGCACCGTTCGATGCGAAGCTGGGCGCCGTCGTCACGGCGCCACTCGCGGTTGATCAGCGATCCGGTCAGTGCTTCCAGGCCGGCATAGATCGAACCTTCCAGTCCCGTCGCCTTCATGGCGACGGCCAAGGTGTGCCGTGCATCGCGGAGCGTGAAGTAAGGGCGCTGCTGGTCGGGGAACACGCCGTAGTCGAGGACGTACCCGGTGAAGTCGCGTTCCCAGCCGGCGACGACGTAGAACAGCAGCGCCTGCTGGACGTCGATGAATGCGGTAACGTGATCGACGCCGAGCGGCGCGACGCCGCGCTCAATGCGGTTCACCTTGCCGGCAATCGCCTCGGCGGACAGATCCTCCTCGTCGCCAGCATCAGCCGGCAGCGGCTCGTTCTGGTACTCAGCGAAGAACGCCGCCTCGTCTTGCAGCTTGAGGTTCATCGCGTGCTGGACGGCCGACAGCTCGTCGTGATTGAATCGCTCGGGCCAGGCGATCACTGCGCCTTCGTCCATCGCCTCGCGGTGATCGCGGTAGAACTCCGTCGCGGCAGCGATGCCCAGGCCATTGCGCAGATTCTCAGCCCGAATCTCAGCGTATTGCTGCCACAGCTTCTCGTCGGTCGGGAACGAATAGACCATCTTGGTTCGCTCGCCGTTCCACTCGGGGTGCTTGTCGCGGTCGAGAATGTTGTCGGCCATGTCGCCAGGACGGATAACGGTGCATGGCATGATGCCGCTGATCTTCTTTCCTGGTCCTCCTAACCCCAGCACAGCGCCGGCGAGGACCGCTTCGCGGGTGGCGCACTGAGTAAGTGAGCGGGCCGACTCGTCCGTCTGCGGGTCGTCGAGGACGACCAGTGACGGACGAACGGTCTTACCGTCGGCTCGTTTGTATTTCATGCCGCGGATGCGGCCGGTGATCCCGGCCACCTTGATGATGGCGCCGCTGGCCGTGCTCTCGGGCATCGTCGGCAGTACGATCTCCTTGGCGGTCCAGCCGATGTGAGTGCGCTCCCCCTGGTAAAGTTGACCGTTGCAGCGGTTGGCGATGCCGTCGAGCGACTGGATCGGGAACACCACCTCGGGATAGTCGGCCAGCAGCTGCTCGTTGCCGTCGAGCTCCATCTTGATCGAGTCGAGCATGTCCATCGCGTGACCTTCGTCGCTGCCAATGAGGCAGACGAACTCCCGATGGCCGTTGAGCACGGCCCAAATGCACGCGCACTCGCAGATGGTCGTCTTCCCGCTGCCACGGGGCATCGCCATCGCGAACAGCCCGCCGTGGAGCACCGCTTCTTCGATCTTGGCGATCACTTTCAAATGATCCGCCGACCACGGCAGATGAAACGTCAGCGGGAAGTAGCATTCGCAGAAGTACCGAAAGTCGGTCGCCGCCTTCGCCTTACGACCGGGATTCGCTATCTCGGGCAGATCGCCGATATCGCGTCCGGCAATGGCGATCGCGACGTTTCGCGCGCGGGCCCGCTCCTTCATCCGCTCGTAGGGATCGCCGGCGGGCATTGGCTTGGGGGCGTGCCGCTCCCCAACGAGCCAGGCGACGTAGCGCAACAAGTCGACATGCCGGCCGTCGCCGATCCGCAGGCCGGCGCGAGTGCGGTGTCGATGCAGTTGCCGCTCGTTCACGACCTCGCCCAGCGGCGTCGAGTTGAGGAGTCGACAGAGCTCGCTGGGTCGCAGCCGCCGGACGTCATGCGCCATCGCGGTCTCCTTCCCGCGCCAGCCGGCTCACCAGCCATGCGGCATAGGTTACCAGGTGAAGCGTTCCGTCGGCGTTGGTCGGCGCGCCGGCGGCCACGTCGGCCTCGAGCATTTCGCGCGTCACCGGCGCACTTCCGACCCGGCTCAGAAACTTGGCCGCGTCGGCCACGGCTAGGGCGGCCGGGTTGAGGCCCGTGGGCTGCGAATTGTCGGGATGACTGGCCATTTCTACGCCGCCCATGAATCCGCTGATTTCTTTCGCCAGCTGGCTGGATGTTGCTTGCGACCCGAGGTAACGGTCGTGTCGTGCGATGTACGCATGAACATTTTCACCTCGCAGGAAAACGACAGATGTACGAGATCGAAATGGTCGACGACCTCATGACGCTCATCGACGAGGACGGCCATGGGTGCGACGCCTTCATCGTCGACCCGGCCCGGCCGTGGGACGCCGTCGAAACGCTGGTCGCCTGGGGCCGAGAGTACGACCTCAACGAGATCGACGCGCTCGGCGAACTCCGCCGCTACCTCAAGGCCTGCCGCTGACCGCACGATGCCGTCGCCCGCGCGGTGCGGGCGTCGGTTCCTGCCACCTCTAATCGGAGAACAACGATGCCCAAACGCAAACCACTCGATCGACGTTTCACGAGCCTCGGCGATCTCCTGGATGACGCCGAGGACGATATCGCCATGACGTTCCGCGACCACCTCACGCCCGAGGCGGTTGCAACGATCATCGCCTTCCTTCAACCGGCCGCCTTCTACAAGCCGGCCAACGCCGACGCGCTGGCTGCGCTCCAGCAGGTCGAATGGTTCGCCGACGTGCTGACCGAGATGCTGGGCGCCGACGAGCACAACCGCCTGATGGAGCAGCTTGGTTTGTAAGCCGAAACGCGCCGCCGCCGGCGCGTCGCGGCGGGTGGTTCCCGCCGCCTGACGATGGCAGCCTAACCATCCATTTCGACAAGGAGACCAGCGATGACCAGAACAAAGACCGCCAAGAAGTCTGCTTCGGCGAAGTCGACCCGTGCGAAGAAGGCCCCAGCCGCTGTGAAGGCGGCGCCCAAGAAGACCAGCGCGCTCGACGCAGCGGCGAAGCTGCTCGCAACTTCGAAGGAGCCGATGACGACCAAGGAGATGATCGACGCGATGGCGGCCAAAGGCATCTGGAAGTCGCCCGGCGGCAAGACGCCCGACCGGACGCTCTATTCGGCGATCCTGCGGGAGATCGGAACGAAGGGGAAGGAGGCCCGGTTCAAGAAGACCGAGCGCGGCAAGTTCGCTACGACCGGCAAGTAGCCGGCGTTCCTGTACCGCGTGGTCGGGATTTGCCGCCAATAACGCCCGCGAAGGCCAACTCGCGGGCGTTTTCTCGTCTGGGAGGGCCAATTCGCTAGTAAAGAAAACTTGACTAGCCCCCGGCGTTAGGCAAGACTTCTTTACTAGCGTCCACCCGTGGTAAAGCGAGCTTAACCAGCCATGCGCGAGACCGGAACCTACCAATCGACGACCTTTGGCGACGAGACGGTCCGCGCCTTCGTCCCGCACCCGCTGCCCCCGCGCGACCCGCCATTGCAGGTCGAGGGCGAACTGGCCCAACTGCTCGCAGCTGCCAACGCCGCCGTGGGCCGACTGGCCGTGGCGGCCGAGATGGTTCCCAGCGCCGACTGGTTCCTGTACGGCTTCGTCCGCAAGGAAGCGGTCATGACCTCGCAGATCGAGGGGACTCAGGCGACTCTGCAAGAGGTCGTCGAGTTCGAGGCGACCGCCAAGGCCGAGCGCCTGGACGACGTGCAAGAGGTGTGCAACTACGTCGATGCCCTCAACTTTGCCCGTCGCGAGATTCGCCGGCCGAAGGGGCTGCCGCTCAGCATGCGCCTCCTTGGCGCCGCGCACAAACGACTGATGCGCGGCGTCCGTGGGTCGGACAAACAGCCGGGAGAGATTCGCACTTCGCAGAATTGGGTCGGCGGCACGCGGCCGGGCACTGCGCGGTTTGTCCCGCCGCCGCCCGACGACGCGAAGGCGGCGCTGGCCGACCTCGATCAATGGATTCACAGCAACGACCCGTTGCCGCCGCTGATCAAGGCCGGGCTGGCCCACGTTCAGTTCGAGACGATTCATCCGTTTCTCGACGGCAATGGTCGCATCGGGCGGCTCCTGATTGCGCTGCTGGTCGAGCATTGGAAACTGCTGCCGCTGCCGATCCTTTACTTGAGCGTGCCGCTGATGCGGCGACGCGACGAATACTACCGCCTGCTGACAGCAGTCCGGACCGACGGCGATTGGGAAGGCTGGTCGCAGTTCTTCCTCGAATGCGTTTGCGAGGCGGCGGACGACGGCGTCAGCGGCGCGAAGCGAATCTTTGCGCTCCTCTCGGAAGACCGGCAAACGGTTGTCGGCCATGCCGGTGCGACCGTCAGCTCGGTCCGCCTGTTCGAACTGCTGACGAATCACCCGGTCGTCACGCTCTCCAAGGCGATGGAGATTCTGGATACGACCAAACCAACTGCGTCCAAGGCGGTTGACGCCCTTCAGCAGGCAGGCGTGCTGCGCGAGATCACCGGCAAGCAACGGGACCGCGTCTACGTCTACGAGCGATACGTTGCCGTGCTCAACCGGGGAATGGGCTAGCAGATCGCCGCGCAAGGCGGTCGTGCGCCGCGCAGGGCCAGGACGCTGATCGCGACAGCGGCAGTGCTGGCCAGGGTCGCCTAACAACGGCAGTTCCTGCCCCGTCGCCGCACGTCGCCACGTAGGCGCCCTCGGGCGATGTGCGAGATTCTTCGAAGTTCCGGCGCCGCCGCGCTTGATGTTCACGAACCCGCATGGCTCCTGGGTGATCGTGGCGACGCACGTCGCGGCGCCGAACACGGAGAATCTGCCATGACCGAACCGAACGCCAACGCCGAAAAGAATCGCGAGGAGATTGACGCCGCCTACGTCGAGGCCCATGCCTTCGTCATCCATTACCTCGACGAGATCGACGGCCGCATCCACGACCTGCCGACGCCCGAGAGCGACGGGCTCGACTGGGGCCACGTCGGCACGATGAACAAGGTCAAACGCGACCTGCGGCGCATCGTCACCTTCCTGGCCGGCTACGACGAACAGGAGGATTGACCGATGACCACCTACCTTGTCGCCACGCTCGCCCGCTACGTTCTGGTTGAGGCCGAGAACGAAGAGGCCGCTCGCGAGTTCGGCGCGCCGAAGCTTTACGCGTTGTACGCCGACCTCCATGCGAAGCGGGGCTGCGACGTGCCCGTCAACATCTGCACCGTTCGTCCGGCGACGGACGACGAGATCGAGCTGCAGCGGTTCCACGACGAGATGGTCGCTCGCGAACATCGGGGTAGTGAGCTGGACAGATGATAGCAATATGCTATCATTGGAGAGTGTCCCGCCAAGGAGAGATCGTATGGCCCAAATTCTGATTCGCGGTTTAGAGGAGGACGTGGTAGCCCGTCTGAAGGACCGCGCCGCGTCGCGAGGCCGCTCGCTGGAAAGCGAGGCAAGGTCGATTCTGGAGTCTGCCGCCGGCTTCACGGCGGAGGAAGCGCGCCGGACCGTCAATGAGTGGCAGAAGCGGCTGGCAGGGCGTAAGTTTTCCGACAGCGTCGAGTTGCTCAGCGAGGACCGGCGACGATGACGATGTTCGTGGTCGACGCGAGCGTCGCCGCCAAGTGGTTCTTTCCTGAGGAGCATTCCGCCGAATCGCGACGACTGCTGTCCCCGCGACGCACCTTGCTGGCGCCCGACTTGATCTGGAGCGAGTTCGGCAACATTGCCTGGAAGCGGATTCGCCGCGGCGAGTTGCAGGCAGAAGAGGCGGCTCAGATCATTGCCGACATGAATCGGATGCCGCTGGAGATCGCCCCAACTCACGGATTGCTGGCTCCGGCGCTGGAGCTTGCCGTGGCGACCGGACGCACGGTTTACGACTGCATGTACTTGGCTCTGGCCATCGATCGCAAATGTCCGTTGGCGACCGCCGACGAGCGATTCGTCAATGCTTTGGCCGCGACGCCATTCGCCAAACAGATACGCCATGTCAGGAAACTCCGCTGATTGCCCGCGCGTATCGCGCGATCATACGTCAATTGCTGCTACTCGCTCCGCCTTCCGACCGGTGAACTTCTCCCACCGCTCGACGATCACGTCGCAATACAGCGGGTCGAGCTCCATCAGGAACGCCTTGCGGCCGGTTTGCTCGCAGCCGATCAGCGTTGAGCCGCTGCCGCCGAACAGATCGAGCACGTTGTCGCCGGTGAGCGACGAGTACTGGATCGCTCGCACAGCGAGTTCGACCGGCTTCTCAGTGAGATGGACCATCGACTGCGGGTTGACCTTCTTGAGATGCCATAGATCAGTCGCGTTGTTGGGGCCGTGGAACTTGTGGCCCGCGCCTTCTTTCCAGCCGTAGAAGCAGATCTCAAACGCCCCCATGAAATCCTTGCGCGTAAGCACGGGGTGCTGCTTGTCCCAGACGATGCCCTGGCTGAAGTAGAGGCCGGCGGCTTTGAGTGGGTCGGGGTAGTTGCCCAGGTTGGCGTACCCTCCCCAGATGTAAAACGATCCGCCGAGCTTGAGCGCCCGCGAGGCGTTTTGGAACCAAGCCAGCAGCATCTCGTCGAATGCTTCGTCGGAAACGAAGTCGTTCGCCAGCGGACGATCCTTAGCCCGCAGCTTCTTCTGCGTCGGCTTCGCCTTGTCGGGATGCCGCGCGAGGTCGAGGCCCTGGTGGTGCGTGGTTCCCTGGAACGACGAAAGCCCCGCAGCAATTGCGTTGTTCGATCGCGGCTCGACCTTCACGTTGTACGGCGGGTCGGTGTTGACCAAGCCGATCACCGCGCCGTCGAGCAGCCGATCGAGGTCCTCGGGCTTCGACGAGTCGCCGCAGAGGAGGCGGTGGTTGCCGAGCACCCACAAGTCGCCCGGCTGGGTTGTCGCTTTGTCGGGCGGCGCCGGAATTTCATCGGGATCGGTCAGCCCCTCCTCGACGCCCGGATCGAGAATCTTGGCCAGTTCCTCGGCATCGAACCCAAGTAGCCCGAGGTCGTAGTTCGCCGCCTGCAGGTCGGCCAACTCCAGCGGCAGCAGGTCGTAGTTCCACTCAGCCAAGCTCGCCGTCTGATTGTCGGCGATACGGTACGCCTTGATCTGCTCGGGCGTCAGGTCCTTGGCGACGTGGACCGGGACCTTTTCGAGGCCCAACTTCTGCGCCGCCTTCCAGCGGGTGTGGCCGCAGATGATGACGTCGTCGGCATCAACGACGATCGGCTGGCGAAAGCCGAACTCGCGAAGCGAGGCCGCGACGGCATCAACAGCGTCATCGTTGACTCGCGGATTGTTCGGGTACGGTTTGATTTCCGACAGCGGGCGAAGGTCGATCTTCATGGCGGCATCCTTAACGAAACGGGTTGAACGAAAACAGCAAGCAGACAATCACCGCGAACCAGACGAGGTTCCAGAAGAATCTCTCCAGGCCGCGGGCGGCCGGGATGACGATGTCTTTCCAAAACTGCTCGCGGTCCCGCTCAGGGCCAGTTGATTCGGACATGGGATTCCTCCAAAGGGGCGTTCGGACAACGAAAACAAACTCTCTCTACAACGGCGGCTGTTCCCGCGTGCGTCTCCGACGATCCTGGTCCGCCGGAGTACCTATTGGCCGGCGGCCCCCTCGCCCCGGCGCTGCCACTTTGGCAGAGCCGCCGTGGGCCACCGTGCGGCCACGTGTCGCGACCGGCGTCGCGTTGGGACCACAGGGCAATGCGACGGGTGATCGCCAACGTGGGCCCAACGTGGCGAACGCCATCGCGAACATTCCGAAGCAGGCGATGGGCCTCTTTCTTCTTTCCCCACCCCCTCTCGCGTGCGCGTGCGCACGGGCGCATATGCGGGTATGGGTGAAGGAAGAAAGAAGTGGTGTGAATACATATATCTGCGAGGACGGGGTGAAAGATGAATGAAGCCAAAGTGCGGTAAACACCGTCTTGCATGTGCTGCTTCGTTCGCATCTTTCACCCGCAGTTAGTGCATTTCGGATCGCTACTTGATTCACCGCTTCTTCTCCGATTCGAGGCTTCCTTCACCGCCGTGGCCGGCATTGGGACCAAGACTGGTTTCACCCGCCGTCGCTCGTTTCACCCCGCAGTCGATAGTGCCGCTGCGGCCGGCCGGCCGTGGACTGGATCACCGCCTCCACATCCCCCTGCAGTTCGAGCGTCCCGATCAATTCCTGAAACGTCTTGGCATCGAGTTTCATCCGCTTAAGTAGCACGCTATGCGACAGCGTCTGGTCCGGCGCTTCGCGGAGCTTGCGCACGAGCTTCAGGCGGTCGGCGTGAAACGGGTTCTCGGCCACGTGGTTGTGGGCCATGAACAACATGCGGCGGGTCTGATGCAGAATGAAGTCGCTCGCCCAGCGCACCGCCGCGACCTCAATTCGCGGCGCTGCGTGACTCACGCTCACGGCGTACAGCAGCGCCAACTTGCGGATCTGCTCGGGCACTCGTCCCCAGACGGTCGTCCCCACCGGATCGCCGCGCGACTCGGCATCGGCGTATTCGGCTTCCGATGCTTGACGGGCCTCAGTGAGCAGCGCACGTGCATCAGTGTCCGCCTCGACGATGCGAGGTTGAGGATGGAATTGCACCAGGTTGCCGGCGCCGGGGTTAAAATCTGACCACCAGCGGGCGGCGTCGAGGATCCGGCTCGGCGGATCGATGATCCCCGGCTCTTGCCCCTCGCTGCGCGGTCCGCTCTCCACGATCAGCATGCGAGCGAAGAAGCCATTGGTGAGCATCCGCTCTGAAAGGGCCTGATAGTAGTGCGTCGGAATCGCCGTGCCGTAGACGACCAGGCAGGGCTGGTCGATCACGCCGGGCGGTTCCTTGCCCGCCTTGCGCCGCATGGGATAAATGCTGTTGGCCGACGAATACATCGTCAGCAGCGTCCCCATGATGTTCTCGTAGCGGGCGTCCTTGGCCTTGTTGATCGATTGCAAGAGGCCGTCAATCTCGTCGGTCTGGAACAGCATGGCCGGCGTGCCATGCAAGGCATCCTGAATTCCTTCGCCGCTGGCGAACTTTTCTCCCAAGCCCGACGCCAGACCCGCGCGGTGCATGACGGCCGTGTTGAGTTTGCGGGGCCAGTCTTTGCCGACCGACGAATAGGCAAGCGCCAACAGATAGAGATTCGACCGATTGTCACCGGCGTCGCGAACCTTACGTCCCGCGAGCACTGCCTGCAGCGCCAGCGCGCCGCAAAACGCTAACGGGATATTCGGGTATGGCGCTGTCGCCAAGCAGTGGTCCATGACCTCGGAGACAAAGCCGGGGACGCGGAGCATTTCCAGAGGAAGCGGGCCCGGATCGGGATGCGGCGGCGGGGACGGCGGCGCTGGATGCGCGGTTCCACTAAAAACGATTCGCGACAGATCCACGATGGAATCGTCGTCGCCGTACCCCAGGGCGCGAAGCGCTGCCGCGGCCGCCGCAAAGTCGCCGCCATGCTCGAGCAGTGCAAATACCGTGAACGGCGCGTAGGCGCGATCGGGTTCAAACGGCGCGGCGTTGCTGGAGAAGACGTACAGCACGCCCTCCTTGAGCGTCGCGCTCCAGCCTTGCTCCTTCCCCGGCCGACGCCAGTATTCGTTCTCCCCGCCGCGGACCAGCTCCCACCCCTGGCGCCGCAATACGTCACGCACATCGCCCCGCTCGTTGAAGTCGTCGCCCGGCCGACCGATCGCATCGGCGCTGGCACGATGGGGCTGCGCCGGCGGAACTGCCTCGTTCAGGGCGCACGCCGCTTCGATGAGGATCGCCCGTTCAGCCTCCGTCAGGACCGGCAACCGCTCAAGCGAACCTTGTTCGATCGCGTAGCCTGGCGTCGGGGCGCAGAGGAAGAGCCCCCCTTCGCCGCGCGTTTCGATGAGGGTGATGGTCACCTCAAAGCGGTCGCCCACTTTTCGGGGTACATAGCGTTTACCGGCTAGGACTAGCGGCTCGACGCTGGCCGCTTCGATGGTTCGCTGCGCGAGCTTGCGGTTGCCGGGGACTGATTCTCCGCAACGGTAGATCGCATGCCGCCCGCCCGATTGCGACTGTTCGATGACCAGACGCTCGACGAGTTCCGGCGCCTCGGTCGCGACGAGCTCGCGCCACCGACCGAACAGCTCTCCTTCGTGATCGAAGTCGATCATCTCCAGGTTGGCCGAAATCGCGCCTGTCAAAATGCACGCCGGTTGTTCGGTGGCGAACCACGATCTCACCTGCCGCTCGGTCGGCAGCCGCTTCTGATACTGCTTCCAACCGGCGCGCGCCGGCCGCTTCTCGGCGAGGATCGCCGGAAGGACGCACAGTCCCGCGCGGAGGTAGGCAAGCGCAACGTCGCACATCGTCAAAACGGAATCTCATCTGGGTCGTAGCCGAAATAACTGTCCGTAGCGATCGGCTCTGGTCGCGGCCCCAGTTTGTAGCCCACGATCCGGTCGTATTTGTCGCCAACGACGGTCCGCACGATGATCGCCTCGGTGGTCGCCAAGCCGCCGGCCTCGGCGATCTCGACCGCCCGCTCCGCCGAGTCGGGAACCGGGTCGGGAGACCGGCGCCGCCACCAGGCCTCCGCCTTCTGCCGGGCGTAGCCTTCGTGCTCCACGCAGATGAACTCGCTTTGCCAGTGGTTCAGGCCTATGCGATAGGTGACGCGCATGGAACGTGGCGCCTCCGGCGGCGCCCCGCGCTTCGAGTGGACGCTATAGATCACGTCGTGGACTTCGTAGTCCTCGTCGGTGACTTGGCCAGTGAGGATGCCGGCCTCGCTGGCCTTGGCCTCGTGTTTCTGTCGTTCGGGCGGCTCAAACGCGTAACCGCAGTCGGGGCAGTTGGCGTAGCCGGCGGCGATGACTGAGTGGCACTCAGGACACTCCTTCACTGGAGTCTCGCCGCCGCCGGCGCCGGGCGCGGCAATATTGAGAGCGTCGACCGGGCCGTGCCGCATGACATTGCCGCCGAAGTCGAGCACCAGGCAGTTTTTCTTGTGCGTGTGGAGGCGGAATCCTCGCCCGACCATCTGGTAATAGAGTCCCGGCGACATCGTCGGCCGTACCAGCGCCACGCAATCGATGTGGGGCGCATCGAATCCCGTCGTAAGCACGTTCACGTTGCAGAGGTACTTAAGTTCGCCTTGACGAAAACGCTCCAGGATCGCGTCGCGCTGTTTGGATGGCGTCTCGCCGGTGACGAACCCGCAAGCAATGTCATGCTTCTTGCGGAGAACTCGAACAATGTGCTCGCCGTGCTTCACGCCGCTGGCGAAGATCAGCACTCCCCGGCGGTCGCGCGTATAGCCAACCGTTTCGCCGCAGGCCGCTTCGACGAGTCGATCATCGTCCATCAAGGCTTCCATTTCGTCAGCGACAAACTCGCCGCCCCGGACGTGCAGTCCGGTAAAATCTGCCTTGTTGACGCCGGCTTTCGTGATGAGCGGACACAGGTAGCCGCCGACGATCAACTCACGCACGCCGATCTCATAACAAACGTGATTGAGAAATCCATCGGGCGTGCAGATCGGACCCGTCTTGAGCCGAAACGGCGTCGCCGTGAAGCCGACGATCCGCACGTCAGGGTTGATGACCTTGGCGTCGGCCAGGAACTGCCGGTACATCCCTTCGCCTTCCAGCGGAATGAGATGGGCCTCGTCGACCATCACCAAGTCGAAGGCGTCGAGTTCGCAGGCCCGCTTGTAGACGCTCTGGATGCCGGCGACGATCACCGGATGCTCGGTGTCGCGCCGCTTAAGGCCGGCCGAGTAGATGCCGAACTTGACCTCGGGACAAACGGTGCGCAGCTTATCGGCCGTCTGCTCCAGGAGCTCCTTCACGTGGGCCAGGATGAGTACGCGACCGTTCCACAGGCCCACGGCGTCTTGGCAGATCGTGGCCATGATCGGCGTCTTGCCGCCGGCGGTCGGCACCACGGAGCAAGGGTTGTCGTCCCTGGTCCGCAGGTGATCGTAGACGGCGTCCACGCACTGACGTTGGTAGGGGCGTAGTTGCATCATGATGCCGTCCGCGCGCGGGCGACCTCGTCAAGCGTCAGGTCGCTGATGACTTCTCCGTTGCGTCGCTTCACGCCGCGCTCTTTTTGCAACTGCTCTTCCGTGATCGCAATGCGAGCGTTGATCCGCGCGCAGCGCTGGCAGATGCGATTGCCGGGGCCCGTCGAATCAAACGGATTGCCGCATTTCAGGCAGGTGCGTTGTTTGGCGTTCATATCACCCCCCTTCCAGCCGGCGGATTACCCGGTCCAAGTACCAGCGGGCCTTCTTGAGGTCGGCCAGTTGGTCTCCCTTGTGCGCCGCGCGTGCGACGTACTTCACGACGTTGCCGAGGTGGAAGCCAAGTTCCCACGCTTCGACGGCGTCGATCACCTCGACGGCGCCGAACGTGTAGTGGGGCGGGTGGTTGATCGCTTCGTCATCGTTCATGGGCGATAGTTCTCCAATCGAACGCGGACCATCCCGCCGGGAACGACGTGGCGTCGCTCGACCGTCAGCCGCTCTATCTGCGAGTCGTCGTGGTAGGCGCCGCCGTGGGCGAGCGCATCCAACAAGCTCTTCAGTGAGTTATCTAAATCGCGGCGGCGGTGGTCCGGCGGGAAGACGTCGATCTCGACGACCAGCGCGCCGTCCAGTGGTCGCATCTGCGCCGCCGCGAGGATCGTGCAGACCGCCTTGCGGAATGCCCGACCCCCGCGGCTGATGAGCGTCCGTGCTCCGACCCGCCGCCAGTAATGGTTCACCGATGGCGGATACGGCAGTTCCAACGCGATCATCACGAACGCTTCCAGGGCGGCGTGGTCGTGGCCGCCGGGGCGCTGCCGTTCGGCGCGGCCGGCGACTCCTTCTGGGAGTAGCCCTTCACTTCGTTGACGATCTCGCCCGTGTCGGATCGCTTCTTGCAGCGGACATGGATTACCAGCGGCAAGTTGTGCAGCTCGACCGAGTCGTTCGGCGCCAGTACGCCCACCGCCCGACAGAGTGCGGAGAGCTCGCCTTGCGCGATCTTCCTCGCCGTTTCATTCGGGTTGTCCAGATTGAGCCGGGCCCACAGCAAGCGATTGCTGAACGGTCCCTCGATGACTTGAAACGTCAGCTGCAGGTAGTTGCCGGCGCCCGATTTGGTCGGCTTCATTTCCGAGTCGGTGATCACGGCCACGTATTTGCCGGGAGGGATCGGCTCGAAATCGCCAGCGGGCTCCACTTGGTTGGCGTCGAATCCTCGCAGGTCAGCCATCGGGTTGGGTTCCTTGTGGTTGATGGTTGGAAAGGGCCTCGATGAACGCCGGCCACGAGAGCGGCAGTTCCTCGGTGATTCCGTAACGGTTTTTGGCGACGCACGACGGTCCGCCGACGCACCGCAGAATTCGTTCGCCGCCGCCGGCGCCGATCGCGTGCGCGGTGGTCCGCTTGCGGTTGAACCCGGCGTCTTCCGACTGGGTGCGCATCTTCCGCGTGGCGAAAAGCACCGCGTCGCACCATTCGCTCACCAGCGCCCCGGCGTGCTTGTGAAGCCGGGGCGAGTAGCGGTCGTAAGGGCTCGATTCAGGGTCTTCAAACCGCTCGACCTTGGAATGGGCGATGAGCAGCACGACCATGCCTCGGGCGTTCCGCAGTACGTTGAGGCAGTCGATGATCTCGCGCCAGTACGTCAGGGCATGGGTGTAGCCCTTGCTGTAGCCGCCGTCGACTTTCTCGATGGAATTGACGTTGCTCACGGCGCAGAGCTTGTCCCACACCAGTCGCTCCAGCCAATCGAGCGAATCGATGACGACGCTCTCGTAGTCGTGCGGCTGCGTGCGCAGCTCGCCGAGCGCGCTCAGCACATCGTCGTAAGTCGCGGCCAGTGGAAACTTGTCGCAGTCGATCTCATCGAGGCCGTCTTCGGTCTGAATGAAGATCGGTTTGGGCGCCTGAGCGCCGAAGGTCGACTTGCCGATGCCTTCGACGCCGTACAGCAGCACGCGGGGCGGTTTGGCTTGCCGACCCCGCTCTACTTTCGCGAGCGTGCTCATGCGGCGATCTCCTCGGGTTGATTTTGGTGGGAATGGACGCGCTCGACGACGAATGAATCCTCACCGAATTCACGCAGCAGAAGGCCGGTGAAGATATGGGCGACGTTCACGCTAACCTCCGTGTTCCCGTCGATGAGAATCAGTCGGTGATCAAGATCGACGTGGTAGCTGAAGTCGAGACGAACCTGCGCCGAACTGAACAGACCTCCCGCCGCGAACGTCGCCAACTGCAATGTCATCTCGGCTTCGTCGAGTGTGATGTCGACCGAGAATAAAAAACGGAACACGCCAACGGTCATGGGTCACTCCTTCGAGAGCTCATCGAGCAGCCTTCCCGTAGTTACCTATGCCGTTGGCGCGTCCGTCTGCGCGCCGCCGCTCAGCTTTTCGCGAGGCCTGCCTGCTCGAAGTGCTGGCGAATGCGATCCATCGCCGACTTCATCTTGCGGCGCGATAGGCCCAGTTCGCGCTCAGCCTCGGTCCGATTGCATTCCAAGAGGGAGCGACAAACCTGCTGCAAGTCCGGCGGCAGATCCGCGATCGCGCTGGCGACGCCTTCGACCAGCTCGTAGAGTTCGGAGTCGGAAAGCGAGGCGCCGCCGGTGCGTCGCTCGACATCGGCGATGGAGATAGTCGCCCACAGAGGCATAGGCGGCTCTCCGGGCAGTTCAGCCTTGATCTCCAGCGAGCGAATCTCGACGCTGTCGCCGGGGTTCCGCTTGTTGCGGCCTCGCTCGCGAACCAACATCGCTGCCGCTGAGTTCACAACGCGGTCGACAAACGTGTTGAGCGAGCTGCGCGTCGGGTCGAACTGTTCGACCTTGCTCAGCACGTGCAGGAACAGGTTCTGCTCGACGTCATCCTGATCCGAACGGGTGAAGCCCGGTCGGCGGATGAGCTGCTTCGCTTTGACGCGGATCAGCGTTCGCGCGTACTCGTTGAGGACGTGGTCGTGACGTGACGTTTTGGGCATATCTGCCTCCTGCCGGAGGCAGCCGCCCGTCGGTACTGCACGTACCACGCGAAGAAATGCTGTGCTGCGGCGCACAAATGGCCGCAGTTACTTCACAGTCGCGAGTCGTGACCGCCGGGTCATGGCCTCTCGGCGGAGGCGAGGCGCCACAACTCGTGTGGCGATGCCACAAACCGTGTGGCGCCTGAAAAACAGGCTCTTTTGAGGGAGGAAATGCTGACCAGGTCTCTTGCGGGCGGAATAGCGATTTGCGCCAGGGGACGATTTCTATCCCCCTGCGCAGAACGATTTCTGGCGAGGACATCCGTCGCATCGCTTCGCAAACGCGCGCGGCGCTGCCAGCCGATGGCATACATAACCCAGGGGTAGGCGCAATCGAGCGCCCACGTGTTCTGCACCCTGCGGGCTATTACCAGACCATGCCGACTTGCATCGATATTCCCTTCGGCGACCTGACGCCGGACCAGCGCCGGCGGCAAGTCGCCGCGCTCCTTGCCCAAGGCGTCATTCGTTGCCGCCGCGCCGCCCAAATGGCCGAAAGCGGCGAGTTTTCTCCGCCTTGCGACACAGGCCTTGAGGTTGTCTCGGAAACGAGGCTCTCTGTGTCTGAGGGTCTCGCGCGAGACCCCGAATGCGAGGTGAACGATGGACGAACCGCGTGAACGCCGTGTTGCAGCAATTCTGGCCCGCGGGCTGTTGCGCGCTCGGCAACGCGATGAACGCCTGGGAGTGCGGAATGATGCGTGCGACGCGCCGACGACCACTGGCCGGAGCACGAATGACGAGGACGCCCCGGCGCACAACGCGGTCAACCAAACGGGAGAGCAAGAATGAACACTAGCGTTGCGACCGAGGTCGCCAAACTCGAAAAGATGTCGGTCAACCAGCTTGCCAAGCGTTTCGAGAAGTTGTTCGGCGAGCAGTGCCGCAGCCGGCATAAACGCTATTTGATTCGCCGTATCGCCTGGCGATTGCAGGCAGATGCCGAAGGAGGACTTTCCGAGCGTGCCCGTCATCGGGCGGAAGAGCTGGCGCACGATTCCGAGATTCGCGTGACGCCGCCTCGCCCGAGGAAGCCGAAGGAAGCGACGCCGCCAGCCACCATCCGATTCGGCGGCAGTCGCGACCCGCGTCTGCCGCCTCCGGGCAACTGGATCGAGCGCCCCTACAAAGACCAAGTTGTTCGCGTCCTGGTCCTGGCCGACAACTTCGAATACGAGGGGCGGCGATACCGGTCGCTCTCCGCCATCGCCAAGGAGATCACTGGCTCGCACATCAACGGCTTCACGTTCTTTCGCCTGTGGAGGAAGAAATGAGCCGCAAGAAACCACCAACAGCGCCGAGGATTCGCTGCGCGATCTACACTCGCAAGTCGAGCGAAGAAGGTCTCGACCTGGAATTCAACTCGCTCGACGCCCAGCGAGAATCGGCCGAAGCGTTCATCGCCAGCCAGCAGCACGAAGGCTGGGTCTGCCTGCCGGAACGCTATGACGACGGCGGTTTTTCCGGCGGCAGCATGGAACGGCCGGCGCTTCGTTGCCTGCTGGCGGATATTGAGGCGGGCAAGGTCGACTGCGTGGTCGTCTACAAGGTTGACCGACTCAGCCGGTCGCTGCTCGATTTCGCTCGGATCATGGAGACGTTCGACAAGCACAAGGCGTCGTTCGTCTCGGTCACGCAGCAGTTCAATACGACCCATTCGATGGGGCGGCTTACGCTCAACGTCCTGCTCTCGTTCGCTCAATTCGAGCGTGAGATCATCGGCGAGCGCATCCGCGACAAGATCGCCGCCCAGCGCCGCAAGGGCAAATGGGCCGGCGGCGTTCCCATGCTTGGCTACGACGTCGACCGATCGAGCGCCAGCCCCAAGCTCGTCGTCAACGCCCAGGAGGCGGTCCAGGTCCGGCGGATTTTTAGCTTGTACCTCGAACTGGGATCGCTCCTGCCCGTGGTTGAGGAACTGGCCTCGCGCGGCTGGTGCAACAAGGCGTGGAAAACTCGCAAGGGGCTGGCCCGCGGCGGGCGACCGTTCGACAAGTGCTCCGTGTACGCGCTGCTAACCAACCCCATCTACATCGGCAAGATAAAGCACAAGGCCGACTTTTACGACGGCGAGCACGAACCGCTCATCGACGCTTCGGTGTTCGAGCAGGTGCAGACCATGCTGGCGCAACACGGCCAAGGTCGGGGCAACCATCTGAGAAACAAGTACGGTGCGTTGCTCAAGGGGCTGCTGCATTGCCACGCCTGCGGACAGGGCATGGTTCACACCTTCTCGAGCCGTGGGTCGAAGCGATACCGCTACTATACCTGCATCAAGGCGATCAAAAACGGCTGGCACGCCTGCCCGACGAAATCGCTGCCGGCAGCCGAAATCGAAGCGGCGGTCGTCGATCAGATTCGTTGCATCGCGCACGACGAGGTGTTGCGCACCGAAGTGTTGCGGCAGGCGCAGTCCAGCGCCGATCATGATCTGGCGGAGCTCACGACTCAACAGCAGCAGCTTGAACGCCAACTGAGTCGCGACCACGCTGAGATCGGCCGCCTGGCCGTGACGCCCGATCCCAGCAGTGCCACCACGGCTCGCATGGCGGACCTTCACGAACGCATCGCGCGTGCCGAGCAGCAACTCGCCCAAGTGCGAAACCGCGTCGCCGAAATCAAACGGCAGCAAATCGACGAAGCCGACGTTGTCGCCGCCTTCGCCGACTTCGACAGCGTCTGGAACGCACTCAGCACCCGCGAGCGAGCGCAAGTGATGTCGCTGCTGGTCTCCCGCGTCGAGTTCGACCCGACCGATTGCACCGTTGCCATTTCCTTCTATCCGTCGGCCATCAAGTCGCTCGCCGACGGCAACATCGAGGACGCCGCATGATTACCGTCAAACGCAAGGTCCAGATCACCCGTGTTGCCCACGGACGTCGACGAGTCACGAAGTGGAAAGGCGACTCTAACTCCGTTGAGAGCGGCCGGGTTCCCCGCGTTTCCCGGTTGATGGCGCTCGCCATCCGCCTGGAACGCCTGTTAATCACTGGCGAGGTTTCCGACGTATCCGAGTTGGCCCGCCTCAGCCACGTAAGTCAGCCCCGCATGTCGCAGATCCTCAACCTGGCGCTGCTAGCACCGGATATTCAAGAGGAGCTCCTCTTTCTTCCCCGCGTCACCGCCGGAAAGCCGCCCATTCACGAAAAGATGCTGCGGACGATTGTGGTCCAGACCGACTGGGACAAACAACGGCAGATGTGGCGCCTCATTCGCGATGAACGGAGCGGCAACTGATCTGGTCACAAACGCCTCAAACCGGTAGCTACCGTTCGAGAAATCTCGGCAAAACAGTCGATCTAGATACATCCGTTCACTATACTCAAGGAAGGGTACGGGATGAGCGCCAACTCAAAAATCGAATGGACGGATGCAACTTGGAATCCCGTTCGCGGATGCACCAAAGTCAGCCCAGGCTGCGCGCACTGCTATGCCGAGACGTTCGCAGAACGTTTTCGCGGGGTTCCCGGCCATCCCTATGAGCAGGGCTTTGATCTTCGTCTAGTTCCAGAGAAGCTGGCCGAGCCCTTCGCATGGTCGAAGCGGCAAATGGTGTTCGTCAACTCGATGAGCGACCTCTTCCACCGAGACGTGCCCGACGATTACATTGTGCTCGTTGCTCGCGTGATGGCGACGGCCAATTGGCATACCTATCAGGTGCTGACAAAGAGGGCCGATCGGTTAGCAGAACTTCTACGGACAAAACTTGCCTTCGCCGCCCAGCTTCCGCATATTTGGTGGGGCGTCAGCGTCGAGAATCGAAAGCACGGATTGCCTCGAATCGATCACTTGCGGGCCGCCAGTCCGAATATGGCTTTCCTTTCCATTGAGCCGCTGCTCGAAGACTTGGGACCGATCAATCTCGACGGCATCGATTGGGTCATCGTCGGGGGCGAAAGCGGCGCGGGCGCGCGTCCAATGGCCAAGGAGTGGGTCGTTAACATTCAGCGGCAGTGCCGCAAGGCGAAAGTGCCGTTTTTCTTCAAGCAATGGGGAGGGGTTCGGAAAAGTGTGACCGGACGTGAGCTTGGGGGGCGCACGTTCGACGACATTCCTCCTATCGTACAGAATAAGGTTCTCAATGCAGCGCAGAGAAAATCGCTTGCCGCTGAGTACCTCGTGGCTTGGCCCCAGAGCCCCCGACAAAGAAACAAGCAGACTGCGTGAATTTAACGATGAGCCGTGAGCACCACCTATGGCAGATTGGAAAAAATCCGCCCTTGATTCGGCCTCACAGCTTGGCTAAGCATCGTGTACTCAAAGCGTACCTCGAACGCTATGTGTCGGTACTCACGGCAAATCCGCGGCAAGAACAGTTTCGCCTCACGTTGATTGATGGTTTTGCCGGCGGTGGACGTTACCTTGATTGCCGTACCAAAGAGGATCGCCCTGGGAATGGCACTTGAACTTTGTCTAACTCGTTCGCTGTTGAAATGATATGGACAT
>CAYSFP010000107.1:9387-19734 GCA_964430075.1 uncultured Planctomycetaceae bacterium | reverse complement strand
GGTCCGGTAGCTCAGCGGTTAGAGCAGGGGACTCATAATCCCTTGGTCGCAGGTTCGAATCCTGCCCGGACTACTTCGCCGACGTGAATCGGGACAAGGAGTACGGCCGCGGATCAATGTGCGGCGGCCTCCCCGCGACAAGTTGGGCGGCAAGTTTCCCCGTAGCCGTCGCGGTCGCGATGCCAATCATGCCGTTGCCCGCGGCGACGATTAGGTTGTCGGCAATCGGCGCGGGCCCGATGCATGGGAGGTCATCGTAAGTCAACGGACGCCATCCGCACCATTCCTCCAGCGCCGGCTCGGGCAGCGGCTCACGCAAGTGAGCTGCCGCGGCTCTGCGCAGCAAACCGATGCGACGCGGATTGATCGAACGATCAAAGCCCGCAAATTCCATGGTCGATCCGACGCGCAACGTCGTTTCTAGCGGCGTAATGGCCACGTGCGCGTCGTCGAAGATGATGGGCACGCACGGCGCGAGTTGCGGTCGTGGGTAAGTCAGCGAGTAGCCTTTGCCCGGCTCAATCGGCGGTCGGCAGCCGAGCGACGCGGCTAGCAAGGACGTTTGCGCGCCTGCCGCGACCACCACCGCGTCGGCGCGCTGCAGTCCGTTGGCGGTGACGACGCCGACGGCGCGGCGGGCAGCAATTTCAACTCGCTCGACCGGCGCCGACTCCTCGATGAGCACCCCGCGGCCGCGAAGGACGCGTCCCAGCTCCGCCATCAGCTGATCGGGCCGCAGATGGGAGTCACTTCCGTAGTGCCAGCCGCCGGCCAGGCCCGGCTTGAGCGCGGGTTCAAACTCCAACAATTCGTCCCGTCCGTAAGGGTCGGCAGAGATGCCAAATTCGTTTTGCAGCGTCGCGACAAGACGGCCATGCTCGTGAAACTCCGATTCGGATTCGAAGGCTAGCAGCATGCCGGCGTGACGCCACTCGCACTGAATCGCTTCGCGGCGGAGCAAGTCTTCATACAACCTCACGGACGTCGAAAGCAGTGCATGCCGCGCTCGGGCCGTCGGCTCCACGCAATCCGCGCGGCAGGAAGCGGCAAACTTTGTCAGCCAGCGCCACAGCCTGGGGTTGAAGCGCGGTTTCAAATACATTGGCGAGTCGCGGCGCCACATCGACGAAAGCACTTTGCGAATCGCCCCGGGCACGGCAAGTGGGCGGACATGGCTGGGACAGATATACCCGCAATTGCCGTGCGAGCAGCCGCCGCCTACGCGGCCAGCGTCGAGAATCCGCACCTGCCAGCCCAAATCCCGTAAGTAGTACGCCGTCATGCAGCCAATGACGCCGCCGCCCACGACGATGGCAACGCGGCCTTCGTTCACATGCCGGCCCCCGCGTTCGGCGCCATTCCATGGTGAAATGGATCTTCAGGATCTATTAACAACATCCACTCGCCGTTAACGAAGGCACGGCCGACGATCGTGGGCACAATTCCTAAAGGCGTCGACTGGTAGCTGCCCGTGAACAGACTGCCAATGATCGACTCTTGCCGCCAGACCTCCCCGGGCCGCAATTGGCCATCAGCGGCCAGGCACGCCAGCTTGGCGCTCAGTCCCGTGCCGCACGGCGAACGGTCGTACAACCCGCCCGGACAGAGCACGAAACTGCGGGCGTGGGCTGCCTGCGAATCCTGAGGCGGTCCGACGAGTTCAATGTGGTCGACCGGCGCGCCGTCGTCGCCCACGACGCCGGCCGCCTCGAGCGCCCGGCGAATCGCCTTCGTACGAGCGGTGAGTTCCTCGACGTCGCGCATGTGAAGCAACGCGCGCACGTTTGTCAGAAAAAACCAATTCCCGCCCCAGGCCACATCGCCGCTGACAACCTCGCCGTTCGGGAGCGTTAGGTCGATATTGTGAAGCGTGCGACGGCATGGCACATTCTCCACGGCGACTTCGCCGCTTTCGTCGAGCCTTGCACGAACGATGCCGACGGGGGTCTCGAGCCGGCGCCAGCCCGGGCAAATCGCCCCCTGGTAGCGCAGCGTTTCGACGACGCCGATCGTGCCGTGACCGCACATGCCCAAGTAGCCGGCGTTGTTGAAGAAGATGACGCCAACCGCACAGCTCGAATCGACGGGCTTCTGCAGCACGGCGCCGACCATCCACTCGGCGCCGCGAGGTTCGCACACCAGGGCCGTGCGGAGCCAGTCATGCCGCTCGCGCATAAGCGCCAGTCGTTCGGCCATGCTGCCCTCGCCAAGATCAGGAGCGCCGGCGACCACGACGCGCGTCGGCTCGCCTGCTGTGTGCGAGTCGACGACATGAATCGTCGGCGTCGAGTCCTGGGCGAGGGCAGAAGTCATGACATTACGTCCGCAGCCCGTCGTAGGGCTGCATCACCGGGGAAAAGGCATCCAGGATGCCGTGGAAGCGAACGACTCGTTCCGTTTCGTACAGACCGTAAGCCGCGCGGCGGAAAGGATCTCGACGTGCGAGTTTGACGATGCGGCGCGGCATGATCGGCGAATGACATTCGCCGCCGTTAGCCTTCGCTCAGGGCGGGAGCGTCGTTGCTTGCGATCGGACGCGATGCAATCGCTTTGCGGATGATCGCCAGGATTTCCGTCCGTTCCGGCTCGATCAACGGCAGCCGCGGCGCCCGCACCGTCTCGGAACCGAAGCCGCATTCCGCGGCTGCCAACTTGATGTACTGCACTAATTTCACATGCGTGTCCAAATGCAACAGCGGCGTGTACCAGCGATACACTTCCAGCGCCTGCTCGTAGCGTCCCGACTTCGCCAAGTCCCAGAGCAGTCGATTCTCCGCCGGAAACGCATTCACCAGTCCCGACACCCAGCCCACGGCGCCCAGCAGCAGGCTTTCAAGGATGAGATCGTCGACGCCGCAGAAGATGGCGTAGCGGTCGCCGCACAGGTTTTTGATGTCTGTGATGCGCCGCACGTCTTCGGACGATTCTTTGATGGCGACAAACCGCGGCTCGTCGGCCAGGTCGGCGAACATTTGGGGCGAGATATCGACCGAGTAACTCACCGGGTTGTTGTAGCACATGATCGGCAGGTCGACCGACCTGGCGACCTGGCGGTAGTGCGCCATCGTCTCGCGGCCATCCGAACGGTAGACCATGGCCGGCAGCACCATGAGCCCGTCGACGCCGATCTGCTGCGCCGACTCCGCAAACCGGCAAGCGAGCGTTGTCGTGTATTCCGCGACGCCGCTGAGCACGGGCACGCGGCCGCCCACATGCGCGACGACGGCGCGGAGCAATTCGAGCTTTTCGGTCCCCTCGAGCGAACAATTTTCCCCCACGGTGCCCAGCATGATCATGCCGTGCGCGCCGGCGTCGATCATTGCGTCGACATGACGCAAGGTGGATTCGATATCAAGCGACTGGTCCGGGGCGAATTGCGTGGTCGCCGCCGGGTAGACGCCGCGCCAATTGGGATACATCAATGGTTCTCCGATCCGGGGAGGGCTGCGATTTTTAAGGGCGTTGGTCGGTCTCAGGACAACGGCAACGTCGTCGCGCGTCCGCCATTGCTGAGGCCGGCCGAAGCGGCGCCCGAGAAAAACTCATTTTTGGCGACATAATTCTCGACGCGGGGGTCGCCTGCAAATGGCTACGCGGGAAGGAGTTATGGCGAATCGGCGGGGCTGCATTTTTGTCGCGGGGGGGGTAGGGGTTCTTCGCTAAGGGGCTTTGCCGAGAAAATCGGCTAAACCGCAAGCGATGGGACCGACCCGTTCCACGGGCTTGCCGATCTTGGGTCTCGACGGGCATTTGGGGGCAAGGCCACACTTAAACACATGTATATGTACCCCTGTCTACCATAAGAGGCGGCCTAGTTTCTAGTCCCCAGTTCGCAGAGGAGCTGCAGGCCTAGGCCACGATCGGATCGTACACCCGGCCTTCGTTTTGATCGATCCGCTCGGGCCGACCTTTGTGCAGGTAAACGAGCCTACGGTGATCGATTCCCATCAAGTGCAGGATCGTCGCGTGCAGGTCGTGAACGTGGAGCCGATCCTCCACCGCGTGCAGCCCCACCTCGTCGGTCGTGCCGTACGCGTGGCCGGCGCGCACGCCGCCGCCGGCCATCCACATGGTGAATCCCGTGGGGTTGTGATCGCGGCCGTCGCCCTGCTCGCTCATCGGCGTGCGGCCGAATTCGCCGCCCCATACCACGAGCGTTTCGTCCAGCAGGCCGCGCTGCTTGAGGTCGGTCAGCAAGGCGGCGACTGGTTGGTCCATCTGTTGGCACATCGTGGCGTGATTGGCTTCGATGCCCTTGTGGGCGTCCCATTTGCTGCCGGCGCCGTGGTAGCATTGGACGAAGCGGACGCCGCGCTCCACCAGGCGGCGCGCGAGCAGGCAGTTGCGGCCGTAGACGGCGGTGTGAGGAGCATCCAGTCCATACATGCGCTTGGTCGCGGCCGACTCCTGGGCGAGGTCGACCGCCTCGTCGGCGTACGATTGCATGTGGAACGCCAGCTCGAACGTTTGAATGCGAGCTTCGAGCTCCGCATTGTCCGGTCGAGCCGCGGCATGGGCGGCGTTGAGCTGGGCCGCGTAATCGAGCGCCGCCCGCTGCTGAGCGGCGTCGATTCCCGACGGCGCCGCGAGGTTCGCGAACGGCGCCCCTTCGATCTCGAGCGCCGTGCCCTGGTAGATCGCCGGCATGAACCCCGCGCTCCAGTTCCGGGCGCCGTTGACCACAGGTCCCTTGATATCCTGCGTTACGACATATGCCGGCAGATTCGCATTCTCTGTGCCCAGGCCATAGATGGCCCAACTGCCCAGCGACGGACGCCCGGAAAACTGGCTGCCACTGTTCATCTGGCACACGCCGCCGGAGTGGTTGATGGCGTTTGTCCAGCACGAGCGAATCACGGCCAGATCGTCGGCATGCTCGGCGATGTGCGGCAGCCAATCGGAGATCCACAGCCCGCTCGCGCCGTGCTGGCGCCAGGTGCGTTGCGACGCCAGGATGGGCGAGTCGAACTCGCCCATCGACGTGATGACGCGTCCAAAGCTCTCCGGCACGCGCTGGCCCGCGAGGCGCTGGAGCGCGGGCTTCGGGTCGAACGTATCGAGATGGCTGGGGCCGCCCTCCATGAACAGGAAAATAACGCTCCGCGCGCGGGGGCGCCGTTCGGTCAACTTCGCGGCCAGCGGACTCGGGCTTGCGACGGCATCGTCGCCGCCCAGCAGTCCCGCCAGGGCGACCGCGCCAAAACCTCCGCCGCTGCGCAGCAGCATGTCGCGCCGGGACATCGGCGCGGGTTCGCCGCTCTCCTGGCGGGCGGCCCGGTTCGTCGGCGTTGGGCGGTGCATGGTCATCGTCCTAGTCCACGTAGACCAGTTCGTTCGACATCATCAGCGCGTGGACGAGCGCCGTGCGCACCCGCTCGCGATGAAGCGCGGCAAGTTCGGCCTCGCTGGTCTCATCAGAGCTGCCCGTTGAGTCCACGGACGCCTCCGCATAGGCCGCGCAGAACTCGCGAGCACGGCAACGCTCGTCTTCAGTCGGCGACCGACCCAAGAGCCGCCGGTGCGATTCCGCAAAAAACTCCTCGTCGTCAAGTGCGGCCAGCGAACTCGCCACGCCCCCAGAGAATTCCTGCAGCCGAGGACTGTTCAGCAACATCAGCGCCTGCCGCGAGGTGGTCGTGCGGTGCCGCTGATCGCTGCTGGCGATGCGGTCGGGAAAGTCGAACAGCGCCATGAGTTCGTCGGGGGCGTTGCGCCTGACGGGTTGGTAAATCGCCCGGCTGGAACGCTCAGGCCTCCCGCTGGCCGCGAGCAGCGCGTCGGTGATCTCCTCGCCCGAGAGGCGCCGCGGGTTCATGCGCCACAGCCAAATGTTGGCTGGATCAAGCTCACGCAGGCGGTCGTCCATCGCGCGCGACGAGCTTTGCCGGTACGTCGCCGAGGCCAGGATGCGGCGATGCAGCTTCTTGATGCTCCACCCGTCTTCGACGAAGCGGGCGGCGAGCCAGTCGAGCAGCTCCGGGTGCGACGGCGGCGAGCCGAGCCGGCCGAAGTCGCTGGCCGTCTCCACCAGGCCGCGGCCGACGTGCTGCTGCCAAATGCGATTGACGATGACGCGCGCCGTCAGCGGGTTGGCCGGGTCCACGATCCAGCGGGCCAGCGCCGAGCGGCGACCCGTGGACTGCAGCGCGGCGGGCGGCGGCGCGATCTCAGCGGGGTCGGCGCAGAGGACCGTCGGGACGCCGGGCTCGATCGGCGTTCTGCTGCGATCGCCCGGCAGGTAGGCCGGCGGCGCGATCGGTCCCACGTCACTGACGACGAACCGCTGCACGGGCAGCGGCGTCGGCTTCAGCGAATCGAACGCGGCCAGTTGTGCGAGCAACCGCTCGCGCTCCGCCAGCGTCTCGGCGGCCAGCCACTCGGGCAGCTTGTCCGGCTCCACGTCGAACTGCCGCGACGCGAGCGAGGCGATCTGGTGCTCATAGGGGCCTCGCTCGCCCGCGCGCGTCGTGATCATCGTCTTGATTTCGGCGACGAACTTGTGGAATCCCTCGCCGGTGGCGTGCTCCAGCAGCACCGGCGTTTCAATCTCGTGCAATCGCCGACGAACATCCTCCGTCGCCGCCTCCCACGCTTGCATCTTCGCTTCATACTCCGCGCGCCGCCCCACGCCGGCCACCGGCATGTCCTCCCGCGGCAGCAGCGCGGCGAAGAACGCCTGCATCCGGTAGTAGTCCTTCTGCAGCAGCGGATCGAATTTGTGATCGTGGCAACGGGCGCACTTCATCCCGAGGGCGAGCAGGGCGTCGCACGTCGTCTCGGTCACGTCGTTGAGAATCTCCCGCCACTGCCCTTCGACGTCGCGTTGGTTGTATTCGTAGTGCCAGTGGCGGTAGTACATCGTGGCGATGATCGCGTCCCGGTCGCCGGGCGCGATCTCGTCGCCGGCAAGCTGCTCGGCCACGAACCGATCGTATGGCTTGTCCGCGTTGAAGGACCGGATGACGTAGTTGCGATACTCGTGCGCGTCGGGACGCGGAGCGTCGGCCCGATAGCCGTCCGATTCGGCGTAGCGGACGAGGTCGAGCCAGAAACGCGCCTGGTTCTCGCCGTAGGCCGAATCGTCGAGCAATTGATCGACAAGTTGTTCGTACTGGTCCTCGCCCGGCGGAGCGGCCTCGCACTGCAGAACGAATTCCGAAGCGGGCGGCAATCCGGTGAGCGCGAAGTGCACGCGGCGAGCCAGCCGCAGGGGCTCCTCCTCATCCGCCGGCTCGAGCCCGGCGGCTTCGAGCCGGGCGAGCACGAAGCGGTCGATCTCGTTGCGACACCACGCCTCGTTCGCCACTGTCGGAAGCGGCGGGTCGACGACCGGTTGCAGGCTCCACCAGGTCTTATCCGCTGGGTTCAGCGCGGGCGCCGGTCGCAGAACCTCCCCTTCGGGCCATGGAGCGCCGGAGGCGATCCACGTCTCGATCGCGGCGACTTCGCTGGGATCCAGCCGACCATCGGGCGGCATCTCGAGCGACTCGTAGCGAATCGCCTCCAGCAGGAGACTCTCGGCCGGCCGGCCCGACACGATGGCCGGTCCCGAGTCGCCACCGGCCAGCAGGCCATCGTGAGTCGACAGCCGCAGCCCGCTTTCCTGCTTCTCCTCGCCATGGCACCGCAGGCACCGCTCGACGAAGATCGGCCGCACATGCGTCTCGAAGACGTCGAGATCTCGCGGCGAGACGGTTCCTGCGGCGCTAACCATTGAAAGGGCCGAACAGACGCCCCATGCGATGCAACTTGCCACGCGGCGAGCGACGTCGCTTACGCGGCGGAATGACCCTTGGGCATCGTTGGCGTGCGTCAGCTTCATCGCAACGTCAAGCGTAGATTAGAGGAGAATCGCCGCGTCGTCGCCGTCCCGAAGACCGCTCCCCATGATACGTTCGGCCAAGCGGCCTCCGCAATGAGCCGGCCGCGGCGTCTCGGGAAACCACGGCCATGTCTGACTTGCCATCGCCCTGCCGCTTCCCAACGCCAACGCGGACGAAGGCAGGTCCCACAGCCGCCGCACGGCCGTAGGTTTCTCGCCCAGAATGTTTACCAATTCCCTGGCAGCAATCATGATGAAATCGGGCCGTTGCGACTCATCCACGTCGATCTGCAACTATGAAAAAACTTTTCCTGGATTCCCTGCGCGACGTCGACGAGCTGCTTCGCGGCGATCGGACGCGACCACAATCCCTTGGCGATCGGGGGCTGGAGGTAAGCGCCCGCCGCCTGGCAGTCGTGATCACAGCCTTGTCGATGACCTACGGCTTGTGCATGGGCACGTTCTCACTGCTCAAGGAGACGCCGCCGGCGCTGGCGAATGACAGCGGACGGTACCTGCAAGTGCTCGCCTCCGTCGTCAAGACGCCGGCGTTGTTCTTCCTGACGCTGATCGTGACGCTGCCGTCGCTGTATGTCTTCAACGCGCTGGTTGGCTCGCGTTTGCGGGTGCTGAACCTGATCCGCCTGCTGGTGGCGTCCCTCGCCGTGAACGCCGCCGTGCTGGCGTCGCTCGGCCCGATCGTGGCGTTCTTTTCGGTGAGCACGAGCAGCCACGCCTTCATCGTGCTGCTCAACGTCGCCGCCTTCGGCGTGGCCGGCATCCTGGGACTGATGTTCCTGCTGCAGACGATGCACAGGCTGACGTTGTCCGACGGCCCGGCGCGAAAACCAGATTCCGATGTTCCGCCGGTCGCCTCGGAACAAGTTGAAGCGACGGCCGCCGAATTGCTCGAGCTGCCCGCAACGGCGGACGCGCCGGAGCCCAATGCTCTCGACATGCCGGACGGGCAGGTCCTCGGCGCCCACACGCGGACGGTGTTCCGCGTGTGGATCGTGTTGTTCGGGCTGGTGGGCGCACAAATGGGCTGGGTGTTGCGGCCCTTCATCGGGTCGCCGGACCTGCCGTTCACCTGGTTCCGCGAGCGGCATTCCAATTTCTTTGCCGCGGTGCTGGGCTCGCTACGAAAACTGCTCCTGGGCGACTTTGATTGAACGGCATGCTGACCACGGCCGACGGAGTCCTGCGCCGCGCGGCATGGACCACGCGATCGGCCGAGCTGCGCTCGTCCCTGGCGCGGCTGGGCGGCTGCCTGATCGCGTGGGCGCTTGCCTACGGCGCCGTCATGGGCGCCTATCGCGGGCTCAACGGCTACGACCAATGGTTGCGGCAGATCGTGTATTCGGCGGTCAAAGCGCCGCTCTTGCTGAGCGCTTCGTTTGCGATCACGCTGCCGAGTTTTTTCGTGCTCAGCACGCTGTTCGGACTGCGGCGCGATTTTGCCGAGAGCGTGCGGGCCGTGATCGCCGCCCAGGCGGGCCTGGCCGTGGTGCTCGCGTCGCTCGCGCCGCTCACGCTGTTCTGGTACGCGTCGTCGACGAACTACCAACATGCGCTCCTGTTCAACGGCCTGATGTTCGCCGTCGCCAGCTTGGCCGCCCAGCACTTGCTGCGCGGCTACTACCGCCCGCTCATCGCACGCAACCCAAGACACCGGCAGATGCTCGCCTTCTGGGGCCTGGCGTATATGCTGGTGGCGATTCAAGTCGCGTGGCTGCTGCGCCCGTTCATTGGGTCGCCGAAGCAAGACGTCCAATTCCTACGTCCCGAGGCGTGGGACAATGCCTATGTGTATGTGGCGAACTTGATTTGGCAATCGCTGCTGTTCTGAGCGGCCAATCGCCGGTCGTGACGGCTACTACTCATCCTCATTCCGCAGCTTCGCCAGCACGCTGTAGTCCTCCAGCGTCGTCGTGTCGCCAACAGACTCTTTGCCCGCGGCGATGTCCTTCAGCAGCCGCCGCATGATCTTGCCGCTGCGGGTCTTGGGTAGGGCCCCCGTGAATCGCACCTCATCCGGCTGGGCGAGCGCCCCAATCTGCGAACGCACGTGCTGCACCAGTTCCTTGCGCAACGCCTCGCTCGGCTCGGCGCCGCGGAGCGTGACGAACACGGCCACGGCCTCGCCCTTGATCTCGTCCGGCTTGCCGACGGCCGCCGCCTCGGCCACGTGCGGGTGGCTGACCAGGGCGCTTTCGATCTCGATCGTGCTCAGCCGGTGGCCGGCGACGTTCAGCACGTCGTCGATGCGGCCCATGATCCAGTAGTAGCCGTCCTCGTCGCGGCGGGCGTTGTCGCCGGCGAGGTACTTGCCGGGGACTTTGCTCCAGTAGACCTCCTGGAACCGCTCGTCGTCGCCCCAGATGCCGCGGAGCATGCCCGGCCAGGGGTGGGCGATCGTCAGCCAGCCGCCGTGGTGGACGTCCACTTCGTTGCCGCGAGAGTCCACAATCTGCGGGATGACGCCGGGCAGCGGCTTGGTGCAGCTTCCCGGCTTGGTGGGAATG
>CAYSFP010000107.1:0-9377 GCA_964430075.1 uncultured Planctomycetaceae bacterium | reverse complement strand
CACCAGGTGTCGACGATCGGGCACCGCTCGCCGCCGATCTTGCGGTGGTACAACATCCACGCTTCGGGGTTGATGCCTTCGCCGACGGTGCCCAACAGCCGGAGGCTCGACAGATCGTGCTTGTCGACGTGGTGATCGCCCCACTTCATGAACGAGCGGATGGCCGTGGGCGCCGTGTAGAAGACCGTTGCCTTGTACTTCTCGATGATCTGCCAGAACCGGCTTTCGTCGGGAAAATTGGGGGCGCCCTCGTAGATGACGCACGTGGCGCCGGCCGACAGCGGGCCGTACACCACATAGCTGTGCCCGGTGACCCACCCCGCGTCGGCCGTGCACCAGAACACGTCGTCGTCGCGGTGGTCGAACACCCACTCGAAGGTCTTCTTTACGAACAGATTGTAACCGGCCGTCGTGTGACGGATACCTTTGGGTTTGCCCGTGGAGCCGCTCGTATACAAGATGAACAGCGTCGTTTCGCTGTCGAGCGGCTCGGCGGGGCAGTCGGGGCTCGCCTCGGCCATCAGCTTGTGCCACCAGTAGTCGCGGCCAGGCTCGAAGTGGATCGCCTCGTTCACGCGATCCAGCACGATGCACTTCTCGACGGTCGGCGACTTGGCGAGCGCTTCATCCACGGTTTGCTTGAGCGGCAGAATCCGCCCGCGGCGCCAGCCGGCGTCGGCCGTGATCTGCAGCTTGGCTTTCGCGTCGTTGTTGCGGTCGGCGATCGCCTCGGCCGAGAAGCCGGCAAAGATCACGGAGTGGATCGCCCCGATCCGCGCGCAGCCGAGCATGGCGATCACCAGCTCCGGCGTGAGCGGCATGTAGATCGACACCACGTCGCCGCGCTGGATGCCGAGCGACTTCAGCACGTTGGCGAACTTGCACACCTCGCGATGCAGCTCGGCGTAGGTGAGCTGCCGGGCATCGCCGGGCTCGCCTTCCCAGAACAGGGCGACGCGATCGCCGCGGCCCGCGGCCACGTGGCGATCGAGGCAGTTGTAAGAGGCGTTGGTCTTGCCGCCGACGAACCACTCGGCGAACGGTTCGTTCCACTCGAGCGCCTTGGAAAACGGCTCGAACCAGTGTAGCTCGTCCTTGGCGAGCTTCGCCCAGAAACCAGGAGGATCGGCCGCGGCCTCGTCCCAGAGCCGCTGGTATTCGTCGATCGACTTGATTCGCGCCCGGGCCGAAAACTCCGGCGTGGGTGGAAACAAGCGGCTTTCGTGCATGACGGTATCGAGCTGGCCGGACGAGGGCTGGGCCATGAGGAACTCCGCGAGTGAAACAACACGAAGCCGCCGCAGCGGACGACGAGAGCAGGCGAAACAGCCGGAGCGGCCGAGCCGGTGATTGTAAACCAGGGGAAATGGGGATTAAAGTGCCGCAACGCGGCGGACGGTATATGTGTGGATCTGCAAGAACTTCCCTTGGCAAGGCGGAGACCCGAGGCGTCAGATGATGCGACTTGAACGACCTCTGTTGTGGTTGATCGCGTGTCAATTGGTGCTCGCGACAACGATGCTCAGGCCATCGCTCGCGGAGCAGCCGCAGTATGCCGATCATCAGGATTTGTCCTATGTTGTCGACGAACACGGCGAGCGACGCCCGATCAGCTCGGCCGGCGATTGGGAGCTTCGCCGCACTCACGTTCTCGCGGGCATGCAACAAGCCATGGGGCCGCTGCCGACCCTAGCGGCCGCACCGCCGCATGATGTTCGAATCCTGGAGACGCACGCGTCGGATGGTCTGGTTCGACGCAAGATCACGTACGTCGCGCCGGACGGCGCGCGGCGCGTGCACGCGTGGTTGCTGACGCCGCCGGACGCGCGTCGCCTGCCGGCCGTGCTCTGCTTGCATCAGACCGTGCCGGAAGGAAAAGATTCTCCCGCGGGCCTCGCCGACCGGCCGACCATGCATTACGCGTTGGAACTCGCGCGCCGTGGTTTTGTCACGCTCGCGCCCGATTACCCCTCGCTCGGCGAATCCGTGTACGACTTTGACGCCGACGATTTCGCCAGCGGCTCCATGGCGGCGATCGCCGACAACATCCGTGCCATCGACGTTCTTCAGTCTCTTCCCGAAGTCGACCCTGCACGCATCGGCTGCATCGGTCATTCGCTCGGCGGACACAACGGGCTGTTCACCGCGGCGTTCGACCGGCGGATCAAGGCCGTCGTCACCTGCTGCGGGTTCACGCGCTTCGCGCGCTACAAGGGCGGCGACCTGACAGGTTGGTGCGGGCCGCGCTACATGCCGCGCATTGAAACCGCGTTTGGAAAGTCGCCGGAGCGCATGCCCTTCGACTTCGGCGAAGTTCTCGCCGCGATCGCGCCGCGCGCGGTCCACATCGTCGCGCCGCTGGACGACGACAATTTCGACGTGAAAGGCGTTCGGGAAGCGGTGGCGACGGCACAGCCGATTTTCGAGCTGCTCGGCGCACGCAAAATGTTGAGCGTCTCGTATCCGGATTGCGCTCACGACTTTCCCGATGGCGAGCGCGAACGCGCCTACGATCTGCTCGACCGCATGCTCGAAACCAAGCACGAAGAGCATCTGAAGTGAATCGCTGCAACGCCGTCGCTCGTCGACTATTGGCCCGAGCTGTAAACTGCCTCGGCGGCGGCGATGTGGCTGCCACGCTCATACTCGTAGCCTTGCTCGGACAGCAATTGACCGAGGGCTGACAGCACCAGATACACATTGGCCGGCCGCGCGCCGTAGCCCATCAGCCCGATCCGCCACGCCTTGCCTTTGAAGGCGCCGAGGCCGCCGCCGATTTCGATGCCGAAGCGGTTTAGCAACTCGCTCCGCACGCGGGCCTCGTCGATGCCCGCCGGCACAAGCACGGCGTTGAGCATCGGCAATTGATGCCCTTCCTGGGCGGCGTACTTGATTCCCAGTGCCGTCAGGCCCGCCTTCAGCGCACGGTGGTTGAGCGCATGGCGGGCAAAGCACACCTCCAGCCCTTCCTCGAGAATAATCGACACGGCTTCGTACAGCGCGTAGCTCATGTTGATCGGCGCCGTGTGATGGTACACGCGGTCGCTGCCCCAATAGCTGGCGAGCATCGAGGCGTCGAGATACCAGGATTGCACCTTGGTCTTCCGCTGGGCGATCACATCCATCGCCCGCTCGTTGAACGACACCGGCGCGAGGCCCGGCGGGCACGACAGGCACTTCTGCGAGCCGGAGTAGATCGCGTCGATCTGCCAGGCGTCGACCTCCACCGGCACGCCGCCCAGGGCCGTCACCGCGTCGACCAGCAGTATGGCGCCGGCGTCGTGCACGACGCGGCTGATTTCTTCGATCGGCTGCCAGGCGCCGGTCGACGTTTCGGCCATGACGATGCCGACGACCTTGGGTTTGGCCTGAGCAACGGCGTGGGCGATTTCGTCGGCCGTGAACACCTCGCCCCACGGTCGCTCGACGCGCGTCACCTTGGCGCCGGCCCGTTCGGCCACGTCGCACATACGGGCGCCGAAGACGCCGTTGACGCCGACGACCATCGAGTCGCCCGGCTCGATGAGGTTGACGACGGCTGCCTCCATTCCGGCGGATCCCGTGCCGCTGACGGCGAAGGTCATGCGGTTGATCGTGCGAAACAACTCGCGCAATCCGCCCTGCAGCTTGTCCATGAGTTGCAGGTAGTAGGGATCGAGATGGCCGACCGTGGGTCGGCTCAGTGCCGTGAGGACGCGCGGGTGAATGTCGCTGGGCCCCGGGCCTAGCAGCGTGTGAATCGGCGGGTTCAACGGCGAAAGTTGCGTCATGCGGCGGCCTATCGGCGTTCAAGAGAGGAGTTCGCAGCGTTCAAAAGGGCTCCAGTACAGTGTTTTCGGCGTTGAACTCGGACGCCATCCTTGCGCACTGCTCCTGCGCCATCTCCCCCTCCTGCACCCAGACGCGGTATTTCACGTTGAGCGGCTTGTCCTCGCTGACGTCGGCGACGAAATAGGAACCGAACCGCCCGTAGGCGCGCTCGCTGTACCGCGCCGGCTTCGGATTGCTCGGATGATCGAGGTACAGCACCGTGTACCGCTCGCCGCCGAGCAGGAACGACATCGCGTTCCAGGGCCGATTGACGCTGTCCCGGCTGGTCTCGCTGTCGGGGTTGTTCTGATCCCAATTGCGGGTCTCGCCGATCTTTCCCTGCCCGTCGGTGCGAAGAAAGTAGATCTGCTTGTCCTTCGTCTGCTGCGGCTCCTTGTCGTTGGCAATGTCTTCCTGGGCCGCGCGGAAATGGAACCCCGCATGCTGAGGGTCGCCGTCCAGGTGGATCGGCTCGCCGTCGGCCGTTTCGACGTGCGACGAGAAGTCGAGTAGCCAGCCCTCGACGCCGTCGAGAGACTCGCGCGTGACGTTGAATTGCCGCTCTTCATTGGCAAACACCTCACCTGCGCGATTGCGCCATTCAATCAGCACGCGATGACCGGCTGAGCCGTCGTCCGCTTCGCGCGAAAGCTCCCTCACATGCTGCTGCGATTCGCCATTGCGGCAATGCCACACGTCGCACTCGGGATCGTCGCCGTGCTTGACGCGATTGAAGCCGAAGAACAGCCCCCGATGATGCGTGAACAGGCCGCCGGGACCCTTGGTCAGCAGCGTTTCGCCGTCGGGGCTCCACACGTGATGGAACGGCTTGATCGTCTTTTCGCGTGCTTGCGGCGAAGACTCGTCGAGCCGCTCGTGCATATACCGCAGCACGGGGCGGCCGTCGTAGGTGAGCGTGATTTCGTTGTCGCCGTCTTCCCAGGCGAAGCCCGCGGCGGCGCACGCCGGCGCGCTCGAGTAGAACCAAACGAGTGCCGTCAAAACGATGCCTAGCGTTGCGAACCGCATAGCGACGAGCCTCCCAGTCATGCAGCGAAAAGAGCGGACTTGCTCGCCCCCTACGAGCGAGCGTCCATCTTAACCCACAGCTGGGAGCGGTCGCAAACCGTGCCGCTGCCGCGTGTCAGGCGAGGCCGTGAGAGTCCTTGGCGCTCATTCCCCGGCGTAAACGTTCGGGGCTAATATCGCCGGAAAATCGCCTTGTTGACGAGCTGCCAGAGATGATTGCCACGCAGCGCTGCCGCGATAGGCCCGCCTACGGCAGCAGCGCTTCTTCCGTCGCCGCGTCGGCCATGTCGAGGGCGAACTCGGCGTCGAGCTCCACCTCTTCGGCGCAGGCGGCTTCGGGCGCGTCGATCGGACATTGAAAAGGGCTCTCGCCAGCCGCCTGATCCCCGAAGCTGATGCCAAGCGCCCGTGCGGCCTGCACGGCGTGGCCGTCAGGATCGACGACGCGGAGCTTGTTCACCGCCTGCATGATGGGCACGCTGCCCATCTCGGGCGGGTTGTAACAGATCATCTCGCCGAACTTCTTCTCGACGATCAACCGCACCGCGTGCGCGCCGTACATCGTGGCCAGCACGCGGTCGAACGTCGTAGGGGCTCCGCCGCGCTGCAGATGCCCCAGCACGACCGTGCGTGCTTCATGATGCAGGCGCGACTCGATCTCGTTCGCAATCAGCGGCCCGATGCCGCCCAAGCGCGCTTGACGGCCGACGCGCTCCTCGCAGACGAGTTTACCGCCGGGCAGCTCGGCTCCCTCGGCGATGACGACCAGCGTGAACCGCTTGCCCTGCGAGCTCCGGTCGAGAATCTTGTGGCACACGTTTTCAAAGGTCCAAGGAATCTCCGGAATGAGAATCACGTCGGCCCCGCCGCCGATGCCCGCGTGCAGCGCGATCCAGCCCGCGTGGCGGCCCATCACCTCGAGCACCATGACCCGCTCGTGGCTTTCGGCCGTCGTGTGCAGGCGGTCGAGAGCGTCGGTAGCGCACGCCACTGCGCTCGCAAATCCGAACGTGTATGCGGTCGCCGAAAGGTCGTTGTCGATCGTCTTTGGCACGCCTACGACGGGTATTCCGCGCTCGTGAAACTGCTGTGCCACGGCCAGCGATCCGTCGCCGCCGATGCAGACGAGCCCTTCGATGTTGAGTTGTTCACAGGTGTGGGCCACGCCCTCGAGCAGTTCGGGATCGAGTTCAACGCGATCCTGCACGCCAACGGTCGCGGCAAAGCGGCCCTTGTTCGTCGAACCCAGGATCGTGCCGCCCTGGGTCAAGATGCCGGAGGTGTTTTTCGGCGTTAGCTTGATGAATTGCACGGGGTCGTACAGGCCCTCGTACCCCTTGAGGAAGCCAACACAGTCGTAGCCCAACTGCCAGGAGGACTTCACGACGCCGCGAATGACGGCGTTCAGACCAGGACAATCGCCGCCGCTGGTAAGGATTCCAATGCGCGTGTTGACGTTGCTGGCCATGCAAGCCTCATGATTGTGGGGCAGGTTCTCGATCGTTCCGTGCCGTGAAAGAGTAGGTCACGTGCCTCAAAGCAGGAGCGCGCACCTCCGACGCCGTCAAATTCGTTTCAATCGGCCTGACGGCCTCAGGTCGCCCATGCGTGCCTTTTGGGCATCCGTGCCGCGCTCATCGGCACGCCTGGCAGCACCTATCGTTTGCCGCCAACAAGTCGGCGCCAACCAAGGCGAGCAAGAACATGGGCTTTGCCAAACGCCTCGCCGGCATGGACCTTGGAGGCCCCTGCGCGGCGATCGGCAAACGCGATCGGCACTTCAGCAAACCTTGCGCCCAGTTGCCCAAGCTCCCAAAGGATCTCTTCGAGATAGGAGTAGCCGGTGGCCGACAATCGGCTGAAGTCGACTTTGCGGAGCAGGTCGACCCGGTAAGCGCGGAAGGCTCCGCTGGCATCGCGCACCGGAAGCTTGAGGGCAAGCCGCGTGGCCAGATTCATCGCCGCGCTCACCCGACGTCGCGTCCACGTCCACCCCTCGATTCTGCCGCCCGGACAATACCGCGAGCCGATGGCGACGTCGGCATGCTCGGTCGCGGCCACGAGCGCGGGCAACACCTCCGGGGGATGACTCCAATCGGCGTCGAGCGTGACGACGATCTCATCGCCGCGCGCGATCGCGCGTTGCATCGCCGCCCACGTCGCCGAACCGAGCCCGAGCTTCCCCGCCCGGTGCATCACGCTGAACCACGGATGACCAGCGGCAAACGCGTCGCACCATTGCCCCGTGCCGTCGGGCGAGTTGTCGTCGACGACCAGGACATCGGCATGCGGCAGTTGCTCGCGAATCGCGGGCACGAGCGTTGGCAGATTCTCCACTTCGTTGTAGGTGGCCAGGGCGACAAGCATAGAAGAAGGAGAGGTGAAATGTTCGATGTGAGATCGATGATGTCAGAGGGGATTCGCAACGGCTCGTCTGACATCATCAATCTCACATCATACATCACACATTTCTACTCCACTGTAACGCTCTTCGCGAGATTTCGCGGCTTGTCCACGTCGCAGCCGCGCAGCACGGCAATGTGATAGGCCAGCAATTGCAAGGGCACGGCCGCCACGATGGGCTGCACGAAATCGGCGGTGGCAGGAATCTCGATCACATCGTCGGCCAGTTCCGCCACGACGTGGTCGCCCTCCTCGATGATCGCAATCACCGGCCCGCCGCGGGCTTTGATCTCTTCGATATTGGCCACGACCTTGTCGTACACGCCGCACCGCGGCACGATAAACACACTGGGCGTCCGCTCGTCGACCAGCGCGATCGGACCATGCTTCATCTCGGCCGCCGGATACCCTTCGGCATGGATATAACTGATTTCCTTGAGCTTCAGGGCGCCTTCCAGCGCCGAGGGGAAATTGTAAAGCCGACCCAGATACAGAAAATTATCGCAACCGACGTACTTCGCCGCGATGCGACGGCATTCGGCGTTGGTCGTGAGCGCCTGCTCCACCTGATCGGGCAGTCGCTCTAAGTCGTCGATGATGCGCAACCCCGCCTCGTAGCTCACGTGCTGCAAGCGGCCAAAGTAGAGGGCCAAGAGCGCCATCACGACGCACTGCGACGTAAACGCCTTGGTCGACGCCACGCCGATTTCCGGCCCGGCATGCAAGTAAATGCCGCCATCGGCCTCGCGCGCGATGGTGCTGCCCACCACGTTGCAGATCGATAGCACAGGATGCCCTTTGCGCTTCAGCTCGCGCATGGCGGCCAGCGTGTCGATCGTCTCGCCGCTCTGTGTGATGGCAAACAACAGCGTCTGCGGCGACAGCGGCGGATTGCGATAGCGCAGCTCGCTGGCGTACTCCACCTCGACCGGAATGCGGGCCAGCGCCTCGATCATATACTCGCCGACCAGGGCCGAGTGCCAGCTCGTTCCGCACGCGGTCAGCAGCAGTCGATCGGCGGACCGCAGCCGCCGCGGCGTCAGATTGAGCCCGCCGAATTTCGCCGTCGCCGCGTCGCGGTCGATGCGGCCCCGCATGGCGTTGCGCACCGTTTCGGGCTGCTCGAAAATCTCCTTGAGCATGAAGTGAGGGAATCCGCCCAGCTCGACGTCGGCCGCGTCGATGTTGAGCCGCTTCACATCCGGCGGCACGTCGCCCTGATCGCGATGAATCACGCGAATCGCATCGGCCGTGATCACCGCCATCTCGTGATCTGCCAGGTACACGATGCGCTCCGTGCGTCCCGCGAGCGGCGAGCCGTCGCTGGCGAGGTAATTCTCGCCGTCGCCTACGCCGATGACCAGCGGGCTCCCTAATCGCGCGGCCACGATCACGCCGGGCCAATCGCGAAACACGATCGCCAATCCGTAGGTCCCTTGCAACTGCACGAGCGCGGCCTGCACGGCCGCGACCAGCGGCGAGTAGGGATCTAGGTTTGCGTCGACGTCGGGCGGCAGGTTGGCCAGCTCATGAGCGACCAACTGCGCCACAACTTCGCTGTCCGTGGCGCTGGAGAACTGCACGCCAAGGTCCGCCAGTCGCTGCTTCAGCACTCGGAAATTCTCGATCACGCCGTTGTGAACGAGCGTCACGGCGCCGTCGGCGCTGGTGTGTGGATGTGCGTTCACGTCGTTCGCCGGACCGTGCGTCGCCCACCGCGTATGGCCGATCCCGACGGCGCCCGCGGCGGGGCGTTTGCGCAGGAGGTTGGCAAGATCGTCAACGCGGCCGGCGGTTTTCGTCACGAAGACCTGCCCGTCCGCGGAGGTGGCAATCCCCGCGCTGTCGTAGCCGCGGTACTCGAGACGTCGCAGCCCCGTGAGCAGAAACTCGGCCCCCTGTTCCTCGCCGACGTAGCCAACTATTCCGCACATGGACAATCTCGCTGGGATATCGAGTCGCGGGCTTCACCTGAAGCTAGCATAGGGATGCTTCCACAGCATCGCTAAGGGAAACGTACCACTCACAGGAAAGTTGAGCTACGCGAATGGCCCCTCGGTTGGGACGGGCCCGACGGGCCCGGGTGCAAGTCGCACTTTGTATTTTATGCGGCGGTTTGATAGCAGCGGTAAGGG
>CAYSFP010000106.1:0-19860 GCA_964430075.1 uncultured Planctomycetaceae bacterium | reverse complement strand
CGGAGCAGTTTTTGCTGAGGATCGTAATGCCGCGCTCGCGCTCCAGGTCGTTGGAATCGAGAATCAACCCGTGCTGGCCGCCCGCGAGCTTGTCGAGTTCCTCGTTGCGGTACAGGCCGGACTGGTACAGCATCTGGTCGACGAGCGTGGTCTTGCCGTGGTCGACGTGGGCGATGATCGCCACATTGCGGAGCCGGGTGGGCGGAACGACGAGGCGAGTGCGTGCCATGGGGGCAGTTTTCACGTATCGGGACAGCGGCAGGGCCGGGCGTGCAGCATGCAAACGCCCATGAAGGCGGGGCAGGAATTGTACGGCAATTCCCCAACGAATGTCAGCCGAAACAGTTTCCGGCGCTGACATCGGGCACGCATCGCCGCACACCCATTTAGCCGCGGGGCTCGCCCCGCGCTGGCGCCACCGTCCGCGCGGCCAAGGGCCGCGGCTAAATCGCCATAGCACGCTGTCGCGGCATGCGCCGCTTGCGCGCCAAACTTGTTGCGTTCCAAAATACTGCCTATACTTCAGAAAACCCCGATAGTTTGGCGAGCCCCTCCCGCCTCCCGCCCCCATACGCTCGCCGCGGTTCGCCGCCGACACGAAGTGGCCCCTGGGAATCGCGTGGTGTCTGAACCCTCCGCGTCGAATGAACTGAAGTCACCGGACGACGCTTCGCCCCGACCCAAGATTCTGTATCTCGGCGGCGCCCACGATGCGCAGGTCGACCTGCAGGCTCGGCTGGGCGGCGACGTCGATTTGGTGGAGCTCAGCTCGTCGCTCAAAGCCCTGGCCCTGATGGGCCGCGACGATTTTGCCGGCGTTTACGTCGACGCCGACCGCTTCTCCGAAGCGAGCGACGTCGGCCGGCTGCTTCAGAACGATCGCATCCTGCAGGGCATGCCCGACGGCGTCGTGCTGCTCGACGCCGAGGACACCATCCTGTGGGGCAACGGCCGGCTCCGCGAATGGTCGGGGCAGGAGCAGGTGATCGGCAACAACTTCTATCGCGTGCTCGGCAGCCCGGAAATCTTGGGCCCGGATTTCTGCCCGCTCAAGACCGCGTTGTCCACGGGCGTCTCCAGCCAATCGACGCTCCGCTGTCCTGAAAACCGCTACTTCCGCATTCACGCGGCGCCCGTGTACGGCAACTCGGGCGAGCCGCCGCAGCATCTGGTGGTCACCGTTCGCGATGTGACGGACGAGATTCTCCAGCAGCAGAAGCTGGCCGCCATTCACCAGGCCGGCATCGAGTTGGGCGACCTCATGCCGGACGACGTTTCGAACCTGGACTACGACGAGCGCGTCACGCTGCTGAAGGAAAACATCATCCACTGTATGCAGGACGTACTCCATCTGGACGTCATCGAAATCCGCATGCTCGAGCCTGAGACGCGCGAACTGATGCCGCTCTTGGCGGTCGGCATGGATCCCGAGGCCGCGCAGCGCCGCTTGTGGGCCGAGGTGAAGGACAACGGGGTGACCGGCTACGTCGCCGCCACCGGCAAGAGCTACATCTGCAGCAACGCCGTTGAGGACCCGCTCTATCTGGAAGGGGCCAAGGGCGCCCGCAGCTCGCTCACGGTGCCGCTTGTCTTGCATGAGAGGGCCGTCGGGACGCTCAACGTCGAGAGCCCCGAGCTGGATGCGTTCACCGACAGCGACCTGCAGTTTCTCGAGATCTTCGCCCGCAACGTGGCCGCCGCGCTCAACACGCTCGAATTGTTGGCGGCGGAAAAATTCGTGGCCTGCGCCGCCAGCGTCGAAGCCATCCACAGCGCGGTGGCGCTCCCCGTCGACGACATCCTCAACGACGCCGTCAACGTGATGGAACGCGGCCTCAACATGGATCCAGAGGTTGTCCAGCGTCTGCAGCGAATTCTCAAGAACGCCCGCGACATCAAGCGCGTCATTCAAAGCGTCGGCCAGAAAATGGCGCCGGTCGAGGCGCATCCCGTGCCTGGCGTGGTCGAGTCGCGCCCTTTGCTCGTGGGCCGTCGGATTCTGGTCGTGGATGCCAGCGAAACGGTGCGCCTCTCCGCCCACGACCTGCTCGACCGATTTCAGTGCATCGTCGAAACGGCTCACGACGGCGCCGAGGCTCGCTCGATGGTTCGCAACCTGGGTCCGGACGCCCAGTACGACGTCATCATTTCGGAGCTGGAGCTGCCGGACATGACCGCATACGAGCTGCTGCTCAAGCTCCGCGAAGTGACCGACCACGTCCCGCTGGTGCTGATGAAGGACTACGGCTACGACCCGAATCACACGCAGGTGAAATGCGGTCGCGAGGGCGTGAAACGAGTGATCATGACGCCTTTCAACCTTGAACAGCTCGTCAGCATGATTGAGCAGGTGGTGACAACTCCCCGTGCCATGGTCGCCGGCGGCGCGGGTCACGGTTGATTTTGGGATTGCGGATTGCGCAATTCAAGTCCGCCTCTTTCATTCCGAAATCCGCAATCCGCAATTCGGCTTCCCCCATGGATCTCGCTGCGGTCTGGTGCGCTTACGCCCTTGCTCTCTTGGGACACGCGCTCGTTTGGACCGGCGCCGTCAACCGCTTGCACGGCATGCCGGGGCCCCGCTGGATCGTCAAACTGCTCTCGGTCGTCTGCCTCGCGGCGTTTCTCGCGGTCCCCTTGGCCGCCGCGCGCTGGTTTTGGATCGCGGGGCTGGACGCCGACTTGCTCGCCGCCGTGAATTGGCTCGGCCCGTACACGTGGGTATGCGCCGTCCTCGGCGCCACGGGGCTGATCGTTAAGCCGTATGTCGAGTCCCTGCGCGACGATCCCCGCGTGCTGGTGAAATGGACCAGCCAGGTCCGCACGCCGACGTACGCCGACAAGCCGCTCGTCGGCGCCCTCGCCCGGACGATGGGCGCGATCCCCGGCAACGAGGTGCTTTCGTTGTCCGTCGACCGCAAGCGGCTCGCCATTCCCCGCTTGCCCGCGGAGCTCGAGGGACTCACGATCGCCCACATCAGCGATCTGCACATGACCGGCCGCGTCGGCGTCGAGTTCTACGACGCGGCCACGCGCGCCGTGAACGATCTGCGGCCGGACGTAATCTTCATCACCGGCGACATTGTGGAACGTGAATCATGCTGGCCGTGGCTTCCCGACACCGTGGGCCGGCTGTGCGCGCCGCTTGGCGTCTTCTTCATCCTGGGCAATCACGATCTGTTCGTTGACGCGAGCCGCACGACCGACTTGCTTCAGGACGCCGGGCTGACCAGCCTGAGCGGCCGTACGTTGCGGGCCCAGTGGAACGGCGCGCCCGTGCTGCTGTTGGGAAACGAACAACCCTGGCGGCCAGCCGCCGATGTCAAAGCCTTGGGGCCGCATCGCGCGTCGGACGGGGAATTCCGCCTCGCCGCGTGCCACTCGCCCGACCAATTCTCGTGGTGTTGCCGCGCTGGCGTGGATCTTGCGCTGGCCGGCCACACGCACGGCGGGCAAGTCCAGTTGCCGATCCTGGGCGTCGTCGGCAGCCCTAGCCTCCACGGCACGCGCTACGCCTGCGGCGTGTTTCGCCGCGGCTCGACCGTCCTGCATGTCACGCGCGGCCTGGGCGGCGAGACGCCGCTACGTTGGCAATGCCTGCCAGAAATCGCACTCTTGGAACTGGCGCAAAGCGTGCCGCAAGACGCGGCGGCGAAAGCGATTCCGCAAATCCTGCGGGGTCAAAGCGAGGGGTAGTTCGCGGATATTGGACGGCGCCGTGCTTAAATCGACCGCCGCGTCCTGGCAAAGTTGTCATAAAATGCGTCTGTTGCCGGATTTGCGGTTTGACACATTGACACGCGTTCGTATTGCGGCGAAAACCTGCCGTTCTGCCCCAAAAAAACTGGCAGCAAGGTCCGCAATTCGTTAAAACTCTCGGAACGTGCGCATCGGACTGGCACCGCGTTCATCTGCTCGAGCCACGGCAGCGGCAAATCGTTGGGGATGCGCTGCGGGTCTCGTCACTCAATTCCCACAGGCGTGGAGGGATTACCGTGAGTATGCAACGGCGTCGTCGTTCCCGTTTTGGCATCGCCCGTCGGTCGCACAAAACCTCCCAGCGAACCAGCCGCTCGCGCGTCGGCTCGCTGGTCAGCCGCTACGGGCTGGGGATGGGCGTGGAGCAGCTTGAAGACCGCCGGATGCTGGCGGCGGGCGCCTTGGATGCGACCTTCAACCCAGGCGGCGCCTTGCCCGGCACGGTAATCCAGCATTTCAGCACCGACGATGCGACCAGGGCCGTGGCCGTCGATTCGCTGGGCAGAACGGTCGTTGCGGGCACGTTTGGCACAGGAGCCCCGAACTCGCAGGACTTCGCCGTTGCACGATTCAATGCCAACGGATCGCTGGACACAAGCTTCGGCTCCAGCGGCCTGGTGACGATCAACTTCGAGGCCAATCGCAATGACGAGGCGCGTGACGTCCATATCGATCCCGCGACGGGGAAGATTACGGTCGTTGGCGTCACGCGGAACTCCACCGGCAGACTTGGCATCGGCATTGCCCGGTTGGATAGTTCGGGCGCACTGGACGTCTCTTTCGACGGCGACGGCAAGGCGAGCGCGTTTGCGTTGGGGATTAAGGCGCCGCCCGTGCCGTCGATTGCCGTCGATTGGAACCTCGAACCGCGGGGAGCCGCCGTCGATAACCTCGGAAACGTCGTCGTCGCGGGGAAGGCAACGTTCACAGGTTCTGCCGGAGTCGAAGACTTTGTCGTCGCGAAGTTCACCTCGACGGGGCAGCTTGACGCGAGCTTTGCACCGGGCAGCGCGTGGGGCGCCGGCATCGCGGTCACCGATTTCGGCGACCTCGATGCGGCGAATGACGTCATCCTGCAGAGCGATGGAAAGATTCTTGCCGTCGGCCAGGGTCGCCAGGCGAGTGATTCGCCGGGAATCAAGTTCGCCCTGGCGCGCTACAATGCGAACGGCGCGCTCGACTCCACCTTTGACGGCGACGGTCTTGTCACCACGAACATTCCGGCGTTCGGGTCAGGTCGGTTGCATCGGATTAACGGCGTCGCGCTGCAACTGGACGGCAAGATCGTTGTTGCAGGCACATCCGAGGCGGGTCCCGCAAGCGACGCGGTGGTCGCTCGTTACAACAGCAACGGAAGTCTTGACACGTCCTTCCATGGCGACGGCATCAACGATTCAATCGGCGTGTTTCTGTCTGCCCATGAATCAGGCGAAGCGCTGGTGCTGCAGCCCGATGGCGCGATTCTCGTCGCGGGCTACGCGGAGCCCGGCGGCGATCGTCGCTTAATGCTGATGCGGCTCACAACGAACGGCAGTCTGGATCCCTCCTTCGATGCGGGCGACGTACTCGATACCGGGGTCGTGACCGAAAATGTGTCTGCCGGAGCCGGCGAGTTCGACGAGGGACTCGATCTGGCGCTGACGGCGGACGGCAAAGTGGTCGTGGGCGGCCGATCGATGACTTCGGGAGATACAAACCACCTCCTTGCGCGATATGACTTGGGACTGTTTTCTATCGAAGCCGGCGGTCCTTACGACCTGGCAGAGTCCGAGTCGAAGGTCCAGTTGTTCGGCACGTCCACCACGAGCGGCGCCACTTTCGAGTGGGACCTCGACGGCGACGGGCTCTTTGGCGAAACGGGGGCAAACGCCCTCAATGGCGACGAGGATCTGCAGAATCCCTTCTACATGTCGACAGGTCACGATGGCCCGGGAACGGTCCTCGTCACCTTGAAAGTCACCTCCGGTGCGGACACGGCATTCGACACGGCGCAGATCAACCTCCTGAACGTGGCGCCGACCGCCGATTTTTCCCATAGCGGCGACATCGACGAAGGCGAGTCCGTCACCGTCTCCTTCACGAACCAGTTCGACCCCAGCCCGTCCGATCTGACCGCGGGACTGCGGTACGCCTATGATTTCGACGACGACGGGGTCTGGGATATCGGCGGCGAGGACTACGCCAGCGCGTCGGAGGATGCAAGCGTCATCATTCCTGCCAAGTACATCAACGACGGCTTGGCCGTTCGCCCCATACGAGCCCGCATCTACGACAAGGACAACGGATTCACCAAATACGAAGCCGAGCTAACGATCAACAACGTTGCACCAACGCTGACCCTCAGCGGCGACGACTCGGTCGATGAGGGCTCGACCTACACGCTCAATCTCTCGTCGTTCGACCCAGGCGACGACACGATCCAGAAATGGACGATCAACTGGGGCAACGGCAACATCGAAGAGTTCATCGGCAATCCCGCCAGCGTCACGCACACCTACGCCGATGGCGACAACGACTACACGATCTCGGCAACGGCCACCGACGAGGATGGCACGTTTGCGGCAGGCAATACGCTTGCCATTTCCGTCAACAACGTCGCGCCGACGCTGGAGATTGACGGGCCTGCGAGCGTCAACGAGGGCGCCACGTACACGCTGAACCTGTCGTCGTTCGATCCCGGCGACGACGCCATCACCAGTTGGACGATCAACTGGGGCGACGGCGACATCGAAGAGTTCATCGGCAATCCCGCGAGCGTCACGCATACCTACGCCGACGGCAACGCCAACTACGTGATCTCCGCCACGGCTACCGACGAGGACGGCACGTTCGCCGCGGGCAACACCGTAGCGGTTGACGTGATCAACGTAGCGCCGACGCTCACGATCAGCGGCGCCGCCGAGGTCGACGAAGGCTCCGTCTACACGCTCAATCTGTCCTCGTCCGACCCCGGCGCCGACACGATCACGAGTTGGACCATCAACTGGGGCGACGGCAGCGAGACGATCACCGGCAATGCCACGAGCGTCACTCACGTCTACGCCGACGGGCCGGACAACTACGTCATCACCGCGACCGCCACCGACGAGGACGGCACGTTCCACTCCAATTCGCTCGCCGTGAGCGTCGACAACGTCGACCCGACTATCACCAGCCTGGTCGTCAGCTCGTTCACGGCGTGCTCGACGCTGGCGGGCCAGCCCGTGACTCTAGCGGCCGCGTTCGTCGACGTGCCTGCCGATGCGCACACGGCCCTGATCGAGTGGGGCGACGGGCAGACGACGTTCCTCGACGAGAGCCAGATCGGCCAGTTGGCCTCGCTGCAGCACGCCTACGCCGTCGCGGGCGTCTACACGGTCAAGCTCACCGTGATCGACGACGACGGCGGGTCGGCGACCGGCGAGGTCGAAACCACCGTATCCGGCGTGTTCGTCGATGAGGTCAGTCGCGTGCTGTACGTCATCGGCACGGAGTGCGACGACGTGGTGGACGTTTCCAAGTCCGGCTCGAGCGCGCTCAAGGTGACGTACAAGCTGGGCGGCGGCTCCCAACAGCAGGCCACCGTCTCGCTGGCCGCCATCGACTCGGTTCACATCCTCTTGGCCGGCGGCAACGACAAGGGCACGGTGGGCAGCACCGTGACGACGCCCGCCACCCTCGACGGCGGCGCGGGCAACGACGTCCTCACCGGCGGCAATGGAAACACCCTGCTCTTGGGCGGCGACGGCAACGACAAGCTCGTCGGCGGCAACGGCAACAACACCATCTTCGGCGGAGCCGGCAACGACCAGCTCATCGGCGGCAACGGCAACGACGTGCTCGTCGGCGGCGCTGGCAACGACGTGCTCGTCGGCGGCAATGGCGACGACCACCTCGACGGCGGCGACGGCAATGATCAGCTCGACGGCGGCAACGGCAACGACGTACTCGTCGGCGGCAATGGCAACGACGTCCTGCTGGGCGGCAACGGAGACGACCAGCTCGACGGCGGCGATGGCGACGACATTCTTACCGGCGGCAATGGCAACGACGTTCTCGACGGCGGCGCCGGCAACGACGTGATGTCCGGCGGTAACGGGGACGACAAGCTCTTCGGCGGCGAAGGCAACGATGTGCTCGTCGGCGACAACGGGAACGACATCCTCGTCGGCGGCGACGGCAACGACGCCATCGACGGCGGCAACGGCAACGATCTGATGATCGGCGGCGAAGGCGGAGACGCCTTGGTCGGCGGCAACGGCGAGGACATTCTCGTCGCCGGCTGGACCCACTTCGACGCCAACGCCGGAGCCCTCGACGCCATCATGGCCGAATGGGGATCCTCGCGCAGCTATGCCAATCGCGTCGCCAACATTACGGGAACCGTCAATCCGAGCTGGAACTCGCGGCTCAACGGCAATGTGTTTCTGATCGCCGACGACGGATCCGCGCCCGGCGCCACCGTGTTCGACGACGGGGCGAGCGACTCGCTGACCGGCAACAACGGCAACGACCTGTTCTTTGCCCGCCTGAGCGGCACGGAACACGACTGGATCAACGACTTGCGCAACGGCGACCTCGTCGAAGACCTCATTGCCTAGCGGCGGCTGATCGACCAATCGAACACTTCGGGCCTCCGGCCGGCCAGCCGGAGGCCCGTTTCATGCGCCCCGAGGGCGCCTGGCGGCGCCGATTGCGCCGATTCTTCCGCTTGCGACCCGCGGCGCTCTCGCGCCGCGGGCGCTGCCGGTTGTCGTGACCTACGTTTTCGCATGACATCTACAACCATGGAACTCGGAGAAGGAGCCCTGCTGGAGTCGCTCATCGGCGACGAAGCGTACGTTCCGTCCGAACCGCAGTCGATCGAAGAGACGGGCCTCAGCCCCGTCGTCATCGAGACGCTGATCAGCAAATACCTGCTGCAGGTCGGCTCCGCCAGCGGGCGCGAGATCGCCGCGCGCATTTGCCTGCCGTTCCGTATCCTGGAGGACATCCTGCTCGCTCTGCGCAGCCGGCAATTCGTGCAGCACAAAGGGCAGAGCGCGCTGAGCGACTACATCTACGCGCTCACCGACGTGGGCGCCGATCGCGCCCGTGCCGCCGCCAGGGCCTGTGCCTACGTGGGGCCCGCGCCGGTGCCGCTGGACGATTACATCGTCTCGGTCGAAGCCCAGACGATCCGCGCCGAAGTGGTGCGCCGCCGGGAGCTGGAAACCGCCTTCGCCGACGTGATGATCGAGCCCGCCACGATGGAGCTGCTGGGACCCGCGATCAACTCCGGCGCCGGGTTGTTCCTGTACGGCGCCCCTGGCAACGGCAAGACCACCATCGCCAAGCGGATCACGCGCTGCTTTGGCCAGCACCTGTGGATTCCGCAGACGATCGTCGAAGACGGCCAGATGATCAAGCTGTTCGACGCGTCGTTCCACGAAGCGCTCCGTCAGAGCGAGTCGAGCTTGCTGAAGGCGGCCAGCCACGACGCTCGCTGGATCAAAATCCGCCGCCCCACGGTGGTCGTCGGCGGCGAGCTGACGATGGACGCCCTCGAAATCCGCCACGACGCCGTGACCAACGTCAGCGAAGCGTCGCTGCAGATGAAGAGCAACTGCGGCTGCCTGCTGATCGACGACTTCGGCCGCCAGCGGATCGAGCCGACCGAGCTGCTCAATCGCTGGATCGTGCCGCTGGAAAACCGCATCGATTACCTGACGCTCGCGACCGGAAAGAAAATTCAGGTCCCGTTCGAGCAGTTGATCATTTTCTCGACCAACCTCGAGCCGAAAGACCTGGCCGACGACGCGTTCCTGCGGCGGATTCCGTACAAGATCGAGATCGGCGACCCCAGCGCCGACGAGTTCCGCAAGCTGTTTCAGGGCACCTGCGAATCCTTCGGCTGCGTCTACCAGCCGCAGGCCGTCGACTACCTGATTCAAACGCACTACCGCCCGCACAACCGCCCGCTGCGCCGCTGCCAGCCGCGCGACCTACTGGCCCAGGTGGCGAACTTTTGCGCATTCAACGGCGCCCCGCTGCAGCTCAGCCCCCAATTGCTCGACCGCGTGGTCAAGAGCTATTTCACGGTGGTCAACGGCGAATAAGCAACTTTCACGCCGGCATGTAGCCGCGCTCGCTTGCGACGCGCGGACCGCGATCCAACGTACCGCGGCTAAATCACAAACCGAAAATCAACGCATGATTCGCAGCTCAGGAATGGCCTCGTGAACTCCGCACACGACCATAGCGGCCTTTCGCTTCCCGGCTATACGCTGTCGACCCGGCTTGGAGCCGGCGGCTACGGCGAGGTGTGGCTGGCCCATGCGCCGGGCGGCCTCACCAAGGCCGTGAAGTTCATCTTCGGTTCGTACAACGACAAGCGGGCCGAGCACGAGCTGCGCGCCCTGCAGAAGGTGAAGGAGGTTCGCCACCCATTCCTGCTCTCGCTCGAGCGGATCGAGGTGGTCGACGGCCGGTTGGTGATCGTCACCGAACTGGCCGAGTCGAGCCTCAAGGACCGCTTCGACGAGTGCATCCGCCAGGGCCTGCCCGGCGTTCCGCGGACGGAGCTGTTGCACTACCTCCGCGACGCCGCCGACGCGCTCGATTACCTCAGCCACAAGCACTCGCTGCAGCACCTCGACGTCAAGCCGGAGAACCTGCTGATCGTGGCGGGCCACGTGAAGGTGGCCGACTTCGGGCTGGTGAAGGACGTGGGCAAGTCGCAGGCGTCGCTGGTGGGGGGTTTGACGCCCCTGTATTCGGCGCCCGAAGTGTTTCAGGGCAACCCCACTGTCTTTAGCGACCAGTACAGCCTGGCCGTTCTGTACCAGGAAATGCTCACCGGCGTGCTGCCGTTCAACGGGGCGACCGCCGCGGAGCTGACGCTGCAGCACCTGCACGAAGATCCCGATTTGTCCGCGCTCCCCACGGCAGATCGCTACATCCTCTCGCGGGCGTTGTCGAAAGAGCCGTCGCAGCGCTACGACGCCTGCATGGCGCTCATTACGGCGCTGCTCAACGCGGACGCGTCGCAGGAAACCAGCTCCAACGAATGGGCGGTCGCGGAACCTGCCGGCGAAGCGCCGCCCTCGGTGCCGGCGCCGCGACGGCCCGGTCCGGTCACGGAATTCTTTGGCGACGATGCGGCGCCCATCGCGCGCGAAGTCACCAGCTCGATGCTCCTGCCGGTCGAATTATTCGAGGGCGGCGAAGCAGTCGAGCTCGAGCCGCTCGACACCGATGCGATGCCGTTTGCGCCGGCGCCGGCGCTCGTTCTCGGCATCGGCGGCGCGGCGGGCGAGGTCCTGAAACAATTCCGCTCACGCGTGGCCAAGCAGTATGGCGAAGAGCCCGTGCCCGCCGTGCAGTTGCTGCTGTTGGATAGCGACCCCAAAACCATTGCGTACGCCCTCCAGGGCGACGCCCGCACGGCGCTGAAGCCCGAGGAAGCGCTGTCGCTGCCCCTTCGTCGCCCCCAAGAGTACCGCGATCAATCTTCCCGGCTCATGCGGTGGCTCAGCCGGCGATGGCTGTACAACATCCCGCGCTCGCTGCGTACCGAGGGCATGCGGCCCCTCGGCCGCCTCGCGCTGGCCGACCACGCCCGGCAAGCCGTGCAGCGCATTCGCATGGCCCTTTCGGCCGCCACGGGCGCCGAGGCACTCGAACAATCGCGTGAGCGCACGAATCTGGACTTCCAGGGGCACGTGCCGCGCGTCTACGTGGTGGCCGCAGTGTCCGGCGGCGCCGGCAGCGGCATGTCGATCGACGTCGGCTACGCCGTTCGCGCCGCACTCGACAAAATGGGCGCCGAGTCGGCACAGATCATCGGCATTTTCCTGTACGGCTCCGGCGGGGATCCCCGCCGCTGCGATCTGGCCAAGGTCAACGCCTACGCCTGGCTCACCGAATACAACCATTTCCACCGCCCGGGCGGCGAGTTCCCCGGCGACGAGTCGTGCGGTTTGCCCGCCATGCCGCCGGGACGCAAGGCGTTCGACGCGGCCTATCTGGTCGACCTCGGCGTCGAGACGGACGAGTCTGATCTGCAGCACGCCGCACAGGCCGTGGCGGAGTATGTGTACGTCGATGCGCTCACGCCCGCCCAAGGATTCTTCACAGCGTGCCGGCAGGACGATCGCACCGTCGGCGGTGCGGCGCCGTTGCGCACCTTCGCGCTGCACAAGGACGCCGCCGCGAGCGACGACGTGATCGACCGGGCCGCCGCGACGCTCAGCCGCGAAGTCGTGCTCAGTTGGACGGGGGACTCGGCGGCGGCGCCTGCCATGGCTGGCGCCGCTCCGGCACAGCCTGGCTCATCCTTGCGGGACACCAACCAGATCGTGCAAGGCGCCGCGGTCCTCGTCGGCCAGCTCCAACTCAAGCTCGAAGGACTGGCGTCGAACGCCCGCTCGCTCGTCGAGAATCAGTTCGGCGGAGATCAGCAGGCCTTCCTCCAGAATCTGCTCGCGACGCTCGCACAGGACGGCCGGCCGCTGTCGGCGCTCGATTCGATGCGCGCGATCGACCATCAATTCCAAGCGCCGGCAGACGACCCAGACAGTCACGCCGTCCTGCAACGCCCGCTCGAGGCCATCGTCAGCCCCCTGTCAATGAAACTCGCCAGCGACCTTTCGCTGTGGGTGTTGCGCAAGCTTGACGATCGGCAGGAGCGCCTCGCCGGCGCTCAGCGCGCGGCCCAATGGCTGGTCGACCACCTGAAACGAGTCGAAACCGACGCCACGCGGCTGTCCGAAGCGTTGGCCCGCCAGGCCGCGACATTCGTCGAGGAGCTGCGCCGCGACCCACGGGCCGATGCGGCTCCCGCAAACGCGAGGCTCGCCCGGGCCCTGGCGTATTTTCGGATCCGGATCGACCAACATGCTGTCTGGGCCTCGATCATCATCGCCCGCAAGCTACTGGGCGAGCTCAAGTCGGTCGGCGCAACGGTGTCGGAGTTCGGCCGGCACTTGAAGCACCTGGCCGTCAATTTACCCAGCAGCGGCGACCTCGACGCGGCGGCCCAGGCCGGCGATCCGCTAGCCCGCGTGCTCGTCGACCAACTGCCGACGCTGACCGATGCGATCGACGGCCAGATTCAGGCCCAGTTCATCAACGAGCAAGGCGGATTGTTCACCGCCATCATGGGGAACTCCCGGGTCCGCGCTCAGATGATGGTCGCCCTCGGCAAGCTCGCCCGCACCGCGGCCGAGCGGCTGGCCGCCCGGCCCGACGTACTCAACACCGCGTTCTCTAGCCTGATTGAAGGCCAGCGCGAGGAACCCGGCGACGTCCCCTCTCGACCCGCACAAACGCTGCCCCCGCTCTTGCAGCGCGGCGGCGCGTATCGCCGCCTCACGATTGTGCCGGCCGAATGCGCGCAGTCGCAATGGGCCGACACGCTCGGCGACGGTTCGATCGTCGCGGCCCCTGGCCAAGAGGTGATACGCGTCTGCGAGGGCTGGCAGTTGCCGTTGCAGGCGGTCGCGCTCAGCTTGATCCAGCGGCGCCGCGACTACGCCGATTTCGCTGGCCGCGTACAAACGCGCAGCGACGTGAGCTGGACGCCGCTGGCGAGCCCCATCGCGGCGATCACCCCGCCTGCCAACGCGTTCAGCGGTCCTCCGTGCGACGCGCCCACGATGACCCATGTGATTTCCTAGAAACCTGCGGCGCAAGATTCAACGTTCTCACGATGGCCACGATGACCCTTAAATCCGCGACGGACGCGACTTGGTTGCTCAGCGGGCAGCTCAGCGCCGATGAGCCCGTGCGCTCGATTCGCGTCGAGGGGTCGCCGTTCCTGGTCGGCCGCCATACGAGCGCCGCGCTCACAATTCCCAGTCCGACGGTGTCCAACATCCACGCCGAATTGCGCGTCGACGGCGGCAAGCTCTATGTCAAGGACCTCGACAGCACCAACGGCACGTTCATCAACGGCGAGCGCGTCGACGGCGAGTTCACCGTCTCCAGCGGCGACCTGCTGCAGTTCGCTGAAGTGGTGTTCCGCGTGGGTCTTGAGTCGGCGCGCTACGACTCGAAGACCATCGCCGGCGATTCCTCCGACCGCGCCCTCGCGCTCATCCAGTTCGACAAGCTCATGAGCGAGCGGGCCGTCGTGCCGCATTTTCAGCCCATCGTCGATCTGACCACGCTCGAAGTGCCGGCCTACGAGATCCTCGGCCGCAGCCGGCTGTTTGGCCTGACCACGCCGCACTCGATGTTCTCCGCCGCGGCGGTGCTCGACATGGAGTCCGAGCTCAGCCGCATGATGCGCAGCGAGGGCGTGGCCCACGGCGCCGCATTGCCCGGCAACCCGTTGTTGTTCGCCAATACGCATCCCGCGGAGCTGCAAGAGCAAGGCGTGCTCGAATTCTCGCTCCGCGAGCTGCGCGAGCTGGCCCCTTCGGCTCGCATGGTGCTCGAAATCCACGAAGCGGCCGTCACGTGCGTCAAGCAGATGCGCGAGCTTCGAGCCGTCCTGAACGATTTGGACATCGGCCTGGCCTACGACGACTTTGGCGCCGGCCAGGCACGGCTCGTCGAGCTGGGCGACGTGCCGCCCGATTACCTGAAGTTCGATATCGAGCTGGTCCACGAGATCGACCAAGCGACGCCCGAGCGGCAGCGCATGCTGGCCAGCCTCGTCCACATCGTGAACGACCTCGGCATCGCCAGCCTGGCCGAGGGCGTCGAAACCGCCGCCGAGCACGAAGCCTGCCGGCAAATGGGCTTCGCACTGGGGCAGGGCTACTACTACGGTAAGGCGGCGCTGGCCGGCTCGTTCAACGAACCGCTGGTGTTCGGCGCGAGCGCAGTGTAGTCGTCTCGCTCCGCGAAACGAGATTTCCTCTCGCGGAGCGAGAGGTCTCCACTTATCTTCGGGGAACTCCCGGTCCCGCCAACGCCCGCTCGCGAGCTCCGCGATGCTTCGCCGTCTCATTGTCGCCCTGGCTCTGTCGCTGAGCGCTGGTCCTGCGAATGCCGTTGCCCAAGCGATCAATCGCGACGAAGGCCGCCCCCAGGTCCTGTGGCAGGAAGCCCGCCAGGTCGTCGGCAAAACGGCCCTTGTCTCCGGCGAAGTCATCGGCGTGCCCACCGTTGGTCGCATCACATTCATCAACTTCGACGAGCAGCGCCCGGTGCGCTTCGTCGGCGTCATCTTCGAGGACAGCCTGGCAAATTTCCCCCGCCCGCCCGCCGAAATGTACAACGGCAAGATCGTGCGGCTGCGCGGCACGGTCTCGCTGTTTCGCGATCAACCGCAAATCGTCCTCACCTCGCCCGAACAGATCGAAATCCTCAACCGCCTGCCCGACGGTTCCGACGCGCCGCAGCCGATCGTTCGCGCACAACCGGGCCAGATCGCCGTCGCCGCGTACAACGTGCTCAACCTGTTCGACGACTACGACGACCCTTACTGCGACGACGAAGGCACGGCGGCCAAACCCCGTCAGGAGATGGAGCTGCTCGCCCAAAGCATCAAGTCGCTCGGCGCCGACGTGATCGCGATGGAAGAAGTCGAGAACCGCGATTACCTGCAGCGATTCGTCGACGTGTTCCTGGGTGATTTCGGCTACAACGAAGTCGTCCTGTTCGAGGGCAACGACACGCGCGGCATCGACGTGGCCCTGGTGTCACGCGTGCCGATCGGCGAAGTGCGGTCGCATCGCCATCTCACGTTCAAGGGACCCGACGGCGCGGTGCGTCGCTTCCAGCGCGACCTGCTCGCGGTCACCGTGCTGCCCGAGGGCGGCGAGCCCCTGCAGGTGTGGGTCGTCCATCTCAAGAGCAAGCGCGGCGGCGCCCCCACGTCCGAACCCATCCGTCAGGCGGAAGCCCTGGAGATTCGTCGCCTGCTGGACCGCGAGCTCGCCGACGATCCGCAAGCCCGCATCATCGTCACCGGCGACTTCAACGACACGGCCGACAGCGTGTCGTTGCAGACCATCATCGGCAGCGGACCGACCGCCCTCTGGTCGCCCCATACCGATTTACAGAATCCCGACGTGCTGACCTACAACGGGGGCGAGTTCAAATCGATGATCGACTTCATGTTCCTCACGCCCGCGATGCGCGAGCGCTACGTGCCGGGCTCATTCCGCATCCCGCAGGGTTCGGTCGACACGACCGGCTCGGACCACAATCCCATCGTCGCCACGTTCAGCACGAATTGAATCACCCATACCTCCGCCGGCCGCCGAGAGCCCTGAAAGGGCACGATGTGAGAGCCCAGGGCTGCGCCCTCGTTGTGACACACAAGTTTTCGTCCCAGCGGGACGGCGCGACAAGAGCCCAGCACTTCCCGTGCTGGGTCAAGTCAGGCCGTCGGTCCGGAGCCCCGGCGGGGCGATTGAAACGAGCCCTTCAGTCGCCCCGCCGGGGCTGACCATCATCGCGCCCGCGAGCAAACCCAGCGTTGAAACGCTGGGCTCGTATCGGTCGTCCCTCCGGGACCATCGACTTGTGTGGAACAATGAGGGCAGTGCCCTGGGCGATCACATGCTGCCCTTTCAGGGCGAACGGAAGTCGCTCCAAAGTCGATACGGAAGTCATTCGTGAGTCATTCCTAAATTCTTCTTCTCCCGAGGAACTAGTTCCGATGTCCGCCAACTCGTCCTCTGCCAACGCCGAACCGCGTTCCCGCCGGTCCTTCCTCCAATCCACAAGCGGTGCAGCGGCCGCCATCGCGACTCTTACGGCCACCTCGGTTCATGCCTCGGAGGAGCCTTCTTACGCTGCCGCGAACGGCGAAACGCCGCTCATCAAACCCGGCAACACGATCCTCTTTCAAGGCGACTCGATCACCGACGCCGGCCGCAGCCGCGAGGCCGCCGGCGAGCCCAACTCGCAGCCGGCGCTCGGCAACGGCTACGCCTGGCTCGCCGCCTCGCAACTGCTGGTCGACCGCCCCGCCGACAACCTGAAGATCTTCAACCGCGGCATCAGCGGCAACAAGGTGCACCAACTCGCCGAGCGGTGGGACGCCGAGTGCCTCGACCTCAAGCCCGACGTGCTCAGCATCCTCATCGGCGTGAACGACTTCTGGCACATGCACAACGGCAACTACGACGGCACGGTCGAAACCTACGAACGCGACTACCACGCGCTCATCGAGCGCACGAAATCGGCCCTGCCGGACGTGAAGCTGGTCCTGTGCGAACCGTTCGTGCTCCAAGTCGGAGCAGTGGACGACTCGTGGTTCCCCGAGTTCGACGGCTACCGCGCCGCCGCCCGCCGCGTCGCAGAACAGGCAGGCGCCGTCTTCGTCCCGTTCCAGGGCATGTTCGACGCCGCGGTGAAGATCGCCCCGCCGGCGCGCTGGGCCGCCGATGGCGTCCATCCTTCGCCCGACGGCGCTGCGCTGATGGCCCATGCCTGGCGGAACGCCGTCGGCGCCTAAACGTGACGCCGCCCTACTTCACCAGCGTGCGGACCCAACTGCGAAATTCCCGGATCCAGCTCGTCTCGTCGGTTGCCCCGCGCTTTCGCAAAAACTCTTCAAGCGCCGCCAAGGGCAATTCGGGCAGGCAGGCGCTTCGGGGCGCGACAGCATAGGCGCCCGCGTGATCCAGCAAGTGCACGGTGAGAACGCCCCGTCGATAATGCCAAACTTCGGGGAATCGGAGGGCGGCGTAAATGGGCAGCCGCTGCAAAAAGCGAGCCGTGACCTCGACTTCAACGGCTAAGTCGGGCGGTGGATCGACCGCTAAATCAAGTTCGTCTTTATCGCGAACGAGCGATTCATGCTGAAGGTAATAGCACTCGTCCGGTTCGACGCCTTTCTTTTGTAGCTTGAGCTTAAAGGTCGTCGACCCAGCGCTGGCGATCGGAATGCCGCGCTCCTCAGTGTAAGCCTCGATCATGCGGCCGATCAGTCGCTTGCCCCACTCATGCTTGAGCGTTGGCGACATGATTTCGAGATCTCCGTCATCGTAGGTCAGTTGGAGCCGGCGATTACCTTCCAATTCCGTAAGCAGCGTTTCATAGGTCTCCCACGAGATCCCTCGCAATAACACATGTTCTTGATCATTCAGCGACCGCGGCTCGTCCCCGAGTTTGTCCGTCGTTCGCTCGTCGGCTACGGTCGCCATCGTCACGTCTCCGTGGATTCACTCGACTCCCTTCTGATTATACGACAACGCGCCGCGCACGAAAAACGCTCGCTGCGCGAGCGCGCGGCGAGCGTTGTCGTGGGCCATTCATTGCAGGACAACGCGTCGTCCCGCCAGTCCTAGGACAAGCTTACCACTTGCCGCGGCCGCCGCCTCCGCCGCGACCGCCGCCGTAACCGCCCCCGCCGCCTCCGCCGCGGTTATCGGTCTTCGGCCGGGCCTCGTTGACGGTGATCGTGCGGCCATCGACCTCGGCGCCGTTGAGCGCTTCGATCGCCGCCCGGGCCTCCTGGTCGTTGTTCATCGTGACGAACGCGAAGCCGCGGGGACGCCCGGTTTCGCGATCGGTGATGACGGCAACTTCCTCGACGTTGCCATGCGCTCCAAACTCGTTGTAGAGCGTGTCCTGATTGGTGGAATACGAAAGGTTGCCCACGTACAGCTTCATCAAACTAACTCCAAGCGGCGCTTATTCCGCGAAAGCCTGGAGTCCGACGAGGGCAACCGGTCAGTCGAGGAAAGCGCGAGCCAAAGGCAAGCCGGGAGGAACGGCGCGGCACTGTCTTTAGAAGAGACGAGAACGCCGCGAGAGTAGCCGACTTACCCAAACAACAATGCAAACTCCCTATCCTCGTGCAGACCTGACAAGAACTCCGGCGGCCGCTGCGGTCGTTGCAGCGTCTGGGGCTTGTCGAGTCGCATTGTAACCGATCTTGACAACTTGTCGAGATTGATCTTGCCAAAGTCGCGGGACGATCACGTCCCCTTCGCCGGCGCCGTCCGTCGCAAGCGGCGACATCCGGGGCCGCCCGCCGCCAGGGCGCCGCCGCCGCAGACAATTTGCCGCGTTTTGGCGACCTCGCGAGCCCCCTCGTAGCCGTTGCCGGACGCCCAGCCGCGATTGGGGCGATGAAAGCGGTGCGCAATTCGTCTCCAAGACCGGCGGTTGTGCCCCCGAGAAGCTCATCAAAATTCTTGCTCCAAGATCTTGAAGAAACTCGCCACGACGCCGCCCGCGGGGTTATAACTCCCAGTGAATCAGGCGGACGTCGGTCCCGCACCCGCGCCCCGTGCGTCCGTGCATCTCGTCATTCTCAAATTGCGTCGCGCGACGCAGGAGGAACAGCATGACATCGTGGTCCGGTCGGGCGATCGTCGGCATCCTTGCCATCGGCTTGGTGGCAGCCTGCTGTGAATCAGCTTCCGCTCAGGGTCGGGGGGGCCGGGGCGGTCGCGGCGGCTTCGGCATGTTCGGCCGCGGCGGCGGCTTCCATCAGATCGAGCTCGCCACTGTCCCCGACGTGCAGAAAGAGCTCGCGCTCACCGACGAGCAAAAGACGAAGGTTGCGGATCTCAACGATGAGTTCCGGGAGGAACGCCGCGCACTGGGCGGCGGCGGAGGAGGAGGAGGTCGCGGCGGCTTTAGCCCGGAGGCCCGCGCCGAGCGAGCCGAGCTGAACGCCGAGTTTGCGTCCCAGCTCAACGAAGTTCTTGACGAAGCCCAGCAGAAACGCATCGGCGAGCTCTACGTGCAGGCCAACGGTACGGCCGTGCTCGCCGACGAGGCCATTGCCGCCGCCTTGAAGCTCACCGACGACCAGAAGGAGGAGCTTGACGACGTGCGGCAGGACAACATGGCCGCGTTCCGCGACGCGTTCTCCCCCGACGCCTCCCCGGAGGAGCGGATGGCCAAGTTCGAAGAGCTGCGCAAGGAAAATGACGAAGCGCTGCTCGCCGTACTCACCGACGAGCAGCGCAAGGCCTGGGATGAAATGAAGGGCGAAACGCTCGAAATGGATCTCTCGTCGCTGCAGGGACGCGGAGGCCGCGGCGGACGTGGCGGCGGCGCCTGAGCGCCGTTCGCACCGCCCAACGGGCATCCTCATCGACGGCGCCGCCCCACGTGGGGCGGCGCCGCAATTTAACCGCGCTCTCTTGGCCCGCCCGGGGCGCAGGGCAAGCGAGCGCGGTTAAATCCTAGTTAATCCACCGGCTCTGCCGGTGAGAATTG